>JAHEEV010000229.1 GCA_024640505.1 Halieaceae bacterium
GGTGTGCGTGACTACGTGAACAAGAATCGGTTCAGTGGGGTGGTGCTGGGCCTGTCCGGAGGGATCGATTCTGCCCTCACCCTGGCTGTGGCGGTGGAGGCCCTGGGCCCTGACCGGGTTGAAGCGGTGATGATGCCGTTCCGCTATACCGCCCAGATGAGCGTGGAGGATGCCGCGGAGCAATCGCGGTTGCTGGGCGTCGCTCACAAGGTGATCTCTATCGAACAGATCTACGATGCGTTCATGAGCGCCCTGCAGGATGAATTTGCCGGGACGAAGGTCGATACCACGGAAGAGAACCTGCAGGCTCGCTGCCGCGGCGTCCTGTTGATGTCGATTTCAAACAAAAAGGGGGTTCTGGTCCTGACCACGGGCAACAAGAGCGAGATGGCGGTGGGCTACTCCACCCTTTATGGTGACATGGCCGGTGGCTTCGACGTACTTAAGGATGTGCCCAAGACGCTCGTGTTCGAGCTCTCGCGTTTTCGTAATACCCTGGGGCCCTGTATTCCCCAGCGGGTTATCGACCGCCCCCCCTCGGCGGAATTGGCGCCGGACCAGAAGGACGAGGACAGCCTGCCGCCCTACGATGTCCTGGACCGGATCCTGGAGCTCTACGTGGAGCAGGATTACAGCGCGGAGGCCATTATCGCCACCGGCTTGGACCGGGAGCAGGTCCAACGGGTGGTTCGCCTGGTGGATCTCAACGAATACAAGCGGCGCCAGGCGCCTATCGGGGTGCGCATCACCCGACGCGGCTTTGGGCGCGATCGGCGCTACCCGATTACCTCGGGCTGGACGATCGGCCACTGAAGGGTCCGGGCGAGCTTGAATACTGCCGAAGAACCCGGGCGGGCCCGAATCTAGATGCTGGGACGGTTATCGAACTGGGGAGGCCTTGGCGGATCGAACAGGCCGAAGCTGATCTTGTTGATCCAGGAGCGTTGCAGGCCATCGAGCGTATAGACGCTCTGGAATTCACCTTTCTTATCAAGGGACGGGTGTTCCGGATAATTCATCGCCAGTACGTCGATGGCGTCTCTGGCCAGGTCGTCCATACCCAGCAGAATATAGCCCTGCGCCATCACTGCAAGGCCATCCGCCACGGCCGGGGTGCGCTGGAAGTTTTCCACCACATAGCGTCCACGGTTGGCCGCTGCCAGGTAGGCACCTCGGCGGAAATAGTAGTTGGCCACGTTGACTTCATGGCGTGCCAGCTGGTTGCGCAGCTGGATCATCCGGGCGCGGGCGTCGGCGGCATAGGGGCTTGCCGGATAGCGGGAGACCAGCTGGGAGAACTCCGCAAAAGCTTCCCGGGCATGGCTGGTGTCGCGTTTGGTCTGGTCCGTGGGAACGAAGCGCCGGAAGATGTCCTCAGTCGCCGAGTAGGCGGCCAGGCCCTTCATGTAATAGGCGTAGTCGACATTGGGATGCTGGGGATGCAAGCGGATAAAGCGGTCCGCGGCTTCCACGGCTGCCTCCTGCTCATAGGCCCTGTAGTGGGCGTAGATCAGCTCCAGCTGGGCCTGTTCGGCGTACTTGCCGAAGGGATAGCGCGATTCGAGCAGTTGCAGGGTCCGCACCGCCAGGTCGAAATTTTCCCCTGCCAGATGCCGCTGGGCATCCTCGTACATCTGTTGCTCGCCGGTATCGGCGATGTCTGGCAGTTCATCATTGCCGGAGCAGCCATACAGGGCCAGGCCGAGGATCAGGAACAGGGCGTATTTCAAAGGAGTCCACCAATTATTCGACGGAGCCGGCATGCTACCATGGTGGCCGGCTGTTGCTGCGGTATTTAACCACAGGCGGCGCGGTGCTTAAACAGGAAATATCGTGGGCGAAAAGATCACTCTCAGGGCAGTCGTGCCCGCCGAACTGGACGGGGAAAGGCTGGATCAGGCCGCTGCCGCCCTGTTTATGGACTATTCACGCTCCCGCCTGCAGTCCTGGATAAAAAAGGGCGAAATGCTGGCGGACGGCGAATCCCGCCGGCCGCGCGACAAGGTGATCGCCGGGACCGTGTTGACCATCGATACCGAGCTGGAACAGGCGGTGGGCTGGCAGCCCCAGGCCATCGAGCTGGATGTGGTCTACGAGGATGACGATATCCTGGTGCTCAACAAGCCCGCGGGACTGGTGGTGCACCCGGCTGCCGGTCATGCCGAGGGTACCCTGGTGAATGCACTGCTGGCCCGGGCGCCGGAGCTTGCCAACCTGCCCCGGGGGGGAATCGTGCACCGGCTGGACAAGGAGACTTCAGGGATCATGGTGGTAGCGCGCACCCTGGCGGCACACCACAGCCTGGTGGATCAGCTGCAGGCGCGCAGCGTCAGCCGCGAGTACTGCGCCGTGTGCGTGGGGGCGTTGACCGGGGGAGGCACCATCGATCAGCCCATCGGACGTCACCCGAAGCAGCGCAAGAAGATGGCGGTACTGGCGGTCGGGGGCAAGCCGGCCATCACCCACTATCGCGTAATGCAGCGTTTTGGCCACCACACGCATATTGCCGTCAACCTGGAAACCGGACGCACCCACCAGATCCGGGTCCACATGGCCTACCGGCACAATCCGTTGATCGGCGACCCGGTTTATGGCGGCCGCCCGCGGATTCCGAAAGGGGCATCCGATGAGTTGATAGAGACCCTGCGCAGTTTTCGCCGCCAGGCCTTGCATGCGCGGGTACTGGGGCTCGACCACCCCTCGACCGGGGAAGCCATGCGCTTCGAGTGCCCGATTCCGGCTGACATCGCCCGGTTGCTGTCGGTGCTGGAGCGTGAGGATCCCCCCCTTCGCCATGACGCTCCCGCTTATTAGGCCTGACTGGCCGGCCCCGGCCAACGTGATCGCCTTCAGCACCACCCGCGGGGGAGGGCACAGCGATCCGCCTTATGACAGCCTGAACCTGGCCGCACACGTGGGTGATGCAGACACGGCAGTGCGGGCCAATCGAGATCTGCTCCAGGCCGCGCTGCCTGCTGGTACTCGCGTGCAATGGCTCTCGCAGGTGCATGGTGCTGCCGTGATAGAGGCGCGAGGTTCTGAGGGAACCCCCGAGGCGGATGGCGCCTGGAGTCGCCAGCCCGGCGTGGCCTGCGCCGTCATGACCGCTGATTGTCTCCCGGTACTATTCTGTTCGAGGGACGGCACGGTCGTAGCCGCCGCCCACGCCGGCTGGCGCGGCCTCTGCGCCGGCGTGCTTGAGGCGACGGTTCGGGCCATGGCGGTGCAGCCCGGACAGGTTCTGGCCTGGCTGGGCCCCGCCATAGGCCCAGCGGCTTTCGAGGTCGGGCACGAGGTGCGGGAACAGTTCCTGGGCAATTCGGCAGGCATTTCCGAGGACGCGGTGGCGGCCTGTTTTGCGCCCAGTCCGGCGACCGCGGGGCACTACCTCGCCGACCTGTATGGACTGGCCAGGGCCCGCCTGCATGCCCTGGGCATCGATGCCGTATACGGTGGCGGCGAGTGCACGTTCACCGATACAGATCGGTTCTTCTCCTACCGCCGTGACGGCCGCACCGGTCGTATGGCCAGCGTTATCCTGCTAACGCCCCTGTAGGAGCCCGCTCCGCGGGCGATTCAAATCGGGCAGGAAACCAATCGCCCGCAGAGCGGGCTCCCACAGCGGGCTCCTACAAGCGCTTGAAAAAAGGCACATCTGCCCCCATTTATGACCTCAAAGATAGTTGTGCACGTCGCTAAGAGAGACCTGCACCAAGGAGATCAATATTCATGAGAATGGACAAACTGACCAACCAGTTGCAGATGGCACTGGCGGATGCCCAGTCCCTGGCACTGGGCAAGGATC
>JAHEEV010000230.1 GCA_024640505.1 Halieaceae bacterium
CCCCGGGCGATCGCGGACGGAGTCCGCTCCTACAGATACACGGCCCCTTGTAGGAGCCCGCTCCGCGGGCGATGGTGCCCCGGGCGAGCGTGCCCCGGGCGATCGCGGACGGAGTCCGCTCCTACAGGAACACATCCCCTTGTAGGAGCCCGCTCCGCGGGCGATGGTGCCGAGGGCGATCGCGGACGGAGTCCGCTCCTACAGATACACGGCCCCTTGTAGGAGCCCGCTCCGCGGGCGATGGTGCCGGGCGAGCGTGCCCCGGGCGATCGCGGACGGAGTCCGCTCCCACAGGAACACATCCCCTTGTAGGAGCCCGCTCCTACCGTGTTTTTGCGGCCGCCTTGCGACGGGGCACTTTCTTTTTTGCCGTGGCTTTTTTTGCGGCAGCTTTCTTAGCGGGAGCCTTCTTCCTGCGTGCAGGCTTTTTGCCAGCAGTCTTTTTCCCCAGTGCTGCATCCCGCAACTCCTCGAAGGACGCCTGCAGGCAGTCTGCGTATAGGGCGGGGTCCGGCAACATGTCGCGACAGGCAGTGAAGGAGAGCACGATCGAGCCTTTCTTGTTCTGCACCGCGCTGTAGACGATATGAAACAGGCCTACGTTGGGTAGCAGCGGTCCCAGGCTGAGGGAGTCGATCAGCGCTGCACCGCAAAGGTACAGCTGGAAGGGTGCGCCGGGCACATTGGTGACGATGGTGTTGAAAATCACCCCCGCTTCGGACAGCCCGGTGGCCGCCGAGGTCCGCACGGCGAGGGACAACACGTTACCCGGCATGACATCCGTCAGGTCCACCGCAAAGCGCGGACCCAGGGCTTCGGCATAGGCCTTGGCTGACACGGCCTCGTCGTGCACGGCCGCCATGCGTTCGACGGGATTCTCGATTTCGCTGCGCAGGGCGACGTTCATGAAGCCGACCATATTGCCCCCCGCTGCACGCTCCTCTGGCGTGCGCACATCGATGGGACAGCCGGTCACCAGGCTTTTGTCAGGCAATTCGTCCTTGGCGGCCAGGTACTTGCGCAGTCCGCCGCCGACGATGGTGAGCATCACGTCGTTGATGGTCGTGCCCGGTTGGGTATTCTTGATGGCCCGAACTTCTTCGAAATCGAAATGGCGCGCATCCACCACCCGGTGTCGGGAGATCTTGCCCTGGAAACGTGTGCGCTGCTTGTCCTCCAGGTTGCGGAAGTGCTGTTCCTTCTTGCCCTGCCTGATACGCATGAAGGCAGGGCCTGCCTGTTTGAGAATGTCCACCACCTGGCCGGGCTTTTTCCAGGCATCGACGTAGGCCTGGGCCAGCATTCTTGCCCTCGAGGGGCGTTCGACGATCCAGGGCGGCGGCTTGCCCGGATCCTTTGTCTCGGGGGTCAGGTCGTGAATGATATTCATGAACTGGGTGCCGGTGGCGCCGTCCATGGCGCAGTGATGCACCTTCAGCAGCACCGCGAAGCAGCCATCGGGGTAGTTCTCTATATTGTTGAGGCCCTCGATGACATACATCTCCCACATGGGCTTGTCCCTGCGCAGGGGCACCGAGTGCAGTCGGGCCGCGAGTATGCACAGCTGGCGCCAGTCGCCCGGTTTGGGCAGGGCGATGTGTCGTACGTGGTACTCCAGATCGAAGTCCGGGTCCTCGACCCAGTAGGGCCTGCCCAGGCCATAGGGTACGAAGGCCAGTTTGCGGCGGAAAATGGGGGACAGGTGCAGGCGGCTCTCGAGCATTGCCAGGATCTGTTTGAAGCGCACCTTGCCACCGGGTGCCCGGGACTGGTCGTAGATGCTGACACCGCCAATGTGTTGCGGCAGGCCGTCTATTTCGGCATGCAGGAACATGGCGTCCTGTCCGGATAATTGCTGCATCACTGGCTCCGTTCTTGTTTGTCTGGGTAAACGCGCAGGATCACGCTTCTCGACCGCAGCGTCAATACATCAAGTTAGACTGTTGCGCCTTATAGCGCCATCGCCCGCTCTCCGGCGAGCCAGGTGCTCTGGACGGAGAAGTCTTCGCGGAAGTGGACCAGGTCGCCCCGGTACCCGGGGGCGAGGCGCCCCAGCGAATGTTTCAGGCCCAGGACAGCCGCGGGATAGCGGGAGGCCATACGCAGACACTCTGCGAGTGGCAGCCCGACCTCCCTGTGGGTGAAGCGCACCGCGTCGATCAGGCCGATCGCACTGCCGGCGAGGACACCTTCGCTGTTGACCAGTCTGCCGTCGCGCTCGGTCACCTCTTCGCCGTACAGCTGGAAGGAGCTATCGGCACTGCCCACAGTGGCCATGGCGTCTGACACGAGCAGCATCATGCCTGCGGGCTTGGCCCGGTGCGCGGTCCTGATGTTGGCCGGGTGTACGTGGTGTCCGTCGGCAATCACACTCACCCACAGGCGGTCGTCAGCCAGGGCGGCGCCCACCGTGCCGGGTTGCCGGGCGGTCATCCCGCTCATGGCGTTGTAGAGGTGGGTGACGCCTCTCAAGCCGTGATCTGCCGCGGCGATGACCTGGTCGTGAGTGGCGTTGGTGTGGCCGGCGCAGATGATGGCACCGCCGCCGGTGATCCGCGCAAGTTCTGCCGGGCTGGCGTGTTCCGGCGCCAGGGTGAGCACGACCGTCAGGTCATCAAGCGCGCCGAGCCAGTCGATGTCAGTGCTGTTGAGTGGCCTGATCAGGTCCGCGTGATGGGCGCCCCTGCGTGCCGGCTCGAAGAACGGCCCCTCGATGTGAATCCCCGGGATGCCGGGGTGACCACTGTTGATTGCACTGCGCACGGCGTCCACGCAGGCACGCTGTCGTTCGGGGGTATCGCTCATCACGGTTGGCAGCAGGGAGGTCGTGCCGCAGGCACGGTGAGCAGCGGCAATACGCAGCACAGCGTCGCGAGTCGGCTCGTTGTTCAGCATGACGCCGCCACCGCCATTGACCTGCAGGTCGATAAAACCGGGGGCCAGTATGCCCCCGGAAAGCGTGCAGGTCGCCAGGCCGGTGGGAACGTCTGTTGCGGGCAGTACGCCGGTTATCGTTGCGCCATCGAGCACCACACAGTGATCCTCGAGGAAATCATTCCCATCGAACACCGTGGCGCCCGTGATCACGCATACCGTTCCGTTTGCAGACATCACCCTTTCCTCCGGTGATCCAGTTTACCCGAAATCACCGGAGGACAACCGGCACGGCCACGTCAACCGGCTGTAACCGGCTGCTGCGCGTCCTGCACGGCTTCGCGCCTGATGCGCATCACCAGCGGCACCAGCACCAGCCCCATCAGCGGCGCGAATATCGCCAGGAGGACAAGCAGGGTGTTCTCCACGCCCCGGCTGTCAATAGCCATGCCCAGCAGCGGCAGCCCCGCGATCAGGTAGAGCATGGTGCGGGTGCCGAAACGTTGTTCCAGGGCTGCCGTATAGCGGGCGGCCAGGCTCACGGTCAGCGCGAAGGCTGCCCAGATATAACCGAACCAGCTCAGGGGAACACCCTGGCTTTCCCAGTATTTCTGGTAGATCCAGAAGACGTACAAGGCCAGCAATCCGAACACGGCGATCGCGAATGCGGTCCAGAATACTACCGGCTTGCCGAACAGCAGCAGGTCGAGGATGCGTCGCGCATTATCACGGTGCGCGGTGGGCCCCTGGGGGCGGGGCACTTCCACCAGCGCCAGATCGGCCCCCGAAATCAGGCTGAAACCCACACCCAGCAGTGCCTCATAGATCAGGAAGTCGTAGAAGCTGTCAGCCCATAGCAGGGAGAAAAACCCGAGGGCGTTCAGGGCAGAGCCGAACAGGATGGCAGGGCGGCGCCCC
>JAHEEV010000231.1 GCA_024640505.1 Halieaceae bacterium
TCCGGGCGGACGTCGCGCAGGGGCACCGAGAGCACTTCCACGTTGGCCACATTGAGCGAGAGTGACTCGAATACGTTCATCAACTCATTGTTGCGAGCCATGAGATGCAGGTATTCGTCGGCCATGCCCTGGGTTACCCGGGGGAAAAAGGCTTCGGTGGGCTTGTAGCCCTTCAGGTATTTGTCGTAGACGAGATTACCCGGCCCCACTTCCCGGATGTAGTTGTTGATGTCCTTGCTGGCCTGCTGGCGACCGATACCGAAGGTGTCACAGAGGTGTCGCGTGGTGAGGCGTCCCTCCCAGAGGGCGATGGTTTCGATATAGCGGTAGCGCAGCAGCAGGTCCCAGCGGAAGGGCCATGGCTTGTCGGGGCGGGATTGCATAACCGGTGTGTGGCTTTTCCAGGGGCGATTGGCTTCGGGGGAGTATACTCAGGCAGGTACGTAAAGTGTACAGGTGCCGTCCTCGCTTGCTGGCATTGATCCTGAATCAGGGAGAGGGCGTAGCAAAGCTGTTAGCATTGCAAGAATCTGCCGTCCCGACCGGATGGTGGGCCATTCCCACGACTGGAAGGAGAAAACCGTGAGATACCTGATCCTCGCCTGCCTGCTCGCGCCATTATCGTTGACCGCCTGGGCCGACGGCCTTGCGGTGGGTGATCCCGCCCCCGATTTCACCCTGCAGGCCTCTGATGGCAAGACGTATAGCCTGGCGGATTACCGCGGCAAACAAGCCGTGGTTATCGCCTGGTTTCCGCGGGCCTTCACCAGCGGCTGCACCGTGGAGTGCAAGTCCCTGGCAAAGAATGGGCACCTGATCCGCAGGTACGACGTCGCCTATTTTATGGCCAGCGTCGATCCCCTGGAAAAAAATGTCGAGTTTGCCAAATCGACCGAGGCCGACTTCCCGCTTCTGAGCGATCCGGACAAGGAGGTGGCTGATGCGTACGGTGTAATGCACGCGATGGGCTTCGCCAGGCGTGAGACGGTCTACATCGGGACCGATGGCAGGGTCCTGAAGATCGACGACGACGTGAATCCCGAGACATCTGCCGAAGACATGGCGGCAATTCTGGGTGAACTGGGTGTGGCCAGGCGCTGAAGCACCGGCCGGGATGAACGGGTGACTGCTCCCGGAGGCGGCTGGCCCGATCGACCCCGGGCTGAGCGGGCGACGCAACGCCTGGCATCACTGCGGAGTGAGCGACGGGGCAAAAAAATGCCCCGGAAAACGGGGCATATCAAGGGACTTGGATGGAACAATGGGCGGTCCGCCTTCCCTGGCAGACCAGAAAACAACTACACGATCATGTTGACCAGGACGATCAGGGATACCAGGAAAGCCACCGTGAATAACAGGCCTGCTGCGATAAACTGCAGGGGCTTGCCACGGCTGAAATCACGCACCTTGTTGTCACGGGACTGCACGCCAAACCCCGCGGCGAAAACACTACAGATGACTTCCCACAGCGTCAGGGACGCTTCCTCGGGCTGCACTTCCGGTGCTGGTTGCTGTGACAGAACTTCGCTCATAAAAGCACTCACTTGCACATCATTGATCAGTCGAACAGATATAATGCAGGGAGCGTGCCAGCTTTCGCTAATGTGTCTCGAGTGAAGCTAACGTCCTGATATATGGGTAGAAATAAGTGCCCTCCTGCAATGTGCAGGCTGCGTCTGGATAGAAATCGAACAGGGTTTATGACACACGTGGCGGGCCATTGTCATTATTGACATGAGCCCGCGACGCGGCATGGTCGGGAATGCTACAGGGTCAGGATGCGGCGCAGCAGGCTGTCCTTGCCCTTGTGCTGCTCCCGCGCGAACAACAGCTCCGCCAGTTGGATCTCGATCTGTTCGGCCACCCCCGAGCGGATGGTCTGCAGGCGCTGTTTTCCCAGGCGCTTGCCTTTTTCCGCAGAGAGATCGATGGGCTCACCAAATCCGATATAGCAGCGTTGCGGTTTGGGAATCAGGGTCCCGAGCGCTCCCACCGGTATCGGGGGCAGCACGTCGGAGCGGGTGTCCTCGGTGAGCAGGCCCAGGCGCTGCAATAACTGGCCCAGCCGGGAGTCGGGCAGGTCCTGGCCTTCCAGCAGGTGCCCGTAGAATTCATCCGGCCCGACCATCCCGAAAGGCATGATCGTGTAGCCGTGCTTCGCGGCCAGTTTGACGAACCCGTAGCGCTCCTTCCACTGCAACTCGTACATTTCGCTGGCGGGCTTCACCGCCTCGTGGGCCCCGCCGGGGAAAACCATCAGATCACAGCCGGCTTTCATCAGCGCACTGCACACCTCGGGGTGCCCCATCACCACGCCACGCTTGAGCACGTAGTCGCCGACATTTTCCGAGGCGAAGAGAAACTTGTCGCCCAGGCCGCGGATGAATCGCCCCAGCTCCTTCTGTAACAGCGGCCCCAAAACCCAGCCGTCCAGGGCGAACAGGGAGTGGTTGCCGACGAACAGGCAGGGCCGGTCGGGGACATTGTCTGCCCCGAGGATCATGGGGTTGAAGAGACGCTTGACCACCTGGTAGCTGAATTCAAGCTCCAGGCCTCCGGGGTTGGGTACCTCGAGGGCGAGGCGAATGTGTCGCTCCAGCGCTTCCTCGTCGGCCAGGGGATTGCTGTCTTTGTCGAGGATGGACATGGTTGCTCCGCCAGTGGGTCGAGAGGGGCGGAATTATAGCGATTTGCGCAATCGCCAGTAACCCCGGTGGCCCGGTTCAGGCGGCATATTTTTGGCTGATATAATCCGTAATCATGCCGATGAGACGCGGGACGGTACCGCAGCAGCCGCCAGCCGCTGGACCTGCCGCTCGTGAGTCTAAATCCAGTATAGTATCCGGGCCCGCGATTGCCGCAAGGCGCGTCGCGACCCCACGGGCAGGTCGCTGAGCCGCAGGAGAGAAAGCATGCAGGGAAAACACGTGGCGATTACCGGTTCCACCGCGGGCATCGGGCGCGCCGCTGCGCTTGAACTCGCCCGACGGGGCGCCTCACTGACACTATTCTGCCGCAATCCGGAGAAAGTGGTTTCGCTCCAGCAGGAGATCGTCGCCGCCGGCGGTGAATCGCCCGCGGTAATCATCATGGATATGGCCGAGTTGGCCAGCGTTCGCCGTGCAGCAGGGGAGTTCCTTGCATCAGGACAGCCGCTGGACGCGTTGCTGAACAACGCCGGCGTGATCAATACCGTGCGCAGGGAGACCGTGGACGGCTTCGAGGAGACCCTTGCGGTCAACCATTTCGCTCCCTTCGTACTGACGGGGATGCTGCTGCCCGCGCTTCGCCAACCCCCGGCCGCCCGCATCGTCAATGTGGCCTCAGGCGCCCACGCGTTTGTCAAGAACATGGGGTTCGACGACATACAGTCCCAGCGGAGATACCGGACCTTCGAGGCCTACGGACGCTCCAAGCTGGCCAACATCCTTTTTACCCGCAGCCTCGCCCGGCGACTGGATGGCAGCCGCGTCACCGTGAACTGCCTGCATCCCGGTGCGGTCGCCACGTCACTGGGAAAGAACAACGGCTTTGCCGGCAGGTTCGTTACCGGGCTGGTCAAACCGTTTTTCCGGAGCCCCGAGAAGGGCGCCGAGACGTCTGTCTACCTGTGCTGCGATGAGGAAGTGGCCGGAACCACCGGCGCCTACTTCTTCGACTGCCGGGAGAAGACGCCAAAGCCCTGGGCCATGGACGACGAGGCTGCCGAGCGGCTCTGGGACTATACGGAAAAAAGCACGGGTTTCGAATACCGGATG
>JAHEEV010000022.1 GCA_024640505.1 Halieaceae bacterium
GCTCTGTGGTGGCCCAGGTGGTCCCCTCGCAACGATAGATAGTGAACCCCGCCAGGCCCGGAAGGGAGCAACGGTAACTGTCGACTCGTGTGCCGGGGTGCGGCTGTCTGGGTCACCTCCATTTCTTTTCCGGTCGTTTGTCCAGTCCTGGTTTTGAGCGATCCTGTGGCTGGTGTATCCTAGCTCTTTTGGTTTGTATCAAGGCTCTTCGAGGCATGTCCTACCAGGTACTGGCACGCAAATGGCGCCCCGCAAATTTTCGCGAGATGGTGGGGCAGGAGCATGTGTTGCGCGCCCTGATCAATGCGCTGGATCACGATCGCCTGCATCATGCCTACCTGTTCACCGGCACACGGGGCGTGGGCAAGACAACGATAGCCAGGATACTCGCCAAGTGCCTCAATTGTGAACGGGGCGTGAGCTCTGAGCCGTGTGGCGAGTGTGCCTCCTGCAAGGAGATCAGCGAAGGACGCAGCGTGGATCTACTGGAAGTGGATGCCGCGTCCCGTACCAAGGTGGAGGATACCCGGGAGTTGCTGGAGAACGTACAGTATGCTCCCACGCGGTCACGCTACAAGGTGTACCTCATCGACGAAGTACACATGCTGTCCTCCCACAGTTTCAACGCGCTCCTGAAGACCCTCGAGGAGCCGCCGCCCCATGTCAAGTTCCTGCTGGCAACCACGGACCCGCAGAAGCTGCCGGCCACGATCCTGTCCCGCTGCCTGCAGTTCAATCTCAAGAACATGCCGGCGGAGCAAATCGTAGGCCACTTGCAACGTGTGCTGGAGCAGGAATCCGTAGGCTTCGAGGAAGCAGCCCTCTGGCTTTTGGGCCGGGCAGCTGCGGGCAGTATGCGGGACGCCCTCAGCCTCACCGACCAGGCTATCGCCTTCGGCTCGGGAAAACTTGCAGAGGACGACGTGCGTACCATGCTCGGTAGCATAGACCTGGGCTATGTCTACCGCTTGCTGGAAGCCGTGGTCCAGGGAGAGCCCGCCGCGGCGCTGGATGTCATCCGCCAGATGGCCGAGCACGCGCCGGATTTCGAAGCCGGTCTCGATGAACTGATTTCCCTGTTGCACCGCATAGCCGTGGCGCAGGCAGTCCCGGAGGCGATCGACAATGCCTGGGGGGATGCGGAGCGCATTGCGGCGGCAGCGGTCACGATGACGGCAGAGGATGCCCAACTGTTCTACCAGATCGCCCTGAATGGCAAACGGGATATTGCGCTGGCGCCGGACCCCCGCAGTGGTTTTGAAATGACCCTGCTGCGCATGGTCGCTTTCCGGCCGATGGCGGTTGTCGATGAGTCCATCGGACCCGCTGATCTGAAGGAGGTGGCACCGCCGGCCAGCGCCGAGCAGGCCGCGAAGGAGGTCGGCGCCCCCGTAAAAAAGTCCGCTGAGGCGACAGCCGGCCCCGGCCGGCTAGAACCCTCGCGGCCTGCCGAACCCGAGCATGGAGCCTCAGCTGCTGCCGAGCAGGCCCCGGGCAACCCCGGAGGCCAGGCTTCACCGCCGCAGGGCGAGCGCGGCCTTGCTGCGCTGACGCCAGCCAGCTGGCCCCAACTTCTCGATCATCTCGGCCTGGTGGGAATCGTCTTCAATATCGCTGCTCATTGTGAGCTGCGCTCACGACAGGAGCGGCAGCTGGAATTCATACTGGATGAGGCACATTCCTCCCTGTTCAATGAGGGTCACGTCGATAAAATACGCCTGGCGTTGGAGAACTACTTTGGCGGCAAGCTGTCTGTCACCATAGAATCCGGCAAGGTGGAGGCAGAGACGCCCGCGCAGCATACAGAACGACGGCGTCAGGAACGGTTGCAGCAGGCCGTCGCCGAGATCGAAGCCGACGCCCGGCTGCAGTCGCTGATAGCACGATTTGATGGCGAACTTGATCACGCCTCCATCGCACCCCTGGAATAAGAGGACGATTCAATGAAAGGAAATTTGTCAGACCTTATGCAGCAGGCCCAGAAAATGCAGGCCGAGATGCAGAAGGCACAGGAAGAGTTGGCGAATGCCGAGGTACGCGGAGAAGCCGGTGCCGGATTGGTGAGCGTGATCATGACCGGTCGCCATGATGTCAAACGCGTCTCCATTGACGACGCGGTACTGACCGAGAGCAAGGAAGTGCTGGAAGACCTGCTCGCGGCCGCTGTCAACGATGCGGTGCGCAAGGTCGAGAATCGCAACAAGGAAGCCATGTCGGGCCTGGCGTCGGGACTCAACCTGCCCGGCGGATTCAAGATGCCATTCTGATGAAATTCAGTCCCGCCCTGCAAAACCTTATGGAGGCATTGCGCTGCCTTCCCGGTGTCGGCCCCAAGTCGGCCCAGCGCATGACGCTGCACCTGCTGGAACGCGACCGCGAAGGCGCGACAGCATTGGCGGATGCGCTGCATGAAGCTATCGACCGGGTCGACCGGTGCAGCCGCTGCCGCAACTTCACCGAGTTGGAGGTGTGCGAGATCTGCAGCGACCCACGGCGCGATGGCAAGACTATTTGTGTGGTGGAAACGCCGGCGGATGTGCTGGCAGTGGAACAAAGCGGTGGTTATCGAGGGATTTACTTTGTGCTGATGGGCCACCTTTCACCCATTGACGGAATCGGTCCCACGGAGATCGGCCTGGACCTGTTTCATCGCCGGGTGGTAGAGGAGGGCATCCAGGAGGTCATCCTGGCGACCAATCCCACGGTGGAGGGGGAGGCGACGGCCTATTACGTGACGGACATGCTGCAGCCTGAAGGGGTCAGAGTGTCGCGCATCGCACACGGTGTCCCCCTCGGCGGAGAACTGGAGTATGTAGATGGTTCCACCCTGGCTCATGCCCTCTCGGGCAGGCGACCGGTGGAGTAGCGCGTGGACTGGCAATTGATTGAGTCAGATGCGGCCTTGCGCCAGGTGCTTGCCCGCGAGCAGGGAAGTGCCGTGGTCGCTGTCGATACCGAATTCATGCGTCGGAATACGTTCTTCCCGCAGGTGGCGTTGTTGCAGCTTTGTTTCAGTGACCGGGCCTGGCTGGTCGACCCGCTGGCCATTGAAGATACCCAGCCCATCGCAGATTTGATGGTGGATTCCCGCACGACCAAAGTGCTCCACTCCGCCAGCGAGGACCTGGAAGTTTTCCAGTGCTGGCTGGGGGTATTGCCGTCCCCTCTGTTCGACACGCAACGGGCAGCGGCGCTGGTAGATCTTGGTTTCGGCCTGGGCTACCGCGCCCTGGTACAGGAAATCTGCGACGTCGACCTGCCCAAGGGAGAGACCCGGTCTGACTGGCTGCAGCGACCACTGACCGACGCTCAGTGCGAGTATGCGGCGCAGGATGTGGCCTGGCTGTTGCCGGTGTGGCAGGACCTGTATGACAAATGTATCACCCAGGACAAGCTGGACTGGGTGCTGGCGGACGGTGCGGATGCCGCGGCCAATCTGGCGAGTAATAACGGCGAGTATTACAAACGGATCAAAACGGCCTGGAAATTGAATCCGCGGCAGTTATCGGTGCTGCGGGCGGTGTGTGACTGGCGCGAAGCGACAGCCCGGCGCATGGACAAGCCCAGGAGCTGGATTATTGACGACAAGGCCTGCCTGCAACTGGCGCAGTATGTCCCGGCCAGTCGCGCGGAGTTGCGAGACCCTGTCGGGCTGCCGCCGCCCGCAGTGCGCCGTTACGGCGAGGAATTGCTGTCCCTGCTGGACGCCCAGCGGGATATCCCTGATAGGATGCTGCCGCCACGCCTGCCCGGCCCGTTGCAGGCTCCGCAGCGTCAGCAGCTAAAGCAACTGCGGGAGTCAGCCAGAGAGATCGCTTCCCGGCTGGGCATAGCGCCGGAAGCACTGCTTCAGAGCCGGGACTATGAAGCCCTGTTGCGCGAGTCCAGGGGAGAGGCGCTCGACGAATGCCCGCGGCACTGGAATGGCTGGCGTGAGCAGGCAGTGATAGAGCCATTGCGCCGACTGCTGGCGGGCGCTGCCGCATGAAGCTGCTGTGTCAGGTCTACAGGAGTTCACGTAAAGAGGAGATGTATCTGTACGTGGACAAGGCGAATGGACTGTCGGATGTTCCCGCGCCGCTTCTGGAGCGTTTTGGCGAGCCGGTGGAAGTGATGACCCTGCTGCTGGACCCGGAACGCAAACTGGCCCGGGCGACAGCGAGTGACGTGCTGCAAAGCATTGCGGAAAAGGGATTCTTTCTGCAGATGCCCCCGTCGGCAGCCGAGCTGCAACGAAGGAACAGCCCCGGTGAGTGACTGGTGGAACACCCTGCCGCTGCAGGCGCTGGACGCAGAGCAATGGGAAGCGTTATGTGATGGCTGTGCAAAATGCTGCCTGCACAAGCTGCAGGACGAAGAGACGGGCGAGATTTTTTACACGAAAGTCCGCTGCCGTTACCTCGATGAAGAGAGCTGCCGCTGCGGCGATTACGCCCACCGCTCGCAGTTGATGCCCAATTGTATTCAGCTGGCGCCCGATATGGCGGGTGACCTCCAATGGCTGCCCGTCACCTGTGCTTACCGGTTGAGGGCAAAGGGGGAGCCGCTTCCTGAGTGGCACCCTCTGATCAGCGGTGATCCTGAGACGGTGCACCGGGCAGGTGTCTCGATCCGGGGTAGAGCAATTTCGGATGAATATGTACACCCCGATGGATACGATGAACATATCGTCCGCTGGGTAGAATAGGAGAATAGACGTGCTGACCGAGAGTTCTTATCTCACGGCCATTTATACCTACGTGGGGGCCGCCCTCGCCATCCTGCTCTACCTGGGCTGGTGGTTGAGCCGGCACTGGCGTGCAGGCTGGGTTGCACTGACGGTGCTGCTGGGTGCCGCGCTGTTGCTGACGCCGGCCTTTCCCAGGGAGGACGTCACCACACTCGCCCCCGCCCTGATCGTCGCCGGTTTCCAGTGGTTCACCGAGGGATCGGAGGCGGCCCGCCATGCTATCAAGCCCCTGGTGTTGATGTCGGCGGTGGCCGTGGTCATTGCGCTGTTTCTGCAACTGACGATTTTTCGCAGACGTGCCCCGGTGCCGCCCAAGACAGCGCAACAACCTGAAGCGGAGCGGGGGTAAATGAGGCGAACAGGCCAGCCGGGCACAAGCCCGGTCCTGGCATTGATCAGCGCTGGTTTTGCCCTGCTCTTAACGTGTCTTTCAGTGTCCGTCATGGCCGATGCAGGCTCGGGTCCGGGGCTGAAACCGGACGTCCGCCTGCTCATCGACAATTCGGGCAGTATGAAGACCTCGGATCCCGATAACCTCCGGGCTCCCGCGCTGGACCTGATCGTGAGGCTTCTGCCCGAGGGATCCCGGGCCGGAGTGTGGGTTTTCGACGAGGAGGTGGAACCGCTGGTTCCTCACCAGGTGGTCGATGACTCCTGGCGCGAGGCGGCCCGGCGCGCGGTAGACTCGATCGACAATTCCGGCCAGCGCACCAATATCCCGGCTGCGCTGGCAGCAGCCGGCTACGATTTCGATCGCCTCGATCCCGCCTTTCGTACCAGTATCATCCTGTTGACCGACGGCAAGGTGGATGTGTCGGCATCGCCGATGGTCAATGCCAGCGCGGCGCGCAGGGTCCTGAACACTGTGGCCACTGAGCTGGGGGCCACCGGCATACCGGTGCACACGGTGGCGCTCTCCGACGAAGCCGACTGGGTATTCCTGAGGTCATTGGCGGACAGTACCGGCGGCATCGCCGAAAAGGCTGATTCACCGGCTGAGCTGTCTTCCATTTTTCTACAGTCGCTGGAAATGGTAGCGCCTGCCGCGCGGGTGCCTGTTACGGGCGGGCGCTTCTGGATAGATGACAGCGTGGAGGAGTTCACGGCGCTGGTTTTTTATGAAAGCGAAAAAACCCGCCTGGGCCTCGTCAGTCCGTCGGGAGATCGCTATCAGCCTGCCGAGCCTGTCGACGGTGTGGATTGGTATAACAATCGGCGCTTTGTCCTGGTGACCGTGCGCGATCCCCGTACCGGGGAGTGGCAACTGGTCGCTCCCAAGGGTGCGAGGACGCGGGTAACGGTCATGTCCGACATGCAACTCGAGGTAGATCCCCTGCCCAACAGCCTTCCGGCCGGGCGTCGTGCCGAGCTGGGTTTGAGGCTCATCGAAAAGGGGCAGGTCGTGACTGACCCCGAGATTTTGGGTCTTTTTGCAATCGCGGTAGAAATAAGCGGGCCGCGGGGTTACAGGATCGACCTCGATGTGTCTCGCGCTTACCCGCTACCCGCGGATGGTGAGTACCGGATCACCGTGCCATCATTTGAAGAGCCGGGGCGCTATCAGTTGCTGGCCAGAGTCGGCGCAGCAACCCTGCGACGGGAGCTGCCGATGTACGTCGAGGTCATTGCCACGCCGGCCAAGTCGACCGTGGTCACACGGGGTGAAGAGATACCGGAGGAAAACCTGCGGACGCCACTGCTAGTCCTGGCCCTACTGGTATCGCTAACAGCCGTGGTCGTCGCTGTCATACTGCGTCGCCGCAAGCGCCGGAAGCTGGAAGTCTGGCAGCGGCGCAGCCGGCAGTTGTCCGGGGAGGCGGGCGGTGAGGTGGTGGCGGGGCTGAGCGCTCCCACCGACGACGCGGCAAGGCTCACGGAAACCCGCGGCGGGAAGGACACCGGCCTTCCTTGATAAGGCGCCCGTCGATAGGTACCCTGTCCGGCTTTGCAATCCATGAGAGTGATGTGAGAACCATGAAATTTGAAGGCACAGAACGATACGTCGCTACAGACGACCTGCGCATGGCGGTCAACGCCGCGGTGGCACTGGAGCGCCCGTTGCTGATCAAGGGTGAGCCGGGTACCGGCAAAACGATGCTGGCGGAAGAAGTGGCCCTGGGTCTGGGCAAGCGCCTTATCCAGTGGCACATCAAATCCACCACCAAGGCACAGCAGGGCCTCTACGAATACGATGCCGTCTCACGTTTGCGGGACTCCCAACTGGGAGAAGAGAAGGTCCATGACATTGCCAACTACATCAAGCGGGGCAAGTTGTGGGAGGCCTTCGACTCCGAGGAGCAGGTGGTGCTGCTGATCGACGAGGTCGACAAGGCTGATATCGAATTTCCCAACGACCTGCTGGTGGAACTCGACCGGATGGAGTTTTTCGTCTATGAGACGGGTCAAACGGTAAAGGCGAAACACCGCCCGATCATCATCATCACCAGTAATAACGAAAAAGAACTGCCGGATGCCTTCCTGCGCAGGTGTTTTTTCCATTTTATTAATTTTCCTGATCGCGACACCATGCGTGAGATCGTTGGCGTCCATTATCCCAATATCGCCCGGGATCTGGTGCAGGAGGCCATGGAGGTCTTTTTCGATGTGCGGGCCATTCCCGGTCTCAAGAAAAAGCCCTCAACCTCCGAATTGATAGACTGGCTCAAATTGCTGATGGCGGACGATATCCCCGACGAAATTCTCAAGGACAGGGATCCCACCAAGGCGATCCCGCCACTGTACGGCGCTTTGCTCAAGAACGAGCAGGATGTTCACCTGCTGGAACGCCTCGCTTTCATGCACCGCAGGGAATCCCGGTAAATCATGCTCATCAACTTCTTCCATGGCCTCAGGGACGCAGGCGTCCCGGTCACCACGCGGGAACTGCTGGACCTGATGGAAGGGATGAAGCAGCACATCGTGTTTGGCAGCATGGACGAGTTCTACTATTTCAGCCGTACCTGCATGGTGAAGGATGAGAAGTATTTCGACCGTTTTGATCGCGCTTTCGGCCTGCACTTCAAGGAGCTCGAAGCCCTGGACGATATCATCGAGGCGCTGATCCCCGACGACTGGCTTCGCTCCGAGTTCATGAAGAACCTGAGTGAGGAGGACAAGGCCAAGATTGAATCCCTGGGCGGACTGGAAAAGCTGATCGAGGAGTTCAAGAAACGGCTGGAGGAGCAGGAGAAACGCCACGAGGGCGGCAACAAGTGGATCGGCACGGGTGGTACCTCCCCCTTCGGTCAGGAGGGATACCACCCCGAGGGCATCCGGGTCGGACCCAATGGCCGCAATAAAAAGGCGGTAAAAGTCTGGGACCGGCGCGACTTCAAGAACCTGGACGACAGCGTGGAGCTCGGCACCCGCAATATCAAGGTGGCGCTCAGGCGCCTGCGCAAGTTCGCCCGCACCGGCGCCGCTGACGAACTCGACCTGGACGATACGATCAGCTCCACGGCCAGAAACGCCGGCCTCCTCGATATCAAGATGGTACCGGAGCGCCACAACGCCGTAAAAGTGCTGCTGTTTTTCGATGTCGGCGGTTCTATGGACCCCCATGTGAAAGTCTGTGAGGAGCTGTTCTCGGCCGCTCGCACGGAATTCAAGCACATGGAGTACTTCTATTTTCACAACTTCATTTATGAGAGCGTGTGGAAGAACAATATCCGGCGCCACAACGAGCGCACGCCGCTGCTCGATGTGCTGCACAAGTACAGCCATGACTATAAGGTGGTATTTGTGGGAGACGCCTCCATGTCGCCCTACGAAATCGTGCAGCCGGGCGGTTCGGTCGAACACTGGAACGACGAGGCGGGTGAAACCTGGATGCGGCGCCTGCGGGAAGTTTACGACAAGGTCATCTGGATCAACCCGGTGCCCGAAGACGAGTGGCAGTACACCCAGTCAGTGGCCATTACCAACCAACTGATGGAGGGTCACATGTACCCGCTGACCCTCAAGGGCCTGGAAGAGGCCATGGCCTATCTGACCAAATAATCCCTGAGACTGTTGGCATAGGCGATCAGGCTCGCCGTCACCGCCACGTTCAGGGATTCCACGCCGTTGCCCATGGGGATGGACAAAGCCGTGGAGGCAGTCTCCCGCGCAATCGCCGAAACCCCCGCGGTTTCGTTGCCCAGGATGTAGATGCAGTGGCCTGCAGGGTTGTGCTCGAACAGGGACAGCGCCGCCCCTGCGGACAGGGCACAGATCTCGACGCCCTGCTCCCTGTAGTTCCGCAGCGTTTCCGACAGCTCTGCACATATCAGCAGTGGTGCCCGGTACAGGGTGCCGGCGCTGGCCTTGATCACCAGCGGGCCAAGTGCGGCGTTGCCCTTGCGGGACCAGATGATGCCATCGATCTGCCCGGCCGAGGCCGAACGCACGATCATACCGAGATTCTGTGGATTGCTGATGCCGTCCAGCGCCAGCAGCCGCTGGGGCGCCATGCCATGCAAGGCGTGCAGGTGCTCCTCCACCGGACGGAAGGCAGGGCAGACGATGTCGAGCGCCACGCCCTGATCCTGTTTGCCGTTCCTCGATATGCGTGACAGTTCGATCCGGCTGTGCACCCGGACTGGAATATCGCGCTCCGCAGCCAGGGCCTTGATTTGAGAGATGATTCCGCCGTCGCGATTGCTGTCGGCAAGGTGGAGTGCATGACAGGGCAGTTGGGGGTCCTGCAAGGCCTCCAGTGCCGGTTTGCGTCCATAGACCGTCAATACCCGGCTGAAAAAGCCCTTTTTCTCGGCGTAGCCGCGTTGATCCGGCATTTTACGCTCGACCTTTGCCCGTCAACTGACCTTTTCACGCCCGCTGGCCAGACGCGTTACGCGTCCTGCTGATTCGCGCATGCGGGCGGCAATCTCCTCGATCTCGGTGCCGGTAACGGGTTTGTCGAAAGAGCCGGCAACAAAACACATTACCGGGACATTCTTGAAGACGAAAACGGGCACGGCGATATGGGCAATGTCGTAACGGGTTTTGGGATCAATGCGGTCCAGGTGGAAGTGCTCATCGCACAGATCGCGCTGGTATTTGTTGGCTGCATCCTCCAGCTCTGTCAGGCTCCAGGAGTTGTGAATGCGGCTCAGCTCCCGGGTCAGTTCCGCTTCCGCTTTTGTTTTCAGCGTGACTTCATATCCGCGGGCACGGATGCCGATCAGTGACACCCGCAGTTTCTGGTCCAGCTTCTCGTTGTAGTCCCCCCTGGACTCATGGGCGCGGGTCAGCCACGCCTCCAGTTCCTTGGCCGGGGAAAAAGCGGTGAAACAGGCGGCGACAGGCGCGGTATTGGGCAGGCGCAGACCGAGTTGGAACGAGTCGATCAGGGGTTGGGCGCGCCCGTACAAGGCCAGCAGCACCATGTGCAGCTTGGAACGGCCGGTGACGGCAAATCCGATGTTGAGGTCATTCTGCAGCCCTTCCAGCTCAGGGCGCGCATATTCCAGTACAGGAAACTGGGCGAAGGCGGCATTTCCCGCCGCTATAATGGAGGGCCCCAGGCGATAGGCCTTGGTCTTGGGGTGCTGAACCAGGAAGCCGTAGTTGGCCATGGTCGTCAATATCGCGTGGCAGGTAGCCTTGTTCAGGTTGAGGCGCCGGGTCATTTCGGTGAGGCCGAAAGCCTGTGTCGGGTTGGCCATCAGCAGGTCCAGAATGGCTAGCGCCCGGGCGGTGGGTTGGGAAAAAAGTGCCACTGTCGTACTCCCGTGACGGTGTCGGAAAAGGAATTCAATCCAAATCCGGTTTATATTGTTAAACTTTGAATCATGTTACCCCTTACGGGCCGGAGAGTTCAAGAGCGACCCAGGGGCAAGGAGCAATTGGTGTCACGCTTTACGTTGTACGGCACATCGGCCTGCCACCTCTGTGACGTTGCCGGGCAAATGCTCGCCGAGGCACAGGCGCAGGGTGTAGACCATGAATTGGAAAAGGTGGATATTGCTGATTCGGACGAGCTGTTCGAACGCTACGGTCTATTTATACCTGTACTTCGACATGCCGACGGAAGGGAACTGCGATGGCCCTTCGACCCGCCGCAGCTGAGAGAATTTCTCCAGTCCTGATTATTTTTTACCTCTGCCCACCCGCACCGCAAGTACATCGCAACTGGCCCCGTGCAAAACACCATTGGCGGTGGAGCCAAGCAACAGGGCCAGACCATAGCGGCCATGGCTCCCGACGACGATCAGGTCGGCGCCCAGTTCTTCTGCCTTGGCATGGATCTCCACTTCGGGCCTTCCCAGCACGATGTGCTGGTGCTCGGCGTCTATGCCCTGACTCTCTGCAAACCGCTGCAGCTGCTGTGTGGCCTGTTGCTGGATCTCGTCCTGTATGCCGGAGAAATCCATCGGAATATCGCCCCCGTAGGCGAAACTGAGGGGCTCGATCACGTGAATGAAGTGCACCTCGGCGTTATTGGCTATGGCGAGGGCACGCCCCGCAATCGTTGATGTATCCTCGCTCAGGTCCACGGCAACCAGAATTTTCATATATTCGGACATGGGCTTGCTCCATATCAGTCATTTGTCTGACTGTCATTTATAACACACAATCATGCCTTCGCAGGATTGATATGGGTCAGGGGATTCCATCGTGAAATATTTGCTGATTATTTTCATCGTATTTCTGGCCCTGGCACCCCTGTCTCATTTTGTGCCCAGTAAACGACAGCGACTGATTGCCCGGCTGCGCGAATATGCCGCCGTGAACGGCCTTTTCGTTGAGTTCAGGCAGCCGCCGGGAAGGTCCGCGTCGGCTGCAAGCGCCGGCCGGGGAGCCGGCGACATTTACTATGGCAAGCGACTGCCCTATGCGAGCGGTTCGGCGGCTGTTACGCGAGGAGGTTGGGTATTCGAGGAGGGCGCCTGGCGCGCCGTGAACTGGCGCGACCCGGTGCCGGATCCCCTGTCCCGGCTGCCCCCACAGGCCTACGCGGCCACGGTCGACGAGGGCAGTTGTGGCGTGTATTGGGACGAGGCGGGTACGGAGGCCGAGGTGGATCTTATTTGCGAAGTTCTAGTGGAGTGGGCCCGGGAGTTGCGACCCGCCGAGGGCGATTTTGCTTGACCGCGGCGGGCAGGGGACTTATATATGCCCCCTTTTGACCGGGCGCTTCCGGGTCAGTAGCCTTGGGGCAACAAGCAGTTTCAGCAGGAATTTATGGGTAAATCGCTAGTAATCGTCGAGTCGCCGGCCAAAGCCAGGACCATCAACAAGTACCTGGGGTCTGACTATATCGTCAAGTCCAGTGTGGGCCACATTCGGGATCTGCCGACGGCAGGCAGCGGTAGTGCGGGCGTCGATCCCAAACAACGGGCCGCACAGGCAGCCAAAACGCGCAAGATGGCGCCGGATGAGAAAGCGGCCTACAAAAAACAGAAGGGCCGCGAGCAGCTGATCCGTCGCATGGGGATTGACCCGGAGAACGGCTGGGAGGCCAACTACCAGATCCTGCCCGGGAAGGAAAAAGTGGTCAGTGAACTGCGCAAGCTGGCGGACAAATCCGATGCCATTTATCTCGCGACCGATCTGGACCGGGAAGGGGAGGCTATCGCATGGCATCTGCGGCAAGCTATCGGTGGCGAGGATGAACGCTATCAGCGCGTCGTATTCAACGAGATCACCAAGAAGGCGATCACCGAGGCATTCCAGCACCCGGACGATATCGACCAGTCCCGCGTCAACGCCCAGCAGGCGCGGCGCTTCCTGGACCGGGTGGTTGGCTACATGGTGTCCCCCCTGCTTTGGGCCAAGGTCGCTCGGGGCCTGTCGGCGGGGAGGGTGCAATCCGTTGCCGTTCGCCTGATCGTGGAGCGTGAGCGCGAAATTCATGCATTTGTTCCCGAGGAGTACTGGGAGGTCCATGCCGATCTCGCCACGGATGCGGATGACAATATCCGCTTCCAGGTCCGCAAGTACCAGGGTAAGGAGTTCCGGCCCGGTGATGAAAGCAGCACGCTGGCTGCAACGGCCGAGCTGGAGAAACTGCCCTATGTCGTTAGCGAACGCAAGGACAAGCCGACCAGTTCGAAGCCTTCCGCACCCTTCATCACCTCGACGCTGCAGCAGGCCGCCAGCACGGTGCTGGGTTTCAGCGTCAAGAAGACCATGATGTTGGCCCAGCGGCTCTACGAGGCGGGTTACATCACCTATATGCGTACCGATTCGACCAATCTCAGTGCCGAGGCTGTGGCTGCCTGCCGGGATTACATCGCCGCCCAATTTCCACCGCGCTACCTTCCGGAAAATCCGAATACCTATTCCTCGAAAGAGGGCGCCCAGGAGGCCCATGAGGCGATCCGGCCCACCGATGTCAATGTGTCCCAGAATGCGTTGAAGGACATGGAACGGGATGCAGAGCGACTCTACGAACTGGTTTGGCGCCGCTTTGTCGCCTGCCAGATGCCTCCCGCGGAATACACCTCCACGGTCGTCACCACCCGCGCGGGCGATTATGAGCTGGCCGCCAGGGGCAGGATCATCCGGTTCGACGGCTATACCCGCGTGCTGCCCTCCGGTGGCCGCAAGGCAGAAGACACCGTGCTGCCCGATGTAAAAGAGGGTGATGCGCTGACCCTGTTAAAGCTCGACCCGGCGCAGCATTTTACCAAGCCGGCGCCGCGCTATGGCGAAGCCAGCCTGGTACGCGAGCTGGAAAAGCGGGGCATCGGCCGACCGTCCACCTATGCGTCCATTATCTCCACGATCCAGGATCGCGGTTACGTACGGCTCGAGAACAAGCGATTTTACGCCGAGAAAATGGGTGAAATCGTCACCCAGCGGTTGCAGAAGAGTTTTACCGAGCTGCTTGACTATGGGTTTACCGCATCCATGGAGGAACACCTGGACGACGTGGCGCAGGGTAAGCTGGACTGGCGGCAGCTGCTGGACCAGTTCTATGCCGAGTTCAACGATCTGGTGGAGAAGGCCGGGGAGCCGGAGCCGGTGGGCATGCAACCCAACGAGCCCACCATGACGGATATCGAATGCAGCAAATGCGGGCGCCCGATGCAGATTCGCACGGCCAGCACCGGCGTCTTCCTCGGCTGTTCGGGTTACGCCCTGCCACCCAAGGAACGGTGCAAGAACACGATCAACCTTACCTCCGGTGATGAAGCGATACGGGAGGACGCCGACGATGAGGCGGAGTCGCGCCAGCTGCGCACCAGGCGCCGGTGCAAGCTGTGTAATACGGCCATGGACAGCTACCTGATCGATGAGACGCGGAAGCTCCATGTCTGTGGTGACAACCCGGATTGTCCCGGGTTCGAAGTGGAAACGGGTAAATTCAAGATCAAGGGCTACGAGGGACCAACCCTCGAGTGTGACAAGTGCGGCGCGGAGATGCAGCTCAAGAACGGCCGCTTCGGCAAGTATTTCGGGTGTACATCGGAAAGCTGCAAGAATACCCGGAAACTGCTGCGCAGCGGCGAGCCCGCGCCGCCCAAGATGGACCCGGTCCCCATGCCGGAACTGGCCTGCCAAAAGGTCGAGGATTTTTACGTGCTGCGCGATGGCGCTGCGGGGCTGTTTCTCGCTGCCAGCCAGTTTCCCCGGAACCGCGAAACCCGGGCACCCTTCGTGGACGAACTGCTGCCGCATCGCGAGGAGATCGATCCCAAGTATGCCTTCCTCTTTACGGCGCCCACCGAGGATGATGAAGGGAATCGTACCCAGGTCCGCTTCAGTCGCAAGACCCGGGAGCAGTACGTGATGACCGAGAAGGACGGCAAGGCAACCGGCTGGAAAGCCTGGTATCAGGGTGGCAAATGGCAGCCTGAGAAGACGGGCGGCGGCAAGGGCCGCGCGCGCAAACGTGCATGACCAGCAGCGCCCGGGCGCGGGCCAATCACAAGCTATACCTGGCCAGAATACTGCTTGATGCCTGGCAGCGGGCCCTCGACGGAGAAGATATTCCGGCCAATACCCTCGCCCAGGCCTTTTTCCGGCCGGTGCGGGAGCACCTGATCGGTGCCTACGGCTGGTTTCTATTGGCGTTATGCCATCTCGATGAGTTGCAGCCATACCCGCCGCGGTCCTGTGCCGAACTCCCGGAACTGCCGCAGGGCAGGGCGGTCCCCGGTGAGGTCCACGAGTTTCAGCATCTGGAGGACAGTGGCTGGCTCGCAGACCTGCTGGATGAGCGCGACGAACTGGCGCGCGTCAGTCACCGCTCAGGCGAGGCAGGTAGAAATCTTGCCACCACCGCGAGCGAACTCCCCGGCCCCGCAGAGATGTCATTCTGGAGCGAACAACTGGAAGCCCTGTTTAACCGGATGGGCGATTCCCTGGACGAATGCTGAACAAACTCCGTGCTGGCCGCTGACTGACACGACTGATAGAATGCAGGGGCAGTCACAGAGAAGAGAGGTCTATTGAGTGTCTTCATCCTTACTGGAGATTGTCGATCTGGGGAACGGTGAGATCGTTTTGCAGCGAGCAGACGATGATTCTGAACCGCTGGTTACCATCCGATTCTCGGAAGAATCCAATCTCTACATTATGGATAACGGACTGGAGGTCGCCAAGGCCATGATTCAGGCGGGTATTCAGGCAGTGTCCGCCCTGTCGGAGCAGGGCGAAACGGAAGCCGAGGCGGCTGCCGAAGCACCGCGGATACTGCACTGAGTCACTGAACCACCGCCATCCCGTCCCCGCAACCGGGTGTCTCGCCTATCTGGCGCGAGTCGCAACCCGGCCACTTCAGCCCGCCTCACGGCGATCTGCCTGATCCCAGGCGCTCCCCAATAATCACCCGCGGCGAAGAATGCCGACGCTGAGCCCCTCGATGGCAAAGGACTGTTCTCGCAGGTCGACCTCAATCGTCTGGTAATCGGGGTTTTCGGGAAGCAGCTCGATGCGGTGTTTCTGGCCGGTCTTGTGCAGCCTCTTGACCGTGACCTCGTCCTCTATTCGTGCAACAACGATCTCGCCGTTGTTGGCTACCGGGGTGCTGTGCACGGCCAGCAGGTCGCCATCGAGGATGCCGGCGTCGATCATGCTGTCACCGTGGACCCTGAGAAAGTAATCCGCCCGGGGCTTGAAAAAGTCGGGAGATAGATCGCAGTAGTCTTCAATATTCTCCTGTGCCAGCACCGGATTACCCGCGGCGACGCGACCGACGATTGGAATTCCACTGCTTTCCGGGAGTTTCAGGCCACGGGAGGCCCCGGGGATGATCTCGATCGCGCCCTTGCGTGCCAGTGCCTTCAGGTGTTCTTCGGCGGCATTGGCAGACTTGAAGCCCAGTTCCCTGGCGATGTCCGCGCGTGTAGGGGGGTATCCGGTCTGGTCGATATGCTGGCGAATGAGATCCAGCACCTGCTGCTGTCGGTTGGTGAGCTTTTCCATAATCAAGGCATCTGTGTATATATACAGGTGCTGTGATTATATACAGTATCGAAGGGTGGCTTCAAGCGCCGCGTGCTGACGGGCGCCGCGGGGGTGAGGTCAGAAGTCCTCCACCCCGTACATGGTGTCCGGTTCGATAAAGTTGAGCGGGTTGCCCCAATCCTCGGGGTGGATGGGGAGGTCGGGATCGAGGCCGTCTCCGTCACTCAACTCGAAGGGCGTGCGCCAGTCTTCGGGGGCTTCTGCGCGCTCCAGCAGCATTTCGCGCCACGCGTCCAGATCGTACTCCGAGACTTCGCCGTCCAGGTACTGGGTTTCAATGGTCAGGGCAGCGGGATCCCATGCCACCACTTCAAACAGCGAGTTGGTCTGCAGGTCCTTGTACCATCCGCCCACGACAGGACTGAGCATCTTCATTTTTTTGTACCCTGTTGGTGGCTGGCAGTCCAACATATCACGCTGGCAGGACCTGTCCATTATGTGAAATTGATCTATAAAACAGGCCCTAAATTACCATTGTTTGGTTAGTAATATAGATCAAAGGGTTGCGCCTGATTTCCAGAGTTGACTTTAGCAAACGCGGGCTTTTATATAGCGTTCTATGCCTAAGCTGAACGTCGCCACATGAAAAAATCGTCTAAAGATTGTGAATTTCCACCTACATCCTGGCCCGGGGCGGGTGCCCTGTGAGTTCCCGGCGACGGATCGGGATCATCGGCGGAACCGGGGTGGATGAGCTCGAGGATCTGGAGATCCTGCGTACGCACGCCCCTGCGACCCCGTATGGCGAAATATCCAGGCCTGTTCAGGAGGGCCGCTGGGGAGAGGTCGAGGTGTTTTTCCTGCAGCGCCACGGCAGTCCCGGTGCCATACCGCCCCACCTGATCAATTACCGCGCCAACCTCTGGGCACTCCATTCGCTGGGTCTCGAGGAGATCGTAGCGATCAATGCGGTCGGAGGCATCGCCGAAGGTATGCGTCCCGGCCGGCTGGTGATCCCGGACCAGCTGATCGACTACACCTGGGGGCGTGAGCATACCTTCGATGACGGTCGTTCCGGCGCGTTGATGCATATCGATTTTACCGAACCCTACCACCGTGAATTGCGTCGCGCGTTGATCGATGCAGCGGTTACTGCCGGCATTCCACACGCGGCATCCGGCACCTATGGGGCTACCCAGGGCCCGCGCCTGGAAACCGCCCTGGAGATCAGGCGCATGGCGCAGGATGGGTGCGATGTCGTGGGAATGACCGGCATGCCGGAGGCGGCCCTTGCCCGGGAGCTCGGCCTGCCCTACGCCGCTATCTGCATGGTGGTCAACCCGGCCGCAGGCCTGGGGGATAAACCCCTCTCACTGGAGATGATGCGGGCAACGCTGCAGCAGGAAGCCGGCGTCGTCCGTCGACTGCTGGAGACCCTGCTGGCGACCCGCTATTCGGGCTGACCCGCCTTCACCAGTCGGTAACCCGGGCGTCCTGCTGTAACGCCAGCGCCTCGAGTTCCTCAGGTGGCACGGGTGTCAGCGTCACGACGATACCCAGCAGCGGGTGATCGATATAGTGGATTTCGGTACTGCGCATGCGGCGCTTCTGCTGCACCAGGACCGCGTGGCGGTAGGGATACTGAGGTTCCTGCACTGCGTTGGGATCGTCCGCCGCATAGTCGGGGTCAGACACCATTTCACGCCCGGTTTCACGCCACATGAGGCCGTCCCGGTCTGAACCGGTCAGGCTTTCCATCGACATCGGCTCCTCGATGAGCAGGGAGGGAGGTCCGAAGGGTGGGGCCGGCATTTGCCAGCCGCCTGAGAGGTAATCGCCGTGCGTGTTCAGCCACAGGTTGGTTTCCAGGTGGAGGTAGCGTGAAAGGAAAAGCTTTACGCTGCCCTGGAGGCGCGGCCAGTCTCCGGTATCCCCGGATCGGTCCACGATGATCGGCAGGGCGCTGTCCTCGTCGTCGACGGGCTGTAGCCAGGCCTCGTGAAACAGGGTTTGGTAGCGGCCGCTGCGCGCCATGTAGGCCGCCTTGCCGCGCAACTCCAGTTCAGCGGCGGGAAGCGTGACAAAGGCCCGCGGTACCAATGCCGCCTCAGCCGTAATCCCGCCCGGGGCGTTGGGTCCGACCACGACCGTATTGTCCTGGCCCGACTGCAGGGTGATGATCTGCCGGCCGTACTCATCCACGCTGCTCTTCGCGCGATACTCCCGGGCGTTGGCGGATACCCTGTCCGGATCGATAAGAAAACGGGACGCACCGGGGTAGGACAGGGCGGGTGTAGCCTCCCACGTCTCCGCCCCCGCATCGGCGGATTCGTGGCTGAAAACCAGCAGCTCCACCCGAAACCAGCGTTGCTGCGGCTCTCCCTGCCCCTGGGCCAGACCGGATAACAGTAGCGTCAGAACCAGGCCGTAAGGAATGAGGTTTTTGTTCAGTCTGGTCATCAGGCGGCATCTTCCGTTGCTTCGGTGGCGAAAGTCGCCAGCAGTTGTTCCAGGTATTGCTGGCGGTCGGCAGCCGGTCCCAGATCCCGCTCGAAGCGCAGCCGGGTGGCACCGGCCAGCCGGTACGATTGCGGATCGGACTGGACAAGCTTGACCAGGCTCAGGGGATTCACCTTCGTGGTTTCCTTGAAGTCGATACTACCACCCCCGGGGCCGGCTTCAATGGTACGAATGCCCAGGTCCTGTGCCTTCAGTCGCAGGCGTGATACCTGGAACAGGTTTTTCACCTGTTCCGGCAGGAGCCCGAAGCGATCGATCATTTCCACCTGTATCTCCCGTAACGCCGTTTCATCCCGGGCGGCTGCGATCCGTTTGTAGAGCACCAGCCGACTGTTGATATCCGGCAGGTAGTCCTCCGGAATCAGTGCTGGCAGGTGCAGGTTGACTTCAGTGCCCTGGTCCAGGGGCGCGTCCATGTCAGGTATTTCGCCACGCTTGAGTGAGTTTACGGCACGCTCCAACAGGTCCATATACAGGGAAAACCCCACGCTGTGAATCTGCCCGCTCTGCTCCTCACCCAGCAGTTCCCCCGCTCCGCGGATCTCCAGGTCCTGCGTCGCCAGCATGTAGCCGGCACCCAGTTCACCCGCCGCCTCGATCGCTTCGAGTCGTTTGCCGGCATCGGCGGTGATTGCCGAGCGGGGAGGGCACAGCAGGTATGCATAGGCCTGGTGGTGCGAACGTCCCACCCTGCCGCGCAGCTGGTGTAACTGGGCAAGACCGAACTTGTCTGCCCGCTCGATGATAATGGTGTTGGCGTTGGGAATATCGATGCCGGTCTCGATGATCGTCGTGCACAGCAGGATATGGTGCCGCTGGTGGTAGAACGAAGACATGACCTGCTCCAGCTCGATCTCGCGCATCTGCCCATGCGCCACGGCGATGCTCAGGTCGGGTACCAGTTCCCGCAGCTTGCGCGCCGTCTCCTCGATGGACTTGACCTCGTTGTGCAGGTAGTAGACCTGGCCGCCGCGCAGGGTTTCGCGCATGACGGCCTCCTTCACCAGGGCGATATTGTGCTCCCGCACAAACGTCCTGATAGACAGTCGCCTGGCGGGGGGCGTGGCGATGACAGACAGGTCGCGCATCCCGCCCAGCGCCATATTCAATGTGCGCGGAATAGGCGTGGCCGTCAGGGTGAGAATGTCGACTTCCGAGCGCAGGGCCTTGATCGCTTCCTTCTGCTTCACTCCGAACCGGTGCTCCTCGTCGATAATGAGCAGGCCCAGGTCCGCAAAGCGAAAATTGTTCTGCAGCAGTTTGTGCGTGCCAATGAGGATATCGATGGCGCCACTGGCAACGCGCTGACCGATGTCGGCGAGCTGCTTGCCCGACTTGAAGCGGGACACGACCTCAACGTTTACCGGCCAGTCGGCGAACCGGTCGCTGAAGGAATTGAAGTGCTGTTGCGCCAGCAGTGTCGTGGGCACCAGTACCGACACCTGCTTGCCGTTGCGGGTGGCCAGGAAGGCCGCCCGCATGGCGACTTCTGTTTTACCGAAACCGACGTCACCGCAGACCAGTCGATCCATGACGCGGGGTGCGCACATGTCGGCGAGAACCGCATCGATGGCCTGCTGTTGGTCCGCAGTCTCCTCGAAGGGAAAAGCCGCGGCAAACTGCTCGTAGGCGTGGGCGTCCTGCTCGAAGCTGAACCCCTGCCTGGACTCGCGGCGCGCATAGACTTCCAGCAGCTGTGCAGCCACGTCATTGGCCTTCTCGGTAGCCTTGCGTCGTGCCTTTTCCCATTGGTCGGAGCCCAGTCTGTGCAGGGGTGCCAGGTCCGGGTCGCTACCGGCATAGCGGCTGATCAGGTGTAACGAGGCGACCGGCACGTAGAGCCGCGATCCCTCGGCGTATTCCAATGTCAGGAATTCCGTCTGCTCGTCATCCACGGCGAGGGTTTGCAGGCCGGCATAGCGCCCCACACCGTGCTCCAGGTGAACGACCGGCGAACCTTCCCGCAGCTCGTTGATATCACGAAAAATATTGGTCGCGGCGGAATCACTGTCGCTGCGTCGCCGGCGTCGCTGGGCCACCCTGTTTCCGAACAGCTGGGCCTCGCACACCAGGGTCGGCTGATCCGGCCCGAAGTACATACCGCGGTCCAGCGGAGCGGTGGCGATGGCAAACGGCAACCCGGCGTCGATAAAAGCGTGCCAGTTGTCGATGCTCGGCGGGTTGAGGCCGTGTTCGTCGAGGGATTGCAGCAGGATCTCGCGTCGACCTGCGGTTTCCGCGCACAGCAGGACCGGTCCCCGGTGGTTCTGCAGGAACCGGGCGAACCTGTCGGTCGGGGAAAGGGCCTGGTCCCCGCTGGAGAGGTCGGGAAGTGGCAGGGCGGGGGACTGGCTGTGCACGGGGGCGTCGGTGCTGTGACGCAGCTCGAGCACGGCGAATGCGCGCAAATGCTGGTACAACTCCTCTACCGGCGTGAAGCAGCGGGACGGTGGCAACAGCGGACGCCGCGGGTCGATGCCGTACTCTTCGAAGCGGGTGTTGATCTCTTCCCAGAAATGGCTGGCGGCGCCGTGGTGATCGCCCGCCGTGACGATAGCGGCTGCGGGGGGAAGGTAATCGAAGAGGGTGGCTGTGTGCTCGAAGAACAGGGGCAGATAATACTCGCAGCCACCGGGACTGCGGCCCGCTCTGACTTCCGTAAAGGTCGGGCAGTTGTCGGGATCGACATCGAAGTTTTCGTACCAGTTGAGCTGGAAGCGCTCGATGGCGGCACTGTCGAGGGGGTACTCGCGACCCGGCAGTAGTTTGACCGCGGTCACTTTTTCGACCGTGCGCTGGCTCTCCGGCTCGAAAGTACGCAGGCTGTCGATCTCTTCATCCAGCAGGTCAATCCGGTAGGGCAGCTCGCTGCCCATCGGGTAGATGTCGAACAGGGAACCGCGCAGGGCGAACTCACCGTGTTCATAGACCGTCTCGACGTTGAGATAACCATTGCGTTCCAGCCTGCGCCGGAAGCTGTCGATATCCAGTTGCTGGCCCTCCTCGAGCAGCAGACTGGATCCCGCAACGAATTCGGTAGGCGCCAGGCGCTGCATCAGGGTGGGAATCGGCACGATCAGGATGCCGCCGGTCATCGCCGGCAGACGGTACAGGGTGCTCAGGCGCTCGGAAATAATGTCCTGGTGCGGTGAAAAATTGTCGTAGGGCAGCGTTTCCCGGTCGGGAAACGCCACAATGTCCATGGGTTGGTCCAGGAAAAAGGGCAGCTCGCGTTCCAGCGCCAGTGCCGAACCGGTATCCGCGGTAATGACGACCAGCAACCGCTCTGCACTGGCCAGTTCTGCGATGCAGCGCGAGTCCGCGCTGCCGTAAAAAGGCCCCAATGCGGTGCGACTGCCCGGCTTGCGGGGCCAGGGTGTTTTGGCTAACAGCTCAGAGAACATGGATTGGAGGGGTGCGATTCGAGGGCCCGGGTCAGAGAAGTCCCTATTGTACCGCCTAGCCTGCCTCCTGCTCCAGTTGCGATAGGTCAAGAGACGGTTAATTTCCGAATACGCGCCTTGCACGGTGTGGGAGCAGCGCCGATAATATTGGCCCTGCCGACCGGCTATTAAAAGGTGAGAGAGTGAACGAACGCAAGCGGCCACGTCCCGATGATTATTTCAAGGATTGGAAAGAGCGCGAGGCGCTGGCGGAGGGGATGATTCCCCTGGTCGGCCGACTTTCCCGGGAGAAAAACGTCAAGTGTTATATCTACGGGAAATCACTCGTAAACCGGTCGGTCTATGAGATCATGAAAGACCACCGCTTCGTGCGGCAGGTCGAGGGCAACGAATTATCCGAATTCGAGACGTTCCCGGTGCTCACCAAGCTCTCCGTGATGGATCTTGGTCCCGCCCATATCGACGTCGGTCGCCTGGCGGTGCGCTATTTTGACAAGGGTGCCGGCCAGGGCCTCAGCATCGAGGAGTACGTGGATCAGGAACTGGCCGATCTGGTGGGGTCCACCGCCCAGCCCGTCGACAAACCGCAGGACGTCGTCCTGTATGGCTTCGGCCGGATCGGGCGTCTCATGGCGCGGATTCTTATCGACAAGACGGATGGCGGGGATTGCCTGCGCCTGCGGGCTGTGGTGGTCCGCAAGGGCAAGGCCCCCGATGATCTGGTCAAGCGCGCGAGTCTGCTGCGCCGCGACTCGGTCCACGGCGCATTCGAGGGCACCATACGTGTAGATGAGGAACGCCAGTCCTTCGTTGCCAATGGCAATGAAGTGAGGGTGATCTACGCCGACTCCCCCGATACCATTGACTACACACAATATGGCATAAACGACGCCATCGTCATCGACAATACGGGCGTCTGGCGGGACGAGGCCGGGTTGTCCCTGCACCTCAAGAGCAAGGGCGTTAGCAAGGTCATCCTGACGGCCCCTGGCAAAGGCGATCTCAAGAATGTCGTCCATGGCTGCAATCACGATGTGATAGAGAGCTCCGACAGGATTATTTCAGCGGCATCGTGTACGACCAATGCCATCGCCCCGCCGCTGAAGTCGATGGATGACAAGTTCGGGATTGTCGCGGGGCATGTGGAAACCGTTCACGCCTATACCAACGACCAGAACCTGATCGACAATTACCACAAGTCTTCCCGTCGTGGCCGCAGCGCGGCGCTGAATATGGTGCTGACGGAGACCGGCGCGGCCTCGGCCGTGGGCAAGGTCCTGCCACAACTGGCAGGCAAGCTGACCGGTAATGCGATCCGGGTGCCGATCCCCAACGTTTCCATGGCCATACTGAACCTCACGCTGAAAAAGAGTACCAGCGTCGAGGAGGTCAATGAATTCATGCGCTATCAATCGCTGCACTCGTCCCTGCGCAAGCAGATCGATTTTTCGCGATCGCCTGAGGTGGTCTCGAGCGACTTTGTCGGTTCCCGTGCCGCCTGTGTTTTCGACGCCCAGGCGACGATTGTCAATGGCAACCAGGTGGTGCTGTACCTCTGGTATGACAACGAGTTCGGGTACAGCTGCCAGGTGCACCGTATCCTGGAGCAGATGGCCGGCATTCATTTTTCCGTATACCCCAAGGAAGCCTGAACCGCCGGTTGCGCTCGCGATGGAGGGTCTTCCGTCCGGGTTGTGTTCGACCAAGGTCGATACCGAAAAACTGTTCAGAATCAGCTGACTGCTGCTCCTGAGGTGGTGTTTCGGGTAGGCATTCCGCTATAATGCGCGCGGCCTGGATGACGGTAACCGCAATTTGCGGAGCCGGAAACGCTTATCGGCTGTGTGCACCGGTCAATGGGCTGGTCGGCGACGGCATTGCCTCCGGCGCCAGTCTGTACATACACGTTTTGATTCATGGGCAGATCGTATGATCAAGATCAAGCGGGGCATGAATATCCCCATTCTGGGAGCCCCTCAGCAAGTCATCGAAAATGCTCCGGCTGCTCGATCCGTTGCGCTGGTGGGGTTTGACTATATCGGCATGAAACCCACCATGGCGGTCAGTGAAGGCGAACGGGTCGCCCTGGGCCAGTTGCTTTTTTCCGACAAGAAAACCGAGGGCGTGCGTTACACCGCGCCCGCCAGTGGCGTGGTCTCTGCCATCAATCGCGGCGCCCGTCGCGTTCTCCAGTCTGTGGTCATCGACGTCGAAGGCGATGAAGCGGAGACCTTCGAGCCGGTGGCGGCCGACGCCGTCAGTGGCCTTAAGGTCGACGCGATACGCGACCAACTGGTGAAAAGTGGCCAGTGGACTGCGCTGCGGACCCGGCCTTACAGCAAAGTGCCGGCACTGGGCAGCACGGCGGCAGCCATTTTCATCACGGCGACGGACACTCACCCACTGGCGGCCGACCCGTCGGTGATTATCGCTGAGCAGCCTGAGGCTTTCGCGACCGGTCAGGAGATCCTCGCCAGGTTGACCGACGGTAAGCTGTATGTCTGCGCCGCCGCCGATTACAACCCCCCGATGGGCAGCGCTGGCAACATCGAGCTGGCCCAGTTTGGCGGTCCTCACCCGGCCGGGCTTGCCGGCACCCACATCCATTTCCTGGAAGGGGTCGGCTCAGCGAAGACCGTGTGGACGGTGGGCTATCAGGACGTCATCGCAATCGGCAGACTTTTCCTGGACGGTCGACTCTATACGCAGCGCGTGATCTCCCTGGGTGGCCCCCAGGTGGACAACCCCCGCCTGTTGCGCACGCGTCTCGGTGCCGACCTGCAGGCGCTTTGCGCGGGTGAGCTCAAGAGCGGTGAAAACCGGATTATATCCGGGTCGGTTCTCGGCGGACGCACAGTCTATGGCGCTACCGCCTACCTGGGCCGGTATCACAACCAGGTCTCGGTGCTGCTGGAAGGCCGGCAGCGTGAATTCATGGGCTGGCTGTCACCCGGTACCAAGAAGCACTCCAGTCTCGGTATCTACCTCACCAGTTTCCTCGGCACCAGGCCTTTGGCGATGACCACCAATACCAATGGCAGTGAACGTGCCATGGTACCGGTAGGCAGCTATGAAACGATTATGCCCCTGGATATATTGCCCAACCAGCTGCTTCGCTCGCTGATCGTGGGTGACACGGAGATGGCCCAGGCGCTCGGGTGTCTCGAGCTGGAAGAGGAAGACCTGGCCCTGTGCAGCTACGTCTGTCCGGGCAAGTACGAATACGGTCCTATCCTGCGGGATAACCTGACTCGAATCGAGAAGGAGGGTTAACAGATGGGTCTCAGAAAAGTTCTGGACAACCTGGAGCACCACTTCCAGGAAGGGGGGCGTTACCAGAAGTTTTACGCCCTGTTTGAGGTATTTGACACCTTCCTCTACGCACCTGCGACCACCACCCGTTCGACCGCCCATGTCCGCGATGGGGTCGACCTGAAGCGGATAATGATCACCGTCTGGATGGCGGCCTTTCCCGCCATGTTCTACGGCATGTACAACCTGGGGTTTCAGGCAACAGACGTGATGGCCGCCGGCCAGAGTGTCAATGACTGGCACGGCTGGCTGATCGAACTGCTGGGCGGCTATGACGCCAGCAACATCTGGCACTGTTTCTGGTTCGGTGCCGTGTATTTCCTGCCCATCTACATCGTTACCTTTCTGGTCGGCATCAGTTGGGAGGTCCTGTTTGCCATCCGGCGCGGGCATGAGGTCAACGAGGGTTTCTTTGTTACCTCGATTCTGTTCGCCCTGACCTGCCCTCCGGATATTCCCCTGTGGCAGGTTGCCCTGGGGATCAGTTTCGGTGTGGTCATCGGCAAGGAGGTGTTTGGCGGCACCGGCAAGAACTTCCTAAACCCGGCGCTGACCGGCCGCGCTTTCCTGTACTTCGCCTATCCGGCACAGATGTCGGGTGATGCCGTGTGGACGGCGGTGGATGGGCATACGGGCGCCACCCCGCTGGCCGTGGTGGCTTCCGATGGTATGGCGGCCCTGCAACAGCAGTGGAGCTGGATGGATGCCTTCCTCGGCTCCATCCCGGGTTCCATCGGCGAGACCTCGACCCTGGCCATCCTGATCGGCGGCGTGCTCCTGCTCCTGACGCGGGTCGCCTCATGGCGCATCATCTCGGGTGTCATGATCGGCATGATCCTGCTCTCCACCCTGTTCAATCTGGTGGGCTCCGAGGATAACCCCGCCTTCACCATGCCCTGGTACTGGCACCTGGTCACCGGCGGTTTTGCGTTCGGAATGATCTTCATGGCCACCGACCCCGTGTCCGCGGCGATGACCAATGGCGGCAAATGGGCTTTCGGTATTCTCATAGGCCTCATGACAGTGCTGATCCGGGTGGTCAATCCTGCATTCCCGGAGGGAATCATGCTGGCCATCCTGTTCGCCAACCTGTTCGCGCCACTCATGGACCACTTCGTTGTCCAGGCCAATATCAAGCGGAGGCTAGCACGTGTCCAGTAATGACAGCATCAAGAAAACGCTGATCGTCGCCTTCTCATTGTGCATCGTCTGTTCTGTGATCGTGTCGACCGCAGCCGTGATGCTCAAACCCGCCCAGGAGGTCAACAAGACCCTGGACCGCAAGCGCAACATACTGGCTGCGGCGGGCATGCTGGAAGAGGGCCGCAGTGTCGAGGATCAATTCTCCCAGGTCACCACGCGGATCGTTGACTTGCGTACCGGTGAGTTCACGGACGAGGTCGAACCCGGCAAGTACGACCAGCGCAAGGCTGCGAAGGACTCGGACCTGTCCACTGTGCTGCCCTCGGATCAGGACCTGGCAAAAATTTCGCGCCGGGAGCACTTTGCGACGGTGTATCTGGTGGAGGATGCGCAGGGGGAGATCGACAAGATCATCCTCCCCATCCATGGATACGGGCTGTGGTCGACGCTCTATGGGTTTATCGCCCTGGAGTCCGACGCCAATACGGTGGCCGGGATAGGATTTTATGAACACGGCGAGACCCCCGGTCTCGGTGGCGAGGTCGACAACCCCCGCTGGAAGGCATTCTGGCCGGGTAAAAAAGTCTATCGCGACGGGGACGTGGCCATTGGCCTCATCAAGGGCAGTGTCGACCCCGCCAGCGCCAAGGCCGACTGGCAGATAGACGGGCTGGCCGGCGCGACCCTGACCGCCCGGGGGGTGACCAACCTGGTCCAGTTCTGGCTGGGTGAAAACGGTTTCGAACCATTCCTCAATAACCTGAAATCCGGGGAGGCCTGACCATGGAATCCATCAAAGAGACCCTGACGGGGCCGATATTCAAGAACAACCCGATCGCGCTCCAGATTCTGGGGATCTGTTCCGCCCTGGCGGTCACATCGTCCCTGCAGGTGACGCTGGTCATGTGCGTGGCGCTCACCACGGTGACGGCCTTCTCCAATCTCGGCGTCTCGGCCATCCGCCGGCACATCCCCGGCAGTATCCGTATCATCGTGCAGATGGTGATCATTGCGTCGCTGGTGATCGTGGTGGACCAGATACTGAAAGCCTATGCCTACAGCATCAGCAAGCAGCTGTCGGTATTCGTGGGCCTGATCATTACCAACTGTATCGTGATGGGTCGGGCCGAGGCCTTCGCCATGAAAAATCCGCCGCTGCCGAGTTTTCTCGACGGTATCGGCAATGGCCTGGGGTACAGTGTGGTGTTGATCGCGGTCGCGGTCGTGCGTGAACTTTTCGGCGCCGGCAAGCTGATGGGTATCGAGATACTGCCCCTGGTGACGGAGGGTGGTTGGTACAACCCGAACGGCCTGTTGTTGCTGCCTCCCAGTGCCTTCTTCCTCATCGGCCTGTTCATCTGGGGGCTGCGCAGCTTCCATAAAGAGCAGGTGGAGGAGCCGGATTTCAAGATGGCGAAACACACGGTCGTCAAGGAGGGTGTGTAAATGGAGTATTACCTGAGCCTCTTCATCCGCTCCATATTCATTGACAATATGGCGTTGGCGTTCTTCCTCGGGATGTGCACCTTCCTCGCCATTTCCAAGAAGATACAGGCCGCACTCGGCCTGGGAATCGCCGTGACCGTGGTGCTGGCCATCACGGTGCCGGTCAACAACCTCATTTACCAGTATCTGCTGGCGGACGGGGCGCTGGCCTGGGCCGGGCTGCCGGACATGGATCTGAGTTTCCTGGGCCTGCTTTCCTACATCGGGGTCATCGCGGCCATCGTGCAGATCCTCGAGATGTTCCTGGACAAGTATGTGCCTGCGCTCTACAACGCGCTGGGGGTGTTCCTGCCCCTGATCACGGTTAACTGCGCGATTCTGGGTGCGTCCCTGTTCATGGTGGAACGAGACTACAACTTCGCGGAAAGCGTGGTGTTCGGCGCCGGTTCCGGCGTCGGCTGGGCGCTGGCCATTGTCGCGCTGGCCGGCATCCGGGAAAAGCTGAAGTATTCCGACGTTCCGGACGGCCTGCAGGGGCTCGGCATCACTTTCATCATTACCGGTCTGATGTCCCTGGGTTTCATGTCCTTCGGCGGCATCGACATCTGAGCGGGATAGTACTGATATGGATATGACAATCGTATACGGCGTCTCTATGTTCACGGCCATCGTGCTGGTGCTGGTGGCCATCATCCTGATGGCGCGCTCGGCCCTGGTCAGCAGTGGCGACGTGCATATCGAGGTCAATGGTGAGAAGGACATTACCGTTCCCGCCGGCGGCAAACTGCTGCAGACCCTCTCCGAAGCCAACCTGTTCCTGCCCTCGGCCTGTGGCGGCGGCGGTACCTGTGCCCAGTGCAAGTGCATCATCAGTGAGGGCGGCGGTTCCATGCTGCCTACCGAGGAGACGCACTTTACCCGGCGTGAGGCGGACGAAGGCTGGCGGCTGAGTTGTCAGGTCTCGGTCAAGCAGGACATGAAGATCGTGGTGCCGGAGGAGGTCTTCGGGGTCAAGCAGTGGGAGTGCACGGTGGTGTCCAATCCCAATGTGGCCACCTTCATCAAGGAACTCACCCTGGCGCTGCCGGAAGGCGAAAACGTCGACTTCCGCGCGGGCGGCTACGTGCAGCTCGAGTGTCCGCCGCACCTTGTCAAGTACGCCGATTTCGAGATCGAGGAAGAGTACCGCGGCGACTGGGAGCACTTCGGATTTTTCAAGCTGGAATCGGAGGTCAAGGAAACGGTCATTCGCGCCTACTCCATGGCTAACTACCCGGAAGAGAAAGGGCTGGTGAAGTTCAATATCCGGATTGCCACGCCGCCGCCGGGAAGCGCAGGCATTCCTCCCGGGCAGATGTCGTCATGGGTCTTCGGCCTCAAGCCGGGAGACAAGGTAAAGGTCTACGGCCCCTTCGGCGAATTTTTCGCCAAGGAAACCGATGCAGAGATGATCTTCATCGGGGGCGGCGCGGGTATGGCACCGATGCGCTCACACCTCTTCGACCAGCTCAAGCGCCTGCACAGCAAACGCAAGATCTCCTTCTGGTACGGTGCCCGCTCCCTGCGTGAAATGTTCTATGTAGAGGATTACGACCAGCTCGCTGCAGAGAACGACAACTTCGAGTGGCACGTGGCCCTGTCCGACCCGCAACCGGAAGACAATTGGGAGGGGCTCACCGGGTTTATTCACAATGTACTCTATGAGGAGTATCTGAAAGACCACCCGGCACCGGAGGATTGCGAGTACTACATGTGCGGACCGCCCATGATGAACGCCGCGGTGATCCAGATGCTGACGGATATGGGGGTAGAGCCCGAAAATATCATGCTCGACGATTTCGGTGGCTGATTCCCGGCCGCAACCGCAGGAAAGCCACTCACCAGGGTGGCTTTTTTGCTTATTGGCGCTCGGTCTTGCCGCCCTGGTTGCCTGCAGTCGTGAACCGACTGTCGTAAAACTGGCCGGCGGCTCCATGGGGACCACCTGGCATGTCACCTATGTCACACTGGATAATCTGCCGGGGGAGGGCGAGGTGCTCGCGGGCATCGAAGCCAGGCTCGAAGAGGTCAACGCGAGCATGTCCACCTATCGCGAAGATTCTGAAATCAGCCTCGTCAACGCCGCCCCCCCCGATACCTGGGTCGGGATATCCGCCGGGTTCTATCGCGTACTCTCCACGGCGCTCGATGTCGGACGCAGTAGCGAGGGCGCCTACGACGTAACAGTGGGGCCGCTGGTGAATTTGTGGGGATTCGGGCCGCAACCGGCTCCCGATGCCGTTCCGGACCCGGCCCGCGTTGCGGCCTTGCTGCAGCAGGTGGGACAGGAAAAACTGCGTCTCGACGGGCAGGGGGTCAGAGTCAGGAAACTTGCCGATGTGTCCCTGGACTTCTCTTCCCTGGCCAAGGGCTATGCGGTGGACCAGGTAGCGCTCTGGCTGCAGGAGCAGGGCATAACCCGCTATCTCGTCGAAGTGGGTGGGGAGATGCGGGTAGCCGGCCTGAGCGGGCGGGGAGATCCGTGGCGCATAGCGATCGAGGAACCGGAGATCGATGCGCGTGGCGTCGCCGCCGCCATCGAACTGTCCGACAGGGCAATCGCCACCTCGGGGGACTACCGCAACTTTTTCGAGCTGGATGGGCGACGCTACTCCCACAGCATCGATCCCAGGACCGGCTTTCCGGTGGCCCACGAACTGGTATCGGTGACGGTCGTGCACCCCAGTGCCATGGTAGCCGATGCCTGGGCCACAGCCCTCATCGTGCTGGGTCCGCAGCGAGCCGCCGAGGTGGCGGAGTCACAGGGTTTGGCGGTATATTTTATACAACGCGACGGGGGCGGGTTTGCGCACAGCCATACGGCCGGTTTCGCCCGTTACCTGCCAACGCAGGGGTAGTGGGGCTGACCCCCAGGAGAGGTACGAGATGACGCTTTTTTTGATCAGTGCAGTTGTAATCGCGGTGGTGATGATGGCGATGGCCGTTGGCGTCATGGCCGGGCGTCAGCCGATCAAGGGATCCTGCGGCGGCATGGGTGCCCTGGGTATCGATACGGCCTGCGAGATCTGCGGCGGCGATCCCAGGCGCTGTGACGAGGAGACACGGGATGGCGAGGTAGGCAGGGACAACCCGGACCTCTACTATCCCGCCGACAAATAAGCCGGACTCCGTTTCATTGCCTCCTTCCAGCGGTCCCGTCGCCCACTACGCCACATTCATCGGCCTGCGCTACAGCTTCAGTCGCAAACGTAACCGCTTCACGTCCGTCATCTCGATGGTGTCCATGCTCGGCATGGTCATCGGGGTGGCCAGCCTGATTGCCGTGCTGTCGGTAATGAATGGTTTTGCCGGTGAACTGCGCGGGCGGATTCTTTCCCTGGTGCCCCACGGCTATGTGGAGGCGCGTGATCAGGGCATTGAGGAGTGGCAGGGGTTGCGCGACCAGTTGTTGACTTATCCCGGTATTGTTGCCGCTTCACCCTACATCTCCGACAAGGTCATCCTGGGCAGCGGTGAAATGCTGCGGGGCGCGGTATTGACGGCGATAGACCCCGGCATGGAGCGAGGCGTATCGCAAGTCGCCGGCTCGATGGTCTCAGGGAGCCTGGACGGGCTGGATGCGGAACCGTTCACCGTTGTCCTGGGCTCCGCGCTTGCACGCATTCTTCGAGTCCAGCCCGGCGACCAGGTCGACGTGACCGTGCCTCGCCTCACCGTGACGCCACTCGGGATTTTTCCCCGCAGCAAGCGCCTGACCGTAATCGGCCAGTTCGAGGTGGGCGCCCAGCCGGACACCTACCAGGCCTATGTCTCGCTGATCACCGGACAGAAACTGCTGGGCAGTCCCGGCCTGGTCGACGGCCTGCAGGTGAAAACCGTCGATCTGTACGGCGCACCTGAAATACTAGCCGACCTCGGTGCAACACTGGGGCGGGACTACCGGGTACTGGACTGGAGCCAGACCCAGGGGTCCCTGTTTAGCGCCGTCAAACTGGAAAAGCTGATGGTGAGCCTGTTGCTGCTGAGTGTGGTTGCGGTGGCCGCCTTCAACATCGTTTCAACGCTGGTGATGTCGGTTGCGGAAAAGCGGCGGGATATCGCGGTACTGCGCACGATGGGCGCGCGGGCGGCGGGGGTTATGGCCATTTTTGTGGCACATGGCCTGGTGCTGGCGGTCGTGGGTGTGTCGCTGGGCGCGTTGCTGGGTGTACTGCTGGCATCCTCGATATCCGGGATTACCGGTTTCGTGGAAGGTCTGTTCGGCGTCAAGCTGTTTGATCCGGCGGTCTATTTCATCAGCGTGCTGCCTTCCGAACTGCGTTGGACGGACGTGGTTGCCGTTGTGCTGGCATCCTTACTATTGAGCCTGCTGGCCACGCTCTACCCGGCCTGGCGGGCGTCCAGGATTTCTCCCGCAGAGGTACTGCGTTATGAGTGACGTGGTACTGCGCTGTGAAGCGCTGTCACGGGTCTACCGGGATGGAGACCGCCTGGTAGAAGTCCTGCGCGACATCAACCTGACACTGGCGGCGGGCGAAAAAATTGCCGTCGTGGGCGCATCCGGTTCCGGCAAGTCGACCCTGCTGAACCTGCTGGGCGGGCTGGATACTCCCAGCAGCGGTCGCGTCGTGATGGCGGGGCTCGATCTTTCTGACCTGACCGAGCGACAGCGCTGCGAGTTGCGCAATCACCGGCTGGGATTCGTTTACCAGTTCCATCATCTGCTGCCGGAGTTCGATGCCAGGGAGAATGTCGGCATGCCCCTGCTGATTCGCGGTCTGCCTCGCGGTGAGGCCTGGGAGCGGGCGTCACAGGTGCTGGAGCGCGTCGGTATGTCCCATCGCCTTGACCATCGGCCCGCCCAGCTCTCCGGGGGGGAGCGGCAGCGGGTCGCCATCGCGCGGGCCCTGGTCGGAGCGCCTGACTGTGTGCTGATGGACGAGCCTACCGGCAACCTCGACCCGCATTCGGCAGCCCAGGTGCTCGAACTGATCGATGAACTCGGTCAGGAGCGGGCTTCCTTTGTGGTGGTCACCCACGACCCGGAGATAGCCGCTCACATGAACCGCACCCTCGAATTGATCGATGGCGGGCTGAGGGCGCGGTGATGACATGGTCTGAACGACAGAGCATCGCCCTGCGTTACACGTTCGGTTTTGGGCGAGGGCACTTGTCGACCTTTCTGTCCAACCTCTCCATGCTGGGCCTGATTGTCGCTATTGGGCTGCTGATTGTTGTCATGTCAGTGATGAACGGTTTCGACAAGGAGATGCGGGAACGCATTCTGGCCCTGGTACCCCATGTGACGGTCCATGCCCATCGGCCGATGACCGACTGGCGGGAGCAGATGGCCGTGGTTGCGGCGCATCCCGATGTCGCAGAGGTCAGCGCGTTCAGCCAGTTTGACGCACTGTTCATGCACGGCAGCGACATAGAGACCGCCAGGGGGGTCGGCCTGGACATCGATGCCGATAGCCGGCTTCTGTCCAGCCTGACGGCCGCCGAGCGGGAAGACTTTCTCTCCCGGCCGGATGGGCTGGTCCTGGGACGGGGTGTGGCTGATCGGCTTGGCGTGCGCGGCGGCGAGAGACTGACCCTGGTGGTACCCGCCGCCGGTTATAGTGACCGGCCGGCTCGGTTCGAGTCCCTGTTCCTCAGCGGTGTTCTCGATACAGGTACCGAGCTGGACCAGGGGGTGGCAGTGGTCAATCTGCGCCTGGGATCGGCGCTGGCCGGCCTCGGAGATGCCGTCAGCGGGCTGCGGGTGACGACCTCCGATCTGTTTGCGGTCTCCCGCATCGGGTGGGAACTGATGAATAATCTGCCCAGCGGTTTCTACACCACAAACTGGATGATGACCCATGGCAATCTTTACGCCGCCATCCAGCTCTCCCGGGACCTGATAGGCATTCTACTCTTTTCCATTATTGCAGTGGCTGCTTTCAACGTCGTATCGTCGCTCGTCCTGGTGGTGTTCGACAAGCGGGGCGACATCGCCATACTGCGCACGCTGGGGGCGTCTCCCGGTGATGTCGCGTGGATCTTCGTGCTTCAGGGCGCCATGATCGGGCTGGTCGGCGTGGTGCTCGGCTCCCTTCTGGGCGCGGCCGGCAGCCAGATGGTGCCCGGCCTGGTCTCCTCGCTGGAACGGCTGCTGGATATGCGTTTCCTCAATACGGACGTCTACCCGGTATCCTTTCTCCCGGTGGATCTGCTGTTCAGGGATGTGTTGCTGGTGGGGGGCGCCGCCTTCTTCATGTGTGTGATCGCGGCCGTCTATCCTGCTCTACGCGCATCCGGCGTCGCGCCGGCATTGATCCTCAACCAGGACCGGAACTGACCCCCGCGCGCTCACTCGCGAGCTGGCGCTGTCGTTTGCGATGACGCCAGCGCTGGGACACGCGCCAGCGCCATAGCATGCTGATGGTGAAGTAGCCCAGGCTGCCAAAAAACAGCCCGCAGATGAGGCAACCCAGCAGGAAGGGCTTCCAGATCTTCGCCAGGCTGTGACCAAGCCAGTGAAAACTGAGCTCGAAATGCACCTCTTTCAGAGGTACATCGATCAACAGCGCACCAATCTTGTAGGCCAGGAAAAAGATGGCGGGCATCGTCACCGGGTTGGTGATCCATACCAGCACCACCGACAGGGGAAGGTTGCAGCCCAGCAATACCGCCAACAGGGCCGCCAGCACCATTTGCCCCGGGATCGGCATGAACGCAACGAACAGGCCGACGAAGAAGGCCATGGAAGCAGAGTAGCGATTGATGTGCCACAGGTTGGTGGCATAAATCCAGTCACCCAGGATATGCAGGGAGCGGATTTCTCTGATCCGCGTCGGGTGGGGCAGTATTTGTTTCAGTGTTTTCTTGGGCATTGCCGTCTGGGCGCAGTTGATGTGTCAATCGGGCCAGTGATCTGATTCACTGCTACGGGCTCACTTATTATGCCCGCAAAGCACTGAGTACACTATATGCGGTCATGGATGATCGGCATGGTGCTGGGGATTTTACCCGTAGGGCTTCTGCCCGCGCTGCCTGGCGCTGCGGGGCTGGCTTGCCTCGGCCTCGGTTCACTGCTGCTGCTCCTGCACGGAAAGACGCAGGTCAGCCGTTTTGCGGCGGGGCTCTGCATGGGCTGTGCACTGGCTGTGCATCACGGACAGGGCCTGCTGCGGGAGCGGCTGGTCGATCCCTGCAGTGGCCAGCAGCAGGTGGTCACGGGCATGGTCTCCTCGCTGCCCCGGTCCAGCCTGATCCGCGATGGCACGCCGCGACAGCGATTCGAGCTGAGCGTGGAGTCAGGCGTCCCGGGTGATTGCGGCGAAACAGACCTTATCCTGCTGTCCTACTACGGACCCCGCGAGATCATTCCCGGTCAACGCTGGCGCTTTCAGGTTCGCCTGAAGAAACCCTGGGGCCTGGCCAACCCGGGCACCTTCAACATGCAGGCCTGGTTTGCCAGGACCGGTATCGATGCAGTGGGCAGTGTCAGGTCCGGGAGTGCAGAGCTGCTGTCTCCCGCCCGGGGCCCTGCTGGCAGCGTCGACCGGTTGCGTATGGCGATCAGCCAGCGTATCGACGCATTGGCCATAGAAGAGGGGCCCCGCGGCGTTCTTCGCGCTGTGACGGTGGCGGACAAGAGCGGCATCAACCCCTCGCTCTGGTCTTTATTCCAGTTTTACGGGATCAATCACCTGCTGGTCATCTCCGGTTTGCATATCGGCCTGCTGGCCGGCGTAGGCTTATTGCTGGGCAGGCTCCTGGCGCGTCCGCTGCTGCTGGCGGGCCATCCGGCACTGTGGCTTCCGGGGACCCTGGCGCTGGCACTCGCCGCGGCCTACGCCGCCCTGGCGGGCTTTTCCGTGGCGACACAGCGCGCGCTGTGCATGCTCGCCTGTTTCATACTGGCGCAGGTCTGCGGTCGTGAGAGCGCTTCCGCGAACAATCTGTTGCTGGCGGCGCTGGTGGTACTGGTATTGAGCCCCCTCGAGTCCCTGGGGAGTGGCTTCTGGCTCTCTTTCACGGCGGTCGCGGCCCTGCTGTGGCTGGGCCGCTGGCGCCGGGGCGGCGGCTGGACAGGTCGGGTGGCGGGTGCTCATGTCTTTATGTCACTGGTCATGCTGCCGCTGGGTGGCTGGTGGTTCGGGGGATCCAGCCTGGTAGCAGCGCCGGCCAATCTGCTCATGGTGCCACTGGTAGGGCTGTTGGTCGTTCCCGTGGCTTTGATGGCCGCGTGCCTGTTTTTAATGGGTCTTCCCGCGGACGAACTGCTCTGGCGGGTGGCCGCCTGGCCACTCGAGCAGTTGCTCCCGCCCGCCCGGGAAGGAGTCTCCCTTTTCGGTTCGGCGGTCTACGTCCGGATGGCACCCGGCCCGGCGCAGTTCTTCCTGGCGCTGATCGCCGTTGCGCTATTGGCCATACCCTCAGGGCCCATGCTACGGGGGCTTGCCCTGCTGTGCGCGGTGCCCCTCCTGCTTCCCCAGGCGACGCCGGGCAGTGATCCGCCGGGCCTCACCCGCGTGACGGTGCTGGATGTGGGGCAGGGGACCGCTGTGGTGGTCCAGGCGAGTGGGAGGGCCCTGCTGTATGACACGGGCGGCGGCGACCCTGCCGGCCCCAATATGGCCACTGCCGTGGTGCTGCCCTACCTGCGCTGGCGCGGGGTGAATGGACTCGATACCCTGGTTATCAGCCATGCAGACAGCGACCATAGCGCTGGTACGGCCGCAATCCTGCGGGCATTGCCGGTGGCGCGGGTCCGGTATGGTCCCGGCATCCCCGCGGCCGGTTGGGGCCAGGCCTGCCGCGCCGGTGAAGCCTGGCGCTGGCCCGGCGGGCAGCGCTTCCAGATACTCTCACCCGGTGGTGAGAGCGGTCTGTCCAGCAACGACACGTCCTGCGTATTGCAGATCGACCTGGGTAACCAGCGCCTCCTCTTGCCGGGTGACATCGAGGCCACGAGGGAGCGGGAACTCGTCCGCTACTGGGGTCGAGAGCTGCGCAGTCAGTGGCTTCTCGCGGGCCACCACGGCAGCCTGACGTCCACGTCGAATGCCTGGCTCAAGCATGTTCTGCCCGAGACGGTAGTGATCAGCAGCGGCCACGCCAACCGGTTCGGCCATCCCCACCCGGCGGTTATCGGGCGTCTGGTGCGCGACGGTGCCGCCACGCTTGAAACATCCCGTTGGGGTGCACTCGAGTTTGAGTTCGCGCCCGGCCGGGAGCCGGTGATACGCCTGTATCGCGCGGAAAAATCGCGTTTCTGGATGTGATTTATGTCCGGTTTCTAAGCCCTCGGGGGTGTGCGTATAATGTCGCCACCAGAATAATACGCGGGACATCGATGTGCTTGAATTAGTAACTGCAGGCGGATGGCTGATGGTGCTGATACTGCTCTGCTCCGTCGTCGTCGTGGCGATCTGTATAGAACGACTCTACACGCTCAACCCAAAAAAGATTGCGCCGCCTCACCTGCTGGCGACGGTGTGGAAACAACTCAAGGCGGGGGAGATGGACGCCGCCCGGCTCAAGACCCTGAAGCAGTCTTCGCCACTGGGCCGTATTCTCGCTGCCGGCCTGGCAAATGCCTATCACGGGCGGGATGTCATGAAGGAGAGCATCCAGGAGGCCGCTGCGCACGTGATCCACGAGCTCGAACGCTACCTCAATACCCTGGGAACCATTGCGGCCATCGCGCCATTGCTCGGACTGCTGGGTACCGTGGTCGGCATGATCAAGGTTTTCGCCGAGATCATGGCCCAGGGCACGGGCAATGCCAGCGCCCTGGCCGGCGGGATATCCGAAGCACTGATCACCACCGCCGCGGGACTGACGGTCGCCATTCCGGCCCTGGTCATGCACCGCTACTTCATCGGCAGGATAGATGGCATCGTGGTGGAGCTGGAGCAGGAGACCATCAAGCTGGTGGACGCGCTGCACAGTGAAGAGAATACGGAAGTGCGCCCTTGAAATTCCGTCGCCAGCGACTCGAGGATGTCAGTATCAACCTGACGCCGCTGATCGATGTGGTGTTCCTGCTGCTCATCTTTTTTATGGTCTCCACCACCTTTACCCGCGAGACGCAGCTCAGCATTGACCTGCCGGAGGCCAGCGGCGCAGCCAGGGAGGCAGACCGCGAGGAGATCGAAATCCTGATCGATGAAACGGGACAGTACCGGATCAACGGCCAGGGCCTGGTGGATAACCGGATGCGTACGCTGCAGGCGGCTATCTACAAGCTGTCCGCGGGCGATACCACCCTGCCCATGATCATTACCGCCGATGCCCAGGCCGCCCATGAGGATGTCGTGCGCGCCATGGATGCCGCCGGCCAGATGGGCTTCGTCCACCTGAGCATCACCACCCGCCAACCCTCGCAGGGCGCATCGGACCTTCCCGGTGGCTAGTACCCCTCGGGCTGTCTACAGCAGCACCAGTCGGCAGGGGACCCTGACAGACTGGCAGCTGTACCGCCGCCTGCTGGGCTATGTCGTCCCCTACTGGTACATCTTCCTGTTAAGTCTCGCAGGCTACATGGTCTATTCTCTGGGCAACGTCCTGCTGGCAGACCTGATGCAGTTTCTGCTGGACTCCCTGAATGACTCGGAGCGGGCCGCCTCGGGCATTATCTCGGGCCTGGCCTATCGGTGGTATGACGAAGCGGGGGGCGACCGGCTGGCCTTTGCGCGCACTGCGGTCCCCATCGCTGCGGTAACGCTGGCATCCACCAGGGCCCTTGGTTATTTCATCGGCAGCTATTTCATGACCCATGTGGCACGCAACCTGATCCACGAACTGCGCTGCGAACTGTTCAACAAGATGCTGGTCGCCCCAAGCGCCTATTACGACCGACACAGTCACGGCGTGCTGATCTCCAAGATCACGTTCAACGTGGACCAGGTTACCGGCGCGGCCACCAAGGCCCTCACCATTTTCGTCCGGGAGGGCATGACGGTACTGGCGCTGTTGCTCTACATGCTTTACCTGAACTGGCGACTCTGTCTCGTGTTCCTGGCAGTCGCGCCTTTGATAGCCCTGGTGGTCACCGTGGTGGGCAAGCATTTCCGTCGTTACAGTCGCCGGATACAGGCCTCCATGGGTGACGTCACCCAGGTGTCCAACGAAACCATCGGTGCGTTTCGCGAAGTCCGTATCTTCGGCGGCCAGCGCCAGCAGGAGGGCCGTTTCCGCTCCGCCAGCGACTACAACCGGGTACAGAGCCTGAAGCTGGCACTGATCGACGCGTTCAGCACGCCGGTCATCCAGACCCTCCTGGCCGTGTCACTGGGGGTGCTGGTGTGGTTTGCCCTCAATCCAAAAATCCTGGCGGGATTCTCCGCCGGATCCCTGGTGGCTTTTCTCACGGCCGCGGGTCAGCTGGGCAGGCCCATCCGGCAGTTGAGCGGGATACAGAGCGTCATCCAGCGCGGCCTCGCGGCCGCAGAGGATATCTTTGCCCAGCTGGACGAGGAGGCGGAGATCGACACCGGTACCCACGTCACTGAGCGCGCCCGCGGCGATATCAGTATCCGGCACCTCTCCTTTTCCTATCCGGGCACGGAGGCCAGGGCGCTGGAGGATATCTCCCTGGAGATCCCCGCCGGGCGCACCGTGGCCCTGGTGGGCCCTTCCGGGAGCGGGAAAACCACGCTGGTGCAGCTGCTGGCCCGTTTTTATCCGGTATCCGAGGGCGAGATCCTGCTGGATGGTATTTCCATCGACGAATACACCCTCGCCAACCTGCGCGACCAGCTCGCCATGGTTTCCCAGGACGTAACCCTGTTCAACGATACGGTGTACCACAACATCGCCTATGGTTCGCTGGCAGAGGCCGGACAGGATGCCGTGCGCGCGGCCACCGAATCCGCCTACGCCCTGGATTTTATCGAGCAACTGCCCCAGGGGTACGATACGGTCCTGGGAGACGACGGCGGTGGGCTGAGCGGCGGCCAGCGGCAGCGGATCGCCATCGCCCGTGCCATTCTGAAAGATGCACCGGTGCTGATTCTGGATGAGGCCACCTCGGCACTCGACAACGAATCGGAGCACCGCATCCAGCGCGCCCTGGAGAATATCATGGTCGGTCGCACGACGATTGTTATCGCGCACCGATTGTCCACGGTGGAGCGCGCCGACCAGATCGTGGTCATGGACCGCGGGCGCATCGTCGCCACCGGGACCCACGGGGAACTGCTGCAGCAGCAGGGCGGTTTATACGCCCAGCTGTATCACCAGGAGTTTGCCGATTAATGTCCCCGGGGCAGGACGGTATTGCCGACGCCTGGTATAGGGGCGCCTGGTGGCTGTGGCTGCTGCGGCCCCTGGAGCTCCTGTTCCGTCTCGCGGCCTTGGTGCGTCGCTCCCTCTACCGCCTGGGTGTGCTGCAGGTCTATCGCCCCGACAGGCCCGTTGTGGTGGTGGGCAATATCACCGTGGGGGGTACGGGCAAAACGCCGGTCGTGATTGCCCTGGTGGAGGCCCTGCAGGCGGCCGGGCTGCGGCCGGGTGTGGTCAGTCGTGGTTACGGGGCCACCGGCGGGCAGTTCCCCCACCGGGTGTCCTCCTCCAGCAGCGCCGCCGACTGTGGTGATGAGCCGCTGCTGATCTTCCGGCGCACCGGTTGTCCCTGCGTCGTTTCGCCCTCCCGCCCCGACGCCGTTCGGGCCCTCCTGGCGGGTGCGCCGGTGGACGTCGTGATCAGCGACGACGGGCTGCAACACTATGCCCTGGCGCGGGATATGGAGATTGCCGTCATCGATGCCCGCCGCGGCACCGGCAATGGATTCTGCCTGCCAGCCGGCCCCCTGCGAGAACCCCGGAGTCGTCTCGAGACGGTGGACTTCGTGCTCTACCGCGGCGGCGATGAACCCGAAGTCGCGGTGCGCTACGAGCAGGATGGCCTGGTGAATATGGCCAGCGGCGAACGCAGAGCGCTGACCGCAGACGCGTTTCCCGGCCCCGTACACGCGGTGGCCGGTATCGGCCAGCCGGAACAGTTTTTTCTCAGTCTGCGCGCGGCGGGACTCCACATTGAACCGCATGCGTTCCCGGACCATCATGCCTACAGCGCTGCCGACCTTTCCCCGCTGGGTGACAGGCCGATTATCATGACAGAGAAGGACGCGGTAAAATGCGCGGCAATTGCCGGCCCGCACACCTGGTACCTGTCGATCAGTGCCCGCCTGCCGGATGCGGTGATCCGCGCCGTGGTGTCGCTGGCCGCTCCCTGAAGATTCGGAGATTTCATGTCATTTTCAGTTGTCATACCCGCCCGCTTCGGCTCGACGCGCCTGCCGGGTAAGCCCCTGCTGGAAATCGGTGGCAAACCGATGGTGCAGCGCGTGTGGGAACAGGCCAGCAAAAGCGGCGCGGAGGAGGTGGTCGTCGCTACGGATGATGCGCGCATTGTCGAGGCCGCGGAGGGGTTCGGTGCCCGTACCTGCTTGACATCCGCCGGGCATCCCTCGGGCACCGATCGCCTGCAGGAGGTGGCCGCCGTACTGGGCTGGCCGGATGATCGCATCGTGGTGAACGTACAGGGCGATGAACCGCTGATTCCCCCGGCCGTCATCGACCAGGTGGCCGGCAACCTGGCGCGGCACGAGCAGGCCGCTATCGCCACCCTGTCCGTGGAGATCACAGACCTGGAGGAGTTGCTCAACCCCAATGCCGTCAAGGTCGTGGTGGACGGCCATGATATGGCCCTCTATTTCAGTCGTGCGCCCATGCCCTGGCCGCGTGAGCACTTCGCGGACGGAACCAGGACGATGCCCGGGGGAGGGTGGTGGGCCCGGCACATCGGCATCTATGCCTACCGTACGGCCTTCCTGCACCGTTATATCACCTGGGAGCCCTCTCCCCTGGAGCAGCTGGAACAGTTGGAACAGTTGCGCGCGCTCTACCACGGCATGGCGATTCACGTGGCCCGGGCGGCCGAGCGAGTGCCCGCCGGTGTAGATACGCCGGAGGACCTTGAGACTGTGCGGGCGGTGCTCGCCGGGAGCGAATAGCGTGGCTGCAGTGCGCGTACTCTTCGTCTGCCTCGGGAATATCTGTCGTTCCCCGACTGCCCACGGCGTATTCGAAAGCCTCGTGGCGAGTCGCGGGCTCGAGCGAGCGATCGCGGTAGACTCGTGCGGCACGGGCGACTGGCACGTCGGTCACCCGCCGGACCGTCGCGCGGCCGCCGAAGCGCTCAAGCGGGGGTATGAGATCGGGCACCTCCGGGCGAGACAGGTGGCACCGGCGGATTTCACACGCTTTCACTATATTCTTGCCATGGACAGAACCAACCTGGCAGACCTGCAGGCCATGTGTCCCCCTGAATTCAGCGGCCAGCTCGGCCTTTTCCTCTCCTATGCACCGGGTTCCGGGCTGGAGGAGGTGCCGGACCCCTACTACGGCGCGGACGACGGGTTCACCCGGGTGTTGAACCTGGTGGAGGCGGCCAGCGAGGGGCTGCTGGAGGAGATCCGCGGTGCGCATTCTCTGCGCTGAATCCCTGCGGGACCGCAATACCCTGGCGCTGCCGGCCACTGCCGAAGCGCTGGCTGTGGTCCACGGGGAGGAAGATCTGCGCGAGGCGTTTGCCTGGGCAGCCGCGCGCCAGCTCCCGGTACTGCCTCTGGGGTCGGGCAGCAACGTGGTCCTGTCAGGTAACCTGAAAGCGCTGGTGGTGTGTCTGGCCACGACCGGCAGGGAGATCCTCCGGCAGGGTGATGAAAGTATCGTGCTCGGGGTTGCCGCCGGGGAAGCTTGGCACCCGCTGGTTGAATGGTGCCTGGAGCAGGGCTATTTCGGGCTGGAGAATCTCGCCCTGATACCCGGTACGGTGGGCGCGGCGCCCATACAGAATATCGGCGCCTATGGTGTGGAATTGCAGTCCTTCGTGGAGCGGGTCCACGCCCTGCGTATCGACACGGGCGAGCCCCTGGTACTGTCCGGACAGGATTGCGAGTTTGCCTACCGGGACAGCGTGTTCAAACATCGTCTGCGCGACGCCCTGATCATAACCCGCGTAGATCTGCGACTTTCGCGCCAGCCCGACGTGAGGGCGGACTATCCCACGCTTGCCCGCGCACTGGATCAATCCGGAATAGGGGCGCCCACACCCCGAGATGTATTTGACGCGGTGGTCGACATCCGCAGCAGCAGGCTGCCGGATCCTGCCAGGGAGCCCAATGCGGGCAGCTTTTTCAAGAATCCGCGGCTGCCGATCGCTGCTGCGCAAGAGCTGGCCGGGCGCTTTCCGGGGCTGCCGCTCTATCCCCATGGAAGCGGCGAGGCCAAGCTGCCCGCAGGATGGCTGATCGAGCACTGTGGCTGGAAGGGGTACCGGGACGGAGCGGTCGGCGTACACCCGCAGCACGCCCTGGTTATCGTCAATTATGGCGGGGGGGACGGCAAGGCGGTGCTGGCCCTGGCCGAGAGGATCGCTGACTCGGTGTCGGAGCGATTTGCCGTAGCGCTGGAAATCGAACCCCGGGTGTACGGCGGTTGACCATGCCCGAGTTTGACCACAAGGCATTCCTGAAAACCCTGACCACCCGCCCCGGTGTCTACCAGATGTATGACGCCGAGGGAAAGCTGCTCTACGTGGGCAAGGCCAGGAACCTGAAAAACCGCGTCGGCAGTTATTTCCGGGCCAGCGGACTCACGGACAAGACGCTGGCGCTGGTCTCCCGCATCCATGACATCCAGGTTACGGTAACGACCACGGAAGTGGACGCCCTGCTGCTGGAGCACAACCTGATCAAGAGCCACCAGCCGCCCTACAACATCCTGCTGCGGGACGACAAATCCTACCCCTACATCTTCCTGTCCGGGGATCGTTTCCCGCGCCTGAGCCTGCATCGCGGGGCGAAGCGGCGCAAGGGGCGCTATTTCGGCCCCTATCCGAGTGCTGCGGCGGTGCGTGAGTCCCTGCATTTCCTGCAGAAGGTGTTCAAGGTCCGGCAGTGTGAGGACAGCTATTTCCGCAACCGCTCCCGCCCCTGCCTGCAGTACCAGATCGATCGCTGTACGGCGCCCTGCGTCGACCTCGTCAGCGAGACGGAGTACGGGGAGCAGGTGGAGAACACGGCGCTCTTCCTGCAGGGAAAATCGCCGGAGCTGATGGTACGCCTCGCGGACGAGATGGAGAGGGCCGCTGCCGAACTGGCCTATGAAAAGGCGGCTGTCTACCGCGACCAGCTGGCCCAGCTGCAGCACGTGCAGGCCAGCCAGGGCATCGAGGGGGTAAAGGGCGACCTGGATATCATGGCGGTGGCGGTCGCCGGCGGGCGAGCCTGTGTGCAGGTCCTGTTCGTGCGCGCTGCCAGGGTCCTGGGCAGCAAGAGCTACTACCCGCCGCTCAAACTGCAGGAGAGCGGCGCGCAGGTGCTGGCCGCCTTCATCCCCCAGTACTACCTGGGTGGCGTCAGGGCCCTGCCTGCGGAAATCATCGTCAATGAGCTGCCTGAGGAATCCGATACCCTGGCCGAAGCGCTCACGGCCCATGCGGGGCGGCAGGTCAAACTGAGGTCGCGGGTTCGTGAGGCAAGAGCCCGCTGGCTCAAGCTGGCCGCCCAGACGGCAGCGACCAACCTCGAGTCGCACCTCGCCGGCCGACAGTCGTTGGTTGAGCGTCTGCAGGCCTTGCAGGACCTGCTGGGTCTGCCGGAAACGCCCCAACGCATGGAGTGTTTCGACATCAGTCACAGCTCGGGGGAGGCCACCACGGCTTCCTGCGTCGTGTTCGACCAGAATGGCCCACGCAAAGCGGACTACCGCAGGTTCAACATCGATGGCATTACCCCCGGCGATGACTACGCCGCCATGCAACAGGCCCTGGAGCGTCGCTACCGTCGGCTGAAGGCGGGGGAGGCGGCGCTGCCCGACATCCTGTTCATCGATGGCGGCAAGGGCCAGGTGGCCCAGGCTATGGACGTGCTGGCTGAATTCCAGCTGGAAGGTATCGAGGTCATCGGGGTGGCGAAAGGCGTAACACGCAAGGCCGGCTTCGAGACCCTGCTCAACGGGGCGACGGGCGTGGAGCGGCAACTCCGGGCAGACCACCCGGCCCTCCATCTGATCCAGCAGATACGCGACGAGGCACACCGTTTCGCGATCACCGGCCACCGGGCACGGCGCGCAAAGGCGCGGCAGCGCTCCGCACTGGAGGATATTCCGGGGGTCGGCTCCAGGCGTCGGCGCGAACTGCTGCGACACTTTGGCAGCGCCCAGGGTGTCGAGAATGCCAGCGTGGAAGAGTTGAAGAAAATTACCGGAATTAGTGCCACAATGGCGCAACAGATCTACGACCACCTGCACAATATCGCGGATTGAACCGGAAGGAACGGCCCATTTGCCGCTGAACATACCCAATACGCTGACCATACTCCGTATCCTGCTCATCCCGGTGCTGGTGGCGGTGTTTTACGTGCCTTTCCACAATCACCTGGTGGTGGCAGCCGGCATCTTTGCGCTGGCAGCGGTCACGGACTGGTTCGACGGGTACCTGGCGCGACGGCTGGGGCAGATGACGGCGTTTGGCGCTTTTCTCGATCCGGTAGCCGACAAACTGATGGTTTCGATCACGCTGGTGTTACTGGTCGAACGTCACGACACCTTGTTGTTCACCCTGGCGGCCTGCGTCATCATCGGGCGCGAGATCGTGATTTCCGCCCTGCGGGAGTGGATGGCGGAACTGGGCGAACGGACCTCCGTGGCCGTCTCCTACGTCGGCAAGGTGAAGACCGCCTTCCAGATGGTGGCGATAACCGGCCTGTTGGCAATAGATCCGGCCACGAACGAGAGCTGGTTGCTGGCGCTGTGCTACCTGGTGCTTTATATCGCCGCCGTGCTCACCCTGTGGTCCATGTTCATCTATCTGAAAGCCGCCTGGCATGTCATAAAGGATCGTGAGAATCCCTTTTAATACAGTAAGTTGCGAGTTTCTTCTGGTATTCTTATTGACTCTGGCGCAACGGCATTTACAATAGGCGGCGCGTGCGCGGGAATAGCTCAGTTGGTAGAGCGCAACCTTGCCAAGGTTGAGGTCGCCGGTTCGAGACCGGTTTCCCGCTCCAATTTTCCAGGCTGCCGTAACTGGTAAAGCACAACCTTCCTCCGCG
>JAHEEV010000090.1:0-10361 GCA_024640505.1 Halieaceae bacterium
CAGGGATCTGAATACCACAGAATTCCCGTTCACCTCGCTCGTACGCGCGCCACATTGAACCGGTGATGTACTGGCGGGCTATCGCCTCGATCATCACCGGTCGTGCCTTCTGCACAACCCACACCAGGGGGTGGGGTATTTCGAGGATATGGCTCTCGGCCAGTTCGCGCTCACGAAACAGGCTGAACCAGTGATTGGAGATGGCATTGAGCGAGGCTCCCTTGCCCGGGACACCATTCATGCCACCCTCTCCGTGCCAGATACAATCAAAAGCCGAGATACGATCCGAGATCACCATGATGGCCAGGGGAGCGTCCGGAGCCACGTCGTAACCACGCTCCCGGATCAATCTGGCACTGTCATCTGCCGTCAGCCAGTATACGGAACGCACCTTACCACTATGTACGGGGGCACCGGTTCGAATCGGAAGGTCGTCATTGACGGCCAACACCTTGTCAGCAAGAGTCATGTTTTAGGTCCAGTTTTCAAAATTATGGCGATTTGCGAGCGCTTCTCTTCAGCGCAGGGTGAATTCTAGCAGAGGCGCTGTCCAACGGCATCTCAATCAGCCGCTGCCCGATGGTGTTCGCGCAGGTGTAGCCTGATGTCGAGCGCCAACTTCAGCAGGGTCAGCACGACCAGCATTGCGACTGACTGTCCGATCGCCATAACGGCAACGGCACCGAGGATCACAGCGATGTGCAACACGACGATCCTGCCGTAGGGGGAGCCCATGATATCTCGGAGCCGGAGCTCATCGCGCTCACCCCCCAACAGGAAATTGGCGACAAATGAAACACCGTGACTCACCACCAGTGCAGCGAAGGGGATAAGCCACTCTGGCGGGGCGTAGGCCAGCACTTCCCGCACCACGTTGGCCATAAGCTGGGGGAGTACCAGAAACAGTGGCCAGGGATCTGCAGGCGTGGGATCTATCTGGTCGTCCACGAGAATTGCCAGAATAGCCATTCCGTGAGCAGTACAGAAAATGCCGTAATGGAGGCAGAAAAACAGACCCATCCCGAGCCCCTTGCGGGGGGACTTCACCAGCAGCTTCAGCAGGGTATAAAAACCGACGATCAGGTTCTCTGACCAATAGAGAATGACGAGGCCTGCCACGTCCCAATTGAAAAAGAACACCCCGAGCAGGGGCAGCAGATTGACCACCACCAGGGCGGCCAGGCTGGCATGGCGCCGCAGGCCGCTATAGCTGTCGTCAACTTCGATTTGCTTGTCCAGCTTTTAATCCCCGCGGCTACCCGCTGCCCTGCCGCTACGCAGGAAAAACGCGTGCAGTGCCGGTACAATACCCCACAAATCGACCCGGAATAAAGACCGGAAACACCGAAGCACCCGCTTCACCGACAATCCCGTCAACCAAGGACGACACCACCTATGCGCCGATGGATCAGCCTGCTTTACCTCCTGCCCGCCCTGCTGGTTGCCCACACCGCGGCCGGCGACCCCGCGCAGGAGCAGGTCTTGGTCACCGCGAGCCGACTCGAGGAGCCCGGCCAATCCCTGCCGCTGGCCTGGTCCAGCATCGACGAGAGCGCCCTGGGCATCACGGCCGCGGTACATGCCAATGAAATCATGCAGCGTGTTCCCGGCGCCTGGATAGCCAGGGGCAACGGCCAGGAAAGCCTCCCTGCCCTGCGCTCTCCCGTACTGACCGGTGCCGGCAGCTGCGGTGCTTTTTTCATGTCTGCAGACAGTATTGCGCTCAGAGCCGCCGGATTCTGTAACGTCAATCAGTTAATGGACGCCAATATCGAACAGGCCGGACGCATCGAGGTCATCCGGGGGCCGGCGACGGCACTGTTTGGATCCAACGCCATGCACGGCGTGGTCAACATCCTGAGTGCACCGCCGACCCCGTCCCCGGAGCAGGAACTGGCTTTTGAAGCGGGACCACACGACTACTATCGGGGAAAATACCACTACCGGAACACGCTCGGACCCCATGGCATCAGTATCAACATCAACGGCAGCAGCGATGGGGGCTACAAGGATGACTCGGGATATGATCAGCAGAAGGCCACCCTGCGTCATGACTACGAGGGCGCTCAGTGGGAGTTCAGAACGGTGCTGGATCTGGCCAACCTCAACCAGGAAACCGCCGGTTATTTACAGGAGGGCTACGAGGCCTACAAGAACGAGGACCTGAAAGATACCAACCCGAACCCCGAGGCATACCGGGATGCCTGGTCCATGAGCCTTCAGAGTCGTGCCAGCCGGGTGCTGGATGAACGCAATACCTTCACGATTACCCCCTACCTGCGCGACAACAAAATGGAGTTTCTGCAGCACTTTCTCCCCTGGCAGAGTGTAGAGGAGAACGGCCATACCAGCATCGGTCTGCGGCTGGCAGTCAATACCGATGCGACTGATCTGCTCTGGGTGAATGGCCTGGATGTCGAATACACCGACGGGTGGCTGAAGGAGACCCAGGAAGAGCCTTTCGTCAGCCCCAACCAACCCGCCGGCGTGCACTACGACTACCAGGTGGACGCGACAGTGGCGGCGCCCTACAGCCAACTCCGCCTGCCTCTGGGCTCGCGCCTGGAGATGAGCGCCGGGGCGCGGCTGGAGCACACCCGTTACGATTACGACAATCGCACCGGTGACGGCCCGGCCTGCGGACCCGATGCCACCAACTGTCGTTTTTATCGCCCTGCTGACCGCGAGGACGATTTCACCGACTGGTCCTTCAATGCCGGCGCAACCTACCTGTTCCACCCGGAACACCTGGCGTACCTGCGGCTCGCCCACGGCTTTCGCGCTCCCCAGGCCACCGAGTTATACCGGCTGCAGTCAGGCCAGCAGGTCGCCGACCTGGACTCGGAGCGCATCGACAGTGTGGAACTCGGTCTGCGGGGCGGCTGGCCCGACGCGCTGCGATACGACATCTCCCTCTATCACATGGACAAGGACGAGGTCATTTTCCAGGATGCCAACCGCCAGAATGTGAGCGGCGCCAGGACCCGGCATTACGGTCTGGAGGTGAGCATGGACTACCTGTTTGCCCAAAACTGGAACCTGGGCCTTGATGCCACGGCGGCACGTCACAAGTACGACTCACCCATCCAGTTGCTCGGCTCGAGCGGAGACATCGAGGGCAATGACATCGATACCTCGCCGCGCCTGTTTGGCAGCGCCCGGCTGGGGTGGGACTTCTCGCGCCTGGCCGGGCGAGAAAGTCGGGCGGAGATCGAATGGGTGTACATGGATTCCTATTACCTGGAGCCGGACAATCTGCACGAGTATGACGGTCACTCGCTGTTGAACCTTAGAGTCACGAGTCAATTAAACTCACACTGGCGAGGCGCTGTAAGGGTGACCAACCTGCTGGATGAAGATTACGCGGAGCGGGCAGATTTCGGGTTCGGAGAATACCGTTACTTTGTCGGGGAACCCCGGGGTATTTACATCGAGATGGCTTATCGTTTTGATGCGAGCTAGTGCGCGACAGACCGGGGAAACACTGGATTAACTAGCGCACACCGGATATGCCAACCGCTTCGCGGACTTTCCGGATCAACGGCCGGCTGTATTCGCGGGCCCGCTCTGCGCCCTGCCGCAGTACGCTTTCGATGTGCGCCGGATCGGCCATCAGTTCCTGATAGCGATCCCTGGCGGCCGCCAACTCCCCATTAACCAGCTCGAAAAGCTGCTTCTTGGCCTCGCCCCAGGCGATCCCGATTTCGAATTCCCGCCGCATGCGGGCAGTCTCCTCATCAGAGGCAAAAGCCGTCCACATCTGGAATACCGTGGAATCATCCGGGTCTTTGGGTTCACCCGGCTCCAGGAGATTGGTCCGGATTTTATTGATGGATTTGCGCAGCTGTTTCTCGGTCTGGAACAGCGGGATGGTGTTGTTATAGCTTTTACTCATCTTGCGCCCGTCGAGTCCCTGCAAGACCGACACACTGTCATCCACCACTGCTTCCGGCAGGGCGAACAACTCGGCAAAATTGTGATTAAAACGCTGGGCAATATCGCGGGCCATCTCGACATGCTGGATCTGGTCGCGGCCCACAGGTATTTTTTCGGCGTTGAACATCAGAATATCCGCCGCCATAAGCACCGGATAGCTGAAAAGCCCCATCGTGATGCCGTAATCCGGGTCTTCCCCCGCATCCTCATTGGCCTGCACTGCCGCTTTGTAGGCGTGTGCCCGATTCATCAGGCCCTTGGCGGAAACGCAGCACAATATCCAGGTAAGCTCGGTGATCTCGGGGACATCGGACTGACGGTAAAACAGCGCCTTGTCAGTATCCAGGCCCAGTGCCAGCCAGGTCGCTGCAATTTCCTTGCTGGACTGGCGCACTCTCTCCGGCTCCTGGCACTTGATCAGGGCATGGTAGTCAGCCAGGAAGAAAAAGGAATCGGTCGAGCCGTCAAGGGAAGCCGCAATGGACGGACGTATCGCTCCCACGTAATTGCCGAGGTGAGGGGTACCGGTGGTTGTAATCCCGGTCAGGACGCGCTGCTTGGCCATGAATGTGTGTCTTTCCGCAAAAGCCGCCAATCATACTGCTATTGCATCCCGGAGGCTATCCTGCGAGCGGGCACAGCTGTTCCAGGTAGGCAGCTTTCAGAACACGCCGGTCGAACGCTGTTACGTCGGGCGGCGCAACAGACCCCTTGAACAGTGCAGTAGCGACGTGAAGGACGAGAGCCGCCGCACCCCGCGCCTCCTCGGCAACGTCATCCGGGTGAGAGGCATAACGAAATGGCGCCGGATAAATCTCCGGGTAAACCAGGCGATCCGGCACAATCGGCAGACACCCACAGGCCACGGCCTCCAGTATCGCCAGGCCCTGGAATTCGTGCGCTGCGGTAGAAAGAATCATGTCCGCGCCACGCAGCAACGCGCGGTAATCATCGCCAGAGTCCAGATAGCCGAAATGTACCAGGTGGGAGCCAAATTCCCGGTGTATCTGCGCGAACACGTCGGGCGTATTCCTGAACTGCTGTCCCGTTACGGCCAGCTCAAAATCAAGTGCCTGGTGCCGGAGTTCTTGCAGCAACAGATAGAGCCGGTCCCCGCCCTTGTCGTGCTCAAAGCGGGCGCTCCACACCAGGCGCAGCGGCCGGTGTGGCAGCAAACCCGTGCGCCCGGGCCAGGCTGGCACGACACTTTTCAGGGAGTACAATTCTAGCGGAACGGGAAGAACAGCAGATTTTTCCCGCAAGATCGTGCAGGTAGACTGCGGGGTATAATCCGGCAGGCGGCGCAGGAGTTGACTGCAACCGGCCAGGAAAGAATCACGATTGTAGGTAGAATTGAACAACACCCGATCTGCAGCCAGCGCAGAATACAGGCTCACCAACTGCGCTTCCAGAAGGCCATGCCGCTCATCGCGGTGCGGGTACTCGAACTGATTTTCGTGAAAATACAGGACCGTTCTCAGGCGGCTCAGAGCCGGCACCAGGCCACGCAGCGTGGCGAGGTCAACCATGGATGTAGCCAACACCAGATCGTAGTCCTGTTCCAGAAGTTCCCGCTGTTCCAGCGCCCAGTAAAGCGGGTTACCCCTGACACGCCAGCTGAAATGCCTGGGCGGCAGACTGAGGGTTTGCCAGGACCAGTCCGGAAACATGGCCTGCAGACTTTGCCGCCACCGCTCGTGACTGTGAGCCGCGTACGCTGACAGCAGCAGGACTCTCAACGGGGCGCCTGCGCGAATCAGCTGGCGGCGAGCCGTCCCGTAAAATTGTAGAACCGCGTCAGTACAAGACACAGGTCCTTTGCATCGCGGGTGCCGGCCAGTTCCCGACAGGAATGCATCGCCAACTGCGGGACCCCTATGTCCAGGGTCCGAATACCGGTAGCTCCGGCGGTAATGGGGCCGATCGTACTGCCGCAGGCCATGTCGCTGCGCACAACGAAAGACTGCACCGGGACCCCCGCCTGCTCAGCGAGCATGCGGAACAACCCCGCGGTTTCACTGTTGGAGGCATAGCGCTGGTTGGCATTGATCTTGATCACCGGGCCGCGATTCAGCAGTGGTCCATGATTGTCGTCATGGCGATCGGCATAGTTGGGGTGAACGCCGTGAGCATTATCGGCAGAGATCATCATCGATCGATCCGTCAGGGCGGCAAAATCTTCTTCGCGCCCTGCCAATCGCTTCAACACCGAACTCAACAGGGGGCCCTGGGCGCCAGCGGCAGATAAACTGCCCACTTCCTCGTGATCATTGCAAACCAGAAGCGCACTCACCGCACCATCGCAACCCATCAACGCCTGGAGGCCCGTATAACAACTCAGAAGGTTATCGAGGCGTGCAGACGCTATAAACTCGTCGCGCAGTCCGACTAACGCCGCGGCCTGCGCATCGTAGAAATTGAGCTCAAAATCCAGCACCTTGTCGACGCCGCAGTGCGGGTGCTCCTCCAGCAGCCTGGACTTCAGCAAATCACGAAAGTCCGGTTTATCCTCCTCTTCCCACTGACAAAGTATCGGAGGGATGTCCTTCTGGGCATTGATCGAGCGAATGTTGTTCGCCTCGCGATCGAGATGGATGGCCAGGCTGGGTATGATGGCGACGGCTTTGCGAAAATCCACCAGCTCTGTTCGCAGCCGGCCATCGACAGACTGGAAACTTACGCGCCCGGCCAGGGACAGGTCGCGATCAAACCAGGGATTGAGTAAGACCCCACCATATACCTCGACCCCGAGCTGAAAATAGCCTTGCTGCACTTTCTCCGGAGCCGGCTTGACCATGAGGCAGGGGCTGTCCGTATGGGCGCCGACCATTCGCAGCCCCTCCACGGGCGGGGAGTCTTTCCCGACAATAAACGCCACGATGGAGCTTCCGTTGCGAATAACGAAATACTTCCCACCTGGAGCGGGATTCCAGGCAGAGTCCTCGTCGAGCCTGGCAAACCCTGCCCGGGTCAGTCGGGACGCCATTTCGGCCACGGCATGGAAGGGTGTGGTTGCCACCCGGAGAAAATCGCAGAGATCCCGGTTGAACTGTTCCTCGCCCCCGGGCTTATCACTTGCTGATTCAACACTCATCGCTATCTCCTGCAACTCCGGTCGACTGCATACGCGCGAAGAGGCTCGACGTGTCCCAGCGCCCTCCTCCCATGGCCTGCACCTCCCCGTAATAGCCATCCACGAGGGTGGTAACCGGCAGATCGAGCTGCATGCGTTGCGCCTCCTCAAGCACCATGGCCAGGTCCTTGCGCATCCAGTCCACCGCAAAGCCATGGTCGTACTGGCCGGCCAGCATGCTCTTGTACCGGTTCTCCATCTGCCAGGACTGGGCCGCCCCCTGGGAAATAACCTCCACGACTGCAGCCGTATCCAGACCCGCCTGTTCCGAAAACTGAAGGGCCTCGGCCAGGCCCTGTACAATGCCGGCGATGCAGATCTGGTTTACCATCTTGGCCAGTTGGCCACTCCCCGCCGGCCCCAGCAACCTGACACAACGGGCATATGCCTGCAGCACCGGCTCTGCCCGGGAGAAGACCTCCGTCTGCCCGCCGACCATGATCGTCAGGACACCATTCTCGGCTCCCGCCTGCCCCCCGGAGACGGGTGCGTCCAGAAAACCGACCCGGGATGCACGTGCCCTGCCCTCCAGGTCACGGGCCAGGCCGGCCGACGCGGTGGTGTGATCGACCAGGATGGTATCCGGTCCCAGGCCCGCAAGCACACCGTCGTCACCGAGGACCACCGATTTTACATCGTCATCATTGCCTACGCAGATGCAAACCAGATCGGCATCAAGGGCAGCCTCGCGCGGCGTTGGCCGGGATCGCCCACCGTACAATGCGACCCAGCGCTCGGATTTAGCGGCGCTGCGATTGAACACGGTGACGTCATATCCGGACCGTTGTAAGTGCCCCGCCATGGGAAAGCCCATCACGCCGAGTCCGACAAAGCCAATTTTCATAAGCTGTTCCCCGCCAACTGCGGGACATCCCCGCACAGAACGGCAAGGGTAGTGGTGCCGGCAACCCGGTGCAAGTCAATGGTTGCTCAGGCAAGCCACAGGTAATAGAGAACGCCGGCCAATATCATCCGGTAATAGACAAATGGCATCAGGCCCACGCGATCAAGAAGGCGTAAAAAGAGGGCGATACAAAGATAGGCAGTCACCGCGGACACAAGGGTGCCCACTACCAGTGGCCACCAGTAAACCTCCGTGCTGGCCTGCAGCAGTTCCCAACCCTTGAGCGCGCCGGCGCTGGCTATGACGGGAATCGACAGCAGGAAGGAAAAACGCGCTGCACCCTGGCGGTTCATACCCAGGAACAGGGCCGCAGTGATTGTCACACCGGATCGGGATACACCGGGCACGGGCGCGAGCGCCTGGGCAATCCCGATGGCCAGGGCCATCGGCAGCGTGAGCGCCCGCCCTGACTCGCTGCCAGCCGCATAGCGATCCGCAAGTCCCAGCAGGATACCGAATAACAGCGTGGTGGTGGCGATGACAGGAAGGTTTCGCAGGTCACTCTCGATGTAGTCGCCGGCGAGCAGGCCGACCACCCCGACCGGCACCGTGGCCAGCGCCAGATACCATACCAATCGACTTTCATCGGTGACCGGTCCACCCGCCAGCGATTTAAACCACGCCAGCGCCATCCGAAAGAGGTCCTGCCGGTAGTAAAACACTACGGCTGAGAGCGTCCCGACATGGACGGCGACGTCAAACGCCAGGCCCTGGTCCTGCCAGCCCAGCAACAGCGAGGGTATGACGAGATGGGCTGAACTGGATATCGGGAGGAATTCTGTCAGGCCCTGCAGGATGGCGAGGATAACAGCCTGATACCAATCGATCACAATCGTTTCCCCTGTTCCGGAATTTTCTTCCAGGAAATTTCCTCACGCACGTAAACCGGCCGAATGTCTTGGGGGCTCTGCACCTCGCCGGCCACGATCTTGTCCAGAGCCAGCGGAACCAGATCCCGCGCGTGCGGCATGAGATCTCCCTCGGTCCTGACGATCACTGAGCGCAGCTCAGAGGAAAATCGATCCACAAACTGGCATCCGCTGCCCACTGCGTGGAGTTCACCCTTTACCCGGCCCAGCTCGACATGTTCCGGTGCCGCGGCCCGGGGCGATTGCCGAACGGTGACCCGACCCTCCTCGATGGCATAGAGCCCGTAGTATACTTCACCGATACGGGCGTCCAGCAGGCTCAGCACCTCAACACCGTCGGGCAGACGATACAACCGCAGGGCTGTCTGCGCCTGGCAAGCCAGTGTGCAGACAGCGACCGCAGGCAAGCGACTGGCGAAGGCCAGTCCCTGCGCTGCGCTGGCAGCAATTCGCAGCCCCGTGAATGATCCGGGTCCGCAGCCATAGGCGATAGCGTCGATACCGGACCTGACCAGGTCGCCGTCAGGCAGAAGCTCGCCGAGCATGGCAAAGAGACGCTGATTGTGCAGGCGCGGGGTCACCTCAAACCGATCGACGTAGTCGCCGTCACGATATGTTGCCAGGGAGCAGGCTTCAGTGCCTGTTTCAATCGCCAGTATGCCTGTCATGAGAATTCCGGTCGGGGTTCGGTATGCCCTATCCGATGAGGTGATAGACTTTGATTATCCCACAGCACCCGAGCGTGAAGAACTATCAAGCAAGGAAAAAGCATAAGAGTCGCCACAGGGTTCGATCATGATCTCAAAAGAAGATATTACCGGGCTGGTCCTTGCAGGAGGTGCCGGCCGACGGATGGGAGGCATCGACAAGGGCCTGATGGCTTGGCAGGGCCTGCCGCTGGTGGAACACGTGCTCAAAAGACTCCTGCCCCAGGTCGGCCCTGTCATCATCAGTTGCAATCGAAATCGCGAACTCTATGGTGCATACAACCTGCGAACCGTCACCGACAAGTGCGGGGATTTCCAGGGCCCACTTGCGGGGCTGGAGGCGGCAAAAGCACTGATCGAGACAACATTCCTGATCGTGGCACCCTGCGACGTCCCCAGACTGCCCGAGAATCTGGTTGAGAAGTTGTTATGCCCTCTGACCGATAACGGAGAGCGAAAGGCCGATATTGCCTACGCCTGGGATGGCTGTCGTGAGCAGTACCTGTGCGCTGCCCTGAGAACCAGCGTTCTGGATGATCTGGAAGGCTATCTGGCGAGCGGAGGCAGGACGGTCCGCCATTGGTACGAACGGCATGCCTGCGTGTGCGTGGATTTTTCAGAACAGCCGGAAAGTTTTTACAATCTCAACAGGCTTGAAGCATGATGCCCGCCGAACCAATGCCCGGCGGACTCTGCCACTGACCGCAGCCGATAAGGAACGGCAGCAGCCGTATTAATCAGGCCTTTGACCTGGCGCGGGCCTTCGCCGCTACCTTGCGCTTAGCGGGGGCTTTCTTGCGCTTTGCCGGAGC
>JAHEEV010000090.1:10461-13267 GCA_024640505.1 Halieaceae bacterium
TCTGCCACTGACCGCAGCCGATAAGGAACGGCAGCAGCCGTATTAATCAGGCCTTTGACCTGGCGCGGGCCTTCGCCGCTACCTTGCGCTTAGCGGGGGCTTTCTTGCGCTTTGCCGGAGCTTTCTTCTTTCCCGTCGCCGAGTTGATCCGGGCTTTAATCTTTTTGGCAGCTGCCCGCGCTTTCGCCTCGGCTTTCTTCTCGGCAGCCCTGGCTTTGGCACGTGCCTTGCGCTCCGCACCCTTCATCTGTTTGGCCAGCTTTTTCTCCAGCGCAGCCAGCTTCTTGCTGTCAGACCTGGCCCGGTCCTTCACCCACTTTTCCGCGTACTTGGCCAGGTCGCGAGCCTTGTCGACTTCAGCGCGAGCGGCAAGCTCAGCCTTTCTAGCAAGTACTTGTTCCTGATGCGCGAGCTCCTTGGCCTTGAGCCGGGCGGAATCGACCACTTCACCGACCTGCTTGCGAGCATCCTCAAGACGACCGCGCAGGGATTTCGCTTTGGCGGGAGATCGCTTGGCCGCGGCCTTCCGGGGAGCCTTCCTGGCAGCCGTTTTCTTGGCTGCCCTCTTTTTAGCGGGAGCTCTTTTCGCTGCAGTTTTCTTTGCCGCAGTTTTTTTCGCTACGGCTCTCTTTGCGGCCGTCTTTTTCGTTGCCGCTTTCTTCGCGGGCGACTTCTTGCGCGCGGTCGTCTTGCGTTTTGTCGTCGCTTTCTTCTTCGCAGTTGCCATTCTGGATTGCTCCGTAGTTGTTATACAAGTAACACACGCTCAAAAATAGCAATAAAATTATTTTGATACAACAACTTAAGGCAAACAAAAAGCAGGGCGAAGGGCCTGTTTTAGTAGGGAATTCTGCGGCCAAACCCTCGCCTGTGGGCGCTCAATTGAAACAGTGAACGCATCAAAACACTATAAATATAGTGCTTTTACTCGTTATAGATGCTTTGTCATGCCATTGAAGAACAGACGCTTTTTTTCAAACTGAGTACGACTTTGCCCAAAAAATAAAAAAGGGAGCTGAGCTCCCTTCTGCAGAAAAAGCTTTAAATCAGGCATCGAGAGAGTCGAAAACCCTCTGCTTGATCTCCTCAACGCTGCCGACCCCTGGTATCCGGTGATAGGCAGGAGCGCCTTCACCCGCCATACTCTGGTAGAAATCAATCAGGGGACTGGTCTGCGCGTGGTAAACCTCCAGTCGCTTGCGCACCGTCTCTTCACGGTCGTCGTCCCGTTGCACCAGGGGCTCTCCGGTCTCATCATCAAGACCCTCCTGCTGCGGCGGATTATGCTGCAGGTGGTAGACTCTTCCTGAGCCCGGATGAACCCGTCGGCCACCCAGGCGTTCCACGATTTCGTCATCATCTACTGCGATTTCCACCACGTGATCAATGGCCACCCCGGCATCGACCATCGCCTCAGCCTGCGGAATCGTCCTGGGAAATCCGTCAAAGAGGAATCCCTTGGCACAATCGGCTTCCCCGATACGCTCTTTGACCAGCCCGATGATAATATCGTCGGACACCAGCCCGCCGGAGTCCATGATCCCCTTGGCTTGCAGGCCAAGTTCGGTGCCGGCCTTTACCGCAGCGCGCAGCATGTCGCCGGTAGAAATCTGGGGGATGCCGAATTTTTCAGTGATGTACTGGGCCTGCGTGCCCTTACCGGCGCCGGGAGCGCCCAACAGAATGAGTCGCATACTGGAATATCCTCGATTGTTTCAGTGGGGGGAGGCCCCGGGGATGTTTTGGGTTCAAAGAAGGGACTCAACAATACACAGCGCAAAGGGGCAGCACAACCCCTACCCGTTGCCACCGACCTTGGCAGCGCGCCAGAGTTCATCGAGTTCTTGCGGTGAACTTCCCGCCAGTGAAAAACCCCGCGCTTTCGCGAGTGCTTCCATGCGTTGGAAACGCAGTTCGAACTTGGCGGATGCGCGGCGTAGACTGGATTCTGCGTCCAAACCCAGATGTCGAGAGAGGTTGACACAGGTGAACAGGAGGTCGCCCAATTCCTCATCCACCTGCTCTGAGTTCCGAGCGGCCATGGCTTCGCGCAGTTCCTCGATTTCCTCCTCAAGCTTGACCAGGACGGCTTCGGCATCAGGCCAGTCGAAGTCGACCCGTGCGGCACGTTTCTGCAGCTTCTGAGCCCGGGGCAGGGCCGGCAGCGCAGTGGGGACGTCGGCCAGAATACCGATCTGGGACCGGGAAGCCCGCTCATCCTGCTTGATCGATTCCCAGGTCTCCTTCACGGAATCAATAGAGCTGCGCGCTTGAGCCGCGACAACGCCTTCGATTTCTCCATCGGCAAATACGTGGGGGTGTCGCCGGAGCAGCTTCTCGACCAGCGTATCGATAATGCCTTCCATGCTGAACAGGTCCTGTTCCTTGCCAAGCTGGGCGTAAAAGACCACCTGGAACAGGACGTCACCCAACTCTTCCGCTATGTGAGGGTAGTCCCCATGCTCGATAGCCTGGGCCAGTTCATAACACTCTTCGAGTGTGGAAGGAACGATACTGCGAAAATCCTGGGCGATGTCCCATGGGCATCCCGTCACCGGATCTCTCAAACGCTGCATGACCCGCAAAAGGTCGGTCAGCGTATACCCTGCACGCTCCATTTGCCTGACTCCTTACTCGGAAACGCGCTCTGCTGAGATGACATTTTTCAATCGGTTGATACGCTCCAGCAATTTCGACAGTGCACCGAGGTTCGGCACCTCGACTCGCAGGCGCATGGTGGCGGTATTGCGCGACTTGTTGGTCTGGGTATTTATCGACAGGACATTGAGGCGGGCATTGGCAAACA
>JAHEEV010000091.1 GCA_024640505.1 Halieaceae bacterium
CGAAGGCCAGTAACTGTTCAGCGGTGGGCAGCTCGCCGTGCAGCAGCAGGTAGGCGGTCTCCTCGAAGGTCGAGTGTTCCGCCAGGTCGTGGATCGAGTAACCCCAGTAGCGCAACTCGCCCTTGCGACCGTCGATATGGGTAGTGGGAGAGCGGTCGAAGTGGACCCCCTTCAAACCGCGATAGACGCGGATTTTTTCTTCAGTTTCGCTCATGACGGTTTTTCTCCAGGCAAAAATCATCGGCCGCGGACGGTGTGCCCCTGTTTATGGGCAGCGGCCTCCTACAAATTCTCGATCCCCTGTAGGAGCTCGCTCCGCGAGCGACCAGATCAACACACCGCGTTACCCGCACCCGATGATCGGCCGCGGAGCGGCCTCCTACAAATTCTCGATCCCCTGTAGGAGCTCGCTCCGCGAGCGACCGGATCAACACACCGCGTTACCCGCACCCGACGATCGGCCGCGGAGCGGCCTCCTACAAGGGCCTGCTAGATCGGCCGCGATCGGGTCACACATAATCCTTGTATTTATCCAGGTGCCGCACCGGCCTGGACAGGGCATCCCTGCGGAACGGGTCGCCCAGCTCGCGGGTACACATCACCTCGATGACCGTGGTTCTGCCGCCGTTCATCTGCCTGTCCACCGCCTTGCCGAGGGCGGCGCCCACGTCATCCAGCTGGTCCACCACAACACCATCCGCGCCCATCGCCTTCGCGATACCGGCCCAGCTCTCGCTGACCAGTTCCGCGGCGACGAAGCGGCGGTTGTAGAACTCGACCTGGTTCTTCTTCTCGGCACCCCAGTCCCGGTTGTGGAAGACCACGGCGGTGACCGGGATATCGTGGCGCACGGCGGTCATGATTTCAGACATGCTCATGCCCCATGCGCCGTCACCGGCGTAGGCGATAGCGGGCCGGTCCGGGGCGGCTGCCTTGGCGCCGATGATAGTGGGCAGGGCATAACCGCAGTTCCCGAAACTCATCGGCGCGAAGAAACTGCGCGGTTTCTCGAAGCGCAGGTAGCTGTGAGCCACGGAGTTGATATTGCCGATATCCGTGGAGACCATCACATTTCCGGGCATGGCCTTCTCCAATTCACGCAGCACCTGGCGCGGATGGAGCCAGCTCCCCTCCTCTGCTTCCGCCTCGGCAATCATGTCAAGGCTGTAGGGATCGCGCTCGTGGGTCCATTCGTCGAGCTCCTTCTCCCACGTGGATTTCTCGGCGGCAATCCGGGCCGCGCGCTCCTGGCGGCTGGAGGCACAGGCCAGTTCGCGATCCTGCAGGCGCCGGGTGAGTGCCGCAGCAGCCGCCCGGGCGTCGCCGCAGATGCCGACGGAGATCGGCTTCACCAGGCCGAGCATTTTGTGGTCCGCATCCACCTGCACGATTTTCGCGTCTTTGGGCCAGTATTCCATCTCATATTGTGGCAGCGTTCCGAAGGGCCCCAGGCGCGAGCCCAGCGCCAGCACCACATCGGCCTGGGCTATCAGCTTCATGCCGGCCTTGGAGCCCTGGTAGCCGAGAGGCCCGCACCACAGCGGGTGGCTGGCGGGGAATGAATCATTGTGCTGGTAGCTGTTTACCACCGGGGCGCCCAGCAGTTCCGCCAGGGCCTTGCACTCCTCCACCCCGTCGGCCATCACCACGCCACCGCCGGAAATGATCACCGGGAATTTAGCACTGGCCAGCAAGTCAGCGGCCTCGTCGAGACTCTGGTCGCCACCGGGCCCGCGGTCCAGGCGCATGGGCCTGGGAATGTCCACATTAATATCACCGTAGAAAAAGTCCCGGGGGATATTGAGCTGGGTGGGCCCGATCTCCGCCATGGCCCGATCGAAGCAGCGCCCGGTCAGCTCCGCCATCCGGGCGGGATTGTTGACATGCCCCTGGTACTTGGTGAACTCCTGGAACATGGGCAGCTGGTGGCACTCCTGGAAACCGCCCAGTCCAATGCCCATAGTGCCCGCCTCGGGTGTGATGATGACCACCGGCGAGTGGGCCCAGTAGGCTGCCGCAATACCGGTGACGCAGTTGGAGATGCCGGGACCGTTCTGCCCGATCACCACGCCGTGGCGACCGCTGGCCCGGGCATAGCCGTCCGCCATGTGCGCGGCGCCCTGCTCGTGGACTACCGGGATCAGCTCGATCCCCGCCGGGGCGAAGATGTCCATGGCGTCCATGAAGGCGGAACCCATGATGCCGAATATCTTCGTGACGCCGTTGGCGACCAGGGTTTCGACAAAGGCTTCACTGGGTGTCATACGTGTCATGATGTCTGTCTCGAGGTTGGTTTGCGATTGTGAGCTCGGTGCCGCCACACCCCTTCTCAAGAGTGGCAGCTGGCCGGATTAAGGCTGCTGCGAATTATAGTGCAAGTGCAATGCCGCCGCAGTGTCTGCCAGCGGCCAGTTATCACGCCAGGGGATTGGCCGCCAACGCCCGGTCCAGTGCGGTAACGATATCATCGATATCCCGCGCCGTGGCAATCAGTGCGGGGCTGAGGCAGAGCGTGTTGTTCAGTTTCTCGAGGCTGCGATTGGTCCTGCCGATGATGACACCTTCCTGCATGCAGTGGCCGACGATAGCGGCCACGTAACTTTCCGGTACCGGCTCCCTGGTCGTCCGGTCGCACACCAGCTCCAGGCCGGCAAACAGGCCCTTGCCACGCGCGTCACCGATCACCGGGTACTTCTCTTTCAGGCCCGACAGCCCGTCCAGCAGCCGGTCCCCCATGCGCACCACGTTATCCAGAAGGTTCTCCTGCTCGATGATCCGCAGGTTTTCCAGCGCTGCCGCCGGGCCGCCCGCGCATCCCGCGAAGGTGCTGATATCGCGGAAGTAATGCATGCGATCCGCCGGATCCGCCTGGAAGCGGTCGAACAGGGCGCGGGTGGTTACGGTGCAGGCAATCGCCGCGTAACCGCTGGCCACACCCTTGGCCATGGTCACCAGGTCGGGCTGCACGTCGTAGTGCTGGTGACCGAACCACTTCCCCGTGCGACCGAGCCCGCAGACCACCTCGTCGATGTGGAGCAACACCTCGTACTTGCGACAGATCTCCTGGATGATGGGGAAGTACTCGGGCACCGGCGGTATGACCCCGCCTCCCGCGGTTACAGGTTCCAGGACCACGCCGCCGACGGTCTCTGGTCCTTCGCGCAATATCACGGCCTCCAGATCCCTGGCGCAATCGATATCACAGCTGCCGTAGGTTTTGCCGAACGGGCAGCGGTAGCACAGACAGTTGGCGAACGCCGCGAAACCCGGCACGTAGGGGCCGTACTGGTGCTTGCGCTCGAGCTGTCCGGAAGAGCTCAGCGCCGCAATCGTGGTGCCGTGGTAATCCCGGTCCCGGTAGATGATCTTATGCCGGCTGCCATCACCCTCGAGGTGGGCCAGCTGGCGGATCATCTTGTAGGCCTTCTCGTTGGCCTCGGAGCCGGAATTGGAATAGTAGACCTTGCCCATGCCCGGCAGTTTCTGCAGCAGGGCGTGGGCGAACTTTCCGCCCGGCTCGGTGGCCGCGGTCCCTGCGAAGTAACACATCTTGACCAGCTGATCATGGACCGCACGGGCAATCTCCTCCCGGCCGTATCCCACATTGACCGTCCAGACCCCGCCGGACGTGGCATCGAGATACTCCCTGCCGGTTGCATCGGTCACGCGCATGCCCTTCCCCTCCACGATCACCAGTGGCGGGACCCCCTCCTGTGGCTGGTGCTGGGTCAGGTGATACCACACGCTGGAATAGTCGGTGGCGATAATGTCTTCGGATACTGGCATGTCAGGCGCTGGCATGTGGCTTTCCTGTCTGTACCGCAGGGATGAGGCCCCCGGGCCTCGTTAGCGGCGCAAGCATAATCCCTGATTTGCCTGTCTGTATAGAGCCTCTTGATGTGCTTTTTACAGAGCCAGTGCACCCGGGTGACGAATCCATTACCATTGGCGCGGCGACATTCGCCAAGGGGAAACACCAACGTTGGATACTGAAAACCAGGAACCGCTGCCCGAGGGCAGTCAGCTCGCCGCCATCGACCTCGGCAGTAACTCGTTCCACCTCCTGATTGCCAAAATTGAACACGGCGAAATGCGCCCTGTGGAGGTATTGGCAGAGAAAGTACAGCTCGGGGCAGGGCTGGAAAAGGGCAGGTTGTCGGATGAGGCCATCGAGAGAGGCCTCGACTGCCTGTCACGCTTCGCCCAGCTGCTGGAGCGGGTCGAGCCCCAGCGCCTGCGGGTGGTGGGCACCAACGCCCTGCGAATCGCCAAGAACCGCCGGGCGTTCACCAAGCCGGCCGGCAAGATTCTCGGCACCAAGGTGGATGTCATCTACGGCCGGGAGGAGGCCCGGCTGGTCTACCTGGGCGTCGCCCACACCCTGGCGGACGATGCCCGTTCGCGACTGGTCGTCGACATCGGTGGGGGCAGTACCGAGTTCATCATCGGCGAACGCTTCGAACCCCGCAAACTGGAAAGCCTGCAGATGGGCTGCGTTTCCTACGCCAAAAAGTATTTTCCCAAGGGAAAAATCAGCAAAAGCAATTACCGTAAGGCCTATGACCGGGCCTGCCTGGAGACTTCCCACATCCGCCACGGCTATCACGGGGGGCGCTGGGAGGAGAGTGTTGGCTCTTCGGGCACCCTCAATGCCATCGAGGCCATCATCATTGAAAATGGCTGGGGGGAAAGCGGCATCAGCCGCGAAGCCCTGAAGAACCTGGAGAAGAATCTGCTCAAATTCAAGACCATGGACGAGATCAAGCTGGAGGGCCTCGCTCCCCAGCGTCGCAACGTCATCGTGCCGGGACTGGCCATTGCCAGCGCACTGTTCGATGTGCTGGGCATCGACCATATGCGCACCTCCAAGGGTGCCCTGCGTGAAGGTGTCATCTACGACCTGATGGGGCGCCTCACCCACGAGGATGTTCGCGATCGTACGGTGAATGCCCTGATGCAACGCTATGCGGTCGACGTCGACACGGCCGAGATCGTCGAGCGTCGAGCGCTAACCCTGTATGCCGGCGTGCGCATCAACTGGCAGCTTGCCACGGACCAGTGGGAGCTGCTGCACTGGCTGGCCCATACCCATGAGATCGGCATGGCCATCTCACACAAACATTTCAACCGACACTCGGCCTACCTGCTGCGCAATGCGGACCTGCCGGGATTCTCCCAGGAAGAACAGGAACAGCTCGCCGTGCTCGCCCAGGGGCAGCGCGGCAAGCTTTCCAATGACCTCTTCGCCGACATTGCCGATACGGATCTGCCCCAGATCAGGTACCTGCTGACGATCGTGCGCCTCGCGGTCTGCTTCAAGTATGTGGAGCGGCTCTCCCTGATGCCCGATTTCACCATCACCGCCGAAGAGAACGCGCTGACGCTGGGGTTCCCCGAAGGCTGGCTGGCGGAGCACCCGCTGACCGCCCGGGAACTGGAGCTGGAACAGGACGCCCTGGCGAAGATCGGGATGACCCTGAAGATCAGCTAGGGGAGCAGGCCGCGATGTCCGCCAGGTAATCCAGCAGAATGGCATTGACCTCGTCGGAAGCCTCCAGCTGCACCATGTGCCCGGCGCCGGGAATCATCCGCACCTGCCGCAGGTCCGGGAAAATGGCACGCATCAGGCCAATGGGGTCGTCCCCGTGGAAGCCTTCCAGGTCAACGTCGTGCTCGCTGCCCAGGAAATAGGCCGGAACGTCACTCTGTACCCCCTCGAAGGGCTTGCGCTGAGCCCATTTGAGGTCGAATGAACGGTACCAGTTCAGACCGCCGGTAAAGCCGGAGCGGCTGTATTCGGACACGAAGAACTCCAACTCCAGCTCGGACAGCCAGGACCAGGGCAGCGGGGGCGGCTCCTCCATCGCGTCGATGTAGGAGGTGCCCGGCGGGTGCCGGAACATGTCGAAATAATTGCAGGCGCCGCTGAGGGTGTGAAACACCTTGTGCAAAAAAAGCCGCGGTTGCGCGGCCAGTTCCTGATCCGCCCGCGGGGGTTCCCGAAAGTACTCGATGTGCAGGAAGTGCTGCTCTCCCGTGCGCCGGTATTCGCTCAGTGGCGGTTCATCCGGGTTATGGGGTGCGGCGGGGTTTTCCAGGCCGATGACGGCGATCACCCGCCCGGGATGGCGCAGCGCCAGGTCATAGATGGCGAAGGCACCGAAATCCAGGCCGGCAAATACGGCGCGCTCGATATCCAGGTGATCCAGCAACCCGATCAGGTCACCGGTGATGTGGTCGATATCATAGGCTTCGACCTCGGCGGGCGCTTCCGTCTGCCCCATGCCGCGCATATCCGGCGCGATCACCCGGTAGCCGGCGTCGGCCAGGGCACTGATCTGCCGGTGCCAGCTGAACCAGAGGTGGGGAAAGCCGTGGCAGAGCACCACTGGCATGCCCTCACCCTCCTCCACATAGTGCATGTGGATACCGTTGATAGTGGCGTGATGGTGTGTCCAGTTCATACAAGCCAATCCCCTTGTAGGAGCCCGCTCCGCGGGCGATTATCGCCCGATGCAAGGAGCCCGCTCCGCGGGCGATTATCGCCCGATGCAAGATCCCCGACCCCCGATCGCCCGCAGAGCGGCCTCCCACAGCGGGCTCCTACAGGGCCGTTGAATTACAGGTCGTAACCGCGCTCGTCGTGCAGGACGAGATCCAGACCCTGGGTCTCCTCATCGCTGTCAACCCGCAGGCCGACCACCATATCCACCACTTTCAGAATGATGGCACTCATTACCGCCGTGTAGACGAACGTAGCGACCACACCGGTCGCCTGGACACCCAGTTGGCCGCCGATACTCTCGATACCATCGGAGAAACCGTTGCCACTGAAAATACCCAGCTGGGTGGAGCAGAAAATACCGGCGAGCAGGGTGCCGAGCACACCACCCACGCCGTGCACGGGGAAGACGTCGAGACTGTCATCGATTTTCAGCACCTGCTTGATCGTCATCGTGGCGAAATAGCAGATCACCCCGGCGCTGAGACCGATGACAACCGCGGCTGCCGGGCCTACGGAGCCGGAGGCCGGCGTGATGGTGCCCAGGCCTGCCACCATCCCGGTCACGATACCCAGTACCGAGGGCTTGCCGTGGCGAATCCATTCCATGGCCATCCAGGCCAGGGACCCCGAGGCAGCAGACAGGTGGGTGACCAGCATAGCCATGGCGGCACTGTTATCCGCCGCCACGGCGGAACCGGCATTGAAACCGAACCATCCGACCCACAACATACCTGCCCCGGCGACAGTGAGTGTCAGGTTGTGGGGCGGCATGGCAGTCGTCCCGAAACCCTTGCGGGGTCCCATCATCACCGCAGCAACCAGGGCAGCCACCGCTGCCGTGATATGTACTACTGTACCGCCGGCAAAATCCTGCAGGCCCATCTGGCCCAGCCAGCCACCACCCCAGACCCAGTGACAGATCGGCGAGTAGACCACGATGACCCAGATCGTGCTGAACAGCAGCATCGCGGAGAATTTCATCCGTTCGGCGAAACCGCCCACGATCAGGGCCGGCGTGATGATGGCAAACGTCATCTGGAAGATAGCAAACAGGGTAGCCGGAATGCCGCCATTCATGCTGTCCATCGTTATATTGGCGAAAAACATGTTGCCGAAATCACCGATCCACTTGCCCTGCTCGACACCATCACTCCCGAAAGCAATGGTGTAACCCACTGCGAACCACACCAGGGACATCAGGCAGGTGAGCGCGAAGCACTGCATCAGCACCGACAGCACGTTCTTGACCCGCACCAGTCCCGCATAGAACAGGGACAGCCCCGGTATGGTCATGAACAGAACCAGGGCGGTGGATGTCAGAATCCAGGCGGTGTCTGCCCCATTGAGTTCATCGGCACGGGCTCCGGAGGCTGCCAGCAACAGGGGTAACATCAGCACCGCAGGTGGCACATCGAGCTTCAGCGGCCCGATGGCCGCGGTAATTCTTTTCATGGTTTAGACCTCAATCTGCGTTGGAACCCGCTGGCCTCGATTGTGCTCTTTGACGGGTCATTATTGTCGTTGCCGCCCGGCGCTGCGGGGCCACCGGGCGGAAGCGCAAATCCTGCCACAGTGGGATGCATTGATCCAGCCGGAGGCGGATGAAATCGCCCTACAGATTGACCCAGCTGTTCAGGGCCCTCAGCCGGAACTGGGTGCCCTCATGGCTCAGCACCACGGAATCGGGGAGGATCTCGTCCACTTTCACTCCGGGAGCAGCCTGGCCACCGACCCGAAGGCTTTTCCCGTTCAGCACCACGCTGGACGACGCGGAGTCACCCGCGTAATCGTGGCGCTGGTAAAAGATCGTCGGGATGGCATCTTTTTTCTGCTGGGACAGATCGATGATAAAAGGCGCCGGGTGTTCTGACAGCCGGGCATTGTCCACTTCCCGCTGGGCCTTGACGACCAGTTGCTCCAGGTCCACGGGTTGCTCCTCCCGCTGCGCCTGAGACGTCTCCGTCGGAACTTCGGCGGGAGCCGGGGAAACGGCCGGCTTGCCGGGCGACGCTGCAGGGGGTGCCTCACGCTGATACAGGGCCGCCACCTCGGGGTCGGCGACAGGTTCCCGCGCTGGCGCTTGCATCATCTCCCGTTGCTGCGTCGCGGGGGAACGGTCACCGGCTGCCGCGGACGGATCCGGACGGCCAGGAACAGGCGCTGGCGCGGGCGATTCCGGCACTACAGCTGCGGTACTTTGAACGGCCTCGACAGATCGCCCGCCCGACGCCGGTACAGGCGTTGACTGCCGGTTTTCCGATGGCTGCGGGCTTGTCGCGGTACCCACGGCCTCTGCCACAGGCGGCGCGCTGGATACAGGCGCGCGATCGCGTTCGAGCACCAGCCAGACGATCACGCCCACGGCGGCGGCGAGCGCGAGCCAGGGCAGGACCCCCCGCCAGCGACCCCCGTCTGCCGGGTCGGATGACTCAAAGTGCTGTGTCGCCAGGCCGGGCACGTCGGACGTGTCCTGCCGGGATCGATTGAGGGCATCCAGGATCAGCGACATGACTGCCCTGCCCTCCCACGTGTATGACTGCGGTGATGAGTCATCGCTGTACGACCTCATCGGGGTTGTCCAGCCCACTTCGCGCTGCCGCGGCAGTTACGTCGATGCCAAGCCTCTCATTGAGCTTCAGCAGCGTCTGCACACCCACCACGCCGTCATCGACCAGGCCTTGCTCGCGCTGGAACAGCTTCACCCGGGACTGGAGGGCGGTGTTGAAGGTCTGGTCTGCAAGCGCCTGTTCCTGCCCGTCCAGGCGGGCAAAGAGCTCGGCGACCGAAGCCACGACCGGGCTGCTTTCACCGAGCGCTATGGGCCGATCGAAGCCCCGGGGCGGATGCCACAGAAACCGGTAGCGCCCAGACCACTGGGGCCCCAACTCGGCCAGGCTTACCTGCATTGCGCCGTCTCCCGCGGCTACCCAGGCCTCGCGCCCCTCCACCCCGAGCAACAGCACCGCCGCCGAGAAGCGCTCCGGTGTGATCATATCCAACAGCAGGGGCCGGTCGTACCGTGCCAGTTCGTCCCAGGTACGTGCCTCCCCGTCGACGCAGGCAACCCCTGCCTGCGGGGACCCGCCGCACGGGTCGGCCGGTTCCGGTTCGCTGGAGTAGAGCGACCACAGCCGGGACATGGCCTCCGTCGGTGACAGCAAAAAGGTGGTGGGAGCCGGCTCCGGCTCGGGGGCAACAGGTTCAACGGGCATGGGCGCAACAACCACGGACTCCGTCGCGGGTTCCTGAGGCGCTTCGACCGCCCCTGTCTGAGGGGCAGAGACCGACGCCTGCCCGCCCGGAGGCTCGACGACGGGGGCAACGGGTTTGCCACCCGCGACCATGCCTTGCGCAGCGCTGGCGTCCTGGCGTTGCTCCACGAGCCACCAGCCACCAAACCCCAGGATCAGTAAGGCGACGACAGCCAGTGGCCAGCGCCAGGGGCTCTCCTCCGCCACTTCCTCCCCCATGACCTCCCGCGCCGCCAGGCGCAGCATGGCCTTGTCCGCCCGGCTCCTGTTGCGGCCGTAAGCGCCGAGCAGCATGCGATCACACAACACATTGATCAGACGCGGAATGCCCCGGGTCTGCCGGTAGATCCCCTTCACTACCGAGGTGGGAAACACCTCGCGATCGGCGGCCATGCCCGCTACCTGCAGCCGGTGCCGGATATACGCTCCCGTCTCCTCCAGGTTCAGGGGTTCCAGATTGTAGCGAGCCGTTATGCGCTGGTTGAGCTGGCGCAGTTCCGGGCGAGCCAGCATCTGGGCCAGCTCGGGCTGGCCGATCAGGATGATCTGGAGCAGCTTCTGGTCGTGAGTCTCAAGGTTGGTGAGCAGTCGGATCTGCTCCAGCACATCGAAATCCAGGTGCTGGGCCTCGTCGATCATCAGCACCGTCTTGCGCCCCTTGCTGTAATTGTCCAGCAGGAACTGGTGCAGCTTGTCGGTCAGGGTCTTCAGCGTATGGTTATCCGGGTCGTAACTGATGCCCAGCTCGTCGCAGGCGGTCGCCAGCAGCTCCATAGCGTTCAGGGCCGGATTGAGGATGATGGCGATATCGGTGTCGTGGGGAAGCTGTTCCAGCAGGCAGCGGTTGATGGTGGTCTTGCCGGTGCCCACCTCACCGGTCAGCAGGATGAAGCCGCCGCCAGCTCCCACCCCGTATAACAGGTGTGCCAGCGCATCCCGGTGACGGGCGCTCATGAACAGATAGCGGGGGTTGACCGCTATGGAAAAGGGGGCTTCGTCGAGGCCGAAATACTGGTAATACATCCGGTCGAGTGTAACGGGGTAAGGTGCGAAATTGTAGCACTGCGTTGCCACGGTGCGCCTCCGGGGCCGGGCATTACCGGAAGATTGATTGTCCCGGTTATAGTTCTGGGGACAGTAGGCTAAGCTTGATGCAAAGAAGGTCATTTTTCCCGGGAGTGCAAAAGTGTCCAAATTGACAAATGCCACAGGATCCGACCGGCAGTACTGGGGCGTGATACCGGTCATGCCGGGGCAGCAACTGCTTGAAACCGCGAAACAGATGGAAGACCTGGGGTACACAGGCGCCTTCAGCTACCAGGTCTTCGGCCCCCCCTTCATTCCCCTGGCCGTAGCAGCGGCAGCGACGTCCCGCCTGCAGGTGGCCAGCGGCATCGCCATCGCCGGCACGCGCAGCCCCTTCGAAACCGCCATGGCCGCCATGGACGTCGACCGCATCAGCGGGGGGCGCTTCATACTCGGCCTGGGTTCCAGCGCGCCCACCTGGACCCGGGACATTTTCGGCACGCCTGACTACAAGCCGATTACCCAGATGCGTGACACGGTAGGCGCCGTGCGACATATCGTCGCTGGCGCACACCAGGGGCTGGAACCCTATGATGGCACCTACTACAAGGCCAGCTTCAGGGAGCTGAAGCCGACCGACCCCCCGGTACGCACCCATATCCCCATCTGGATTGCCGCGCTGCGGGAAAAGCTGCTGCGGGTGGGAGTAGAAATCGGCGATGGGGTGATCGGCCATCCCATGTGGTCGGTGGACTGGGCCGTCGACCAGATGGGGCCCGTCATTGCCGACGCGCTGAGCCAGTGCGGGCGCAAACGCGATGACATCGAGGTCAGCATCTGGCCCTGGATGGCCATCAACGAGGACCGCGGGCAGGCTATCGAAGATGCCCGGGGCACAGTGGCCTTCTACGCCAGCGTGAGTGCCTATGAGTCATTTTTTGCGGCCCATGGCTACGCCAAAGAAGCCAGAGCCTGCCAGGGGGAGATAGAACAGGGCGTGGATGTGGAGGCCCTGAAACAGCATGTGCCGGACGAGATGGTGGAGACCTTTGCCGCCTGTGGCCCCATGGACGAAGTCGCGGAAAAAGTAGAGCGGTACTGGCAGGTGGCCGACAGTATCTGCCCGACGCCGCCCATCTGGGGTCTGCCGCAGGACAAAGTGATGGCCTATGCCGAGGCCCTGGCGGGGTATGTCCACCTACAAAATACCTGACAGCAGATCGCGGGCGATGATCACACGCTGTATCTCGCTGGTGCCCTCGTAGATGCTGGTAATGCGCACGTCGCGAGCCATGCGCTCCAGGGGATACTCGCGAATGTAACCCGCCCCGCCCATCATCTGCAGCGCGCAGTAGCAGGCCTCGTTGGCTTTCTCACTGGCAAACAGCTTGGCCATTGACGCCGAGGTCCCAAAGGAAAGGCCCTGTTCCTTGTTCCAGGCGGCCTGCATCAGCAGCAGCCGTGCGGCTTCCATATCCGTGTAACGATCCGCCAGCATCCACTGCAGGCCCTGGAAGTTACCTATCTTTGCACCGAACTGCTCGCGCTCCCCCAGGTAGTCCCGGGCATAATCCAGGGCGGCCAGGCCGACACCCAGCGCCAGGGAGCCGATGCCGATGCGGCCCCCGGCGAGTTCCCCCACCGCGACCTTGTACCCCTGCCCTTCCTTACCCATGAGCGCCGACGCGGGTATCCGGCAGTCAGTGAAAGTGACCGTATTGGTGGCGGAGCCGCGCTGGCCCATCTTGTCTTCGGCCTTGCCGATCTCAATGCCGTCCAGGCCGTTGTCCACGATAAAACAGGAAATCCCCTTGCCCTTGGGTGCATCGGGATCGGTCACTGCCCACACCACAAAACAGCCGGCGTATTCCGCGCTGGTGATATAGATCTTGCTGCCGTTGATAATCCAGCCATCACCGTCGCGTACCGCCCTGGTTCGCATTGCGGCCGGATCTGAACCGGCAGAGGCTTCCGTCAGGCAGAAGCCCGCGGCGGAATATTCGCCACTGCAGATACGCGGTAGATACGTGTCTCGCTGTTCCTCACTGCCCACGGCCTGGATGACTTCGGCGACCATGTTGGTCACCGACACCGTCACTGTTGTGGATGCGCAGCCGCGGGCCAATTCGGTCATTGCCGCGCTGAATGCGATAACACCGGCCTCGGTGCCGCCATAACGGCTCTCGATATTGAGACCCATAAAGCCCAGCTCGGCCAGACGTTTGAGATTGGCCAGCAGAATCTCCTGCCCACCGTGCTCGTCCAGCAAAGCCGCGTTGGGGGCCAGTTCGCTCGCCGCAAACTGACGGGCAGTCTCCTGGATCATCTGCTGTTCTTCGGTAAGCGCCAATAACACTCTCGGACTCCTTCATCTGTGATAACGCAGTGGCCGATAATATGGCCGATAAAGCGCCATGATAAAAGGGTTCACGAAGCGATGCGATCATTCCGAC
>JAHEEV010000092.1 GCA_024640505.1 Halieaceae bacterium
GATGCCCCGGGCCACCACTTCCATCACCCCCGCGTACTCGCAGGTATAGATACAGTCGCTGGCATAGAGTTCATCGACGAAAAAAGTCCATTCGTTGGTGCGGGAGGCTTCCTGGTGGGCGCTGATCAGTTTGTCTGCCGTGGCGCGCAGGGTGGCGTCGTCCAGTTGTCTCATGCGTTGCTCCTTGGTGAGGGGTGGTGACAGTGTAGGCGCTGACCGTTGCGGTCGACAGCATTCGCCGTACAGCAGTCTGAACCGCCGGTTTATTTGCTATCATCGCGACACAGCCTCCAGCGCGAGTCGCCACAGCCATGCCCAGATCCGTACTCCTTCCCCTGCTGGCTTCCGGCGATTTCTGCTCTGGTCAGGTCCTGGCAGACGCCCTGGGCGTCAGCCGCACAGCGGTGTGGAAGCAGGTCAACAAACTGGCCGTGGAAACGGGGCTGGAGATCGAGTCGGTGAAGGGCAAGGGCTATCGCATCCCCGGGGGGGTAGAGCTCCTGGACGCGGCGCGCATACGGGCGGGTCTGGCACAACAGGCGGCACCATTGCTGTCGTCCCTGAACATACTGGAAAGTGTCGACTCCACCAATGCCGAGGCCATGCGGCAGCTCGAGGCGGTCCGCCCCCCGGGCGTCGTTCATACCGCCGAGCAGCAGACAGCGGGCCGCGGACGGCGGGGACGGCAGTGGGTCAGCCCCTTTGCCCGCAATCTCTACCTCTCCGTGGTCTGGGAATTCGGCCAGGGCGCCGGCTCTTTGGAAGGGCTGAGTCTTGCGGTTGGGGTGGCCGTGGCCCGTGCCCTGCGTGCCTGCGACTTGCCACCCGTGCAATTGAAATGGCCGAACGATGTGCTCCACGGCGGGAAGAAACTGGGCGGCATTCTGCTGGAGATGGCCGGCGACGTGGCCGGCCCCTGCCAGGTGGTCGTGGGGCTCGGCCTGAACGTGGCCATGCCGCCCTCTGCGGCCCGGGAGATCGACCAGGCCTGGACGGACCTGGCAACCATGGCCGGCCATGATCATTCACAGGGTCAGCATCCGGGTCGCAATGCCCTGTTCAGTGCCCTGCTCAACGAGATACTGCCGCTGCTTGCGACCTTTGAAAACGCAGGCTTTGGCGCGTGGCGGGAGCAGTGGCAGGATCTGGATGCCTACGCCGACAAGCCGGTGGTGCTGGATGCGAGCGGCCACCGGGTCGCCGGTATCGCCCGCGGTGTGGATCACCGGGGGGCGTTGCAACTGGAAACGACCACCGGGATGCAGTCAATGTTTGGAGGTGAGCTGTCCCTGAGGCCTGCGTCGTGAGCGTCTGCCTGCAGCTCGATGTCGGTAACAGCAGCGCCAAGTGGCGGCTGATGAATGGGGGCCGGGTGACTGGCCGCGGGCGGTATGTGGCAGCGGACGATGCATCCCGGCGTGAGCTGCTGGCGTGTACCGGACAGCTCGACCAGATCTGGGTTTCCAGTGTGGCCGGGGAGACTGCCGAAACCGAACTGCGCGCTTTGCTGGCACAAGCCTGGCCGGTAACACCCTGGTTCGCCCGTACCCAGAGCGAGACCTGTGGACTGCGCAACAGTTATCGCGATCCGGGCCGCATGGGGGTGGACCGCTGGCTGGCGATGCTGGGGGCCCGTGCGCGGCGCGCCGGTCGGCTGTGCGTGGTGGATGCCGGCTCCGCCCTGACCATCGACCTGGTCGATGCGGGTGGCCAGCACGAGGGGGGCTACATCATCCCGGGGCCGCAGCTCATGGAGCGTGCCCTGCTGCTGGATACCGACCGGGTGAGATTCGATGAACAGGTCGGATACGACCTCACCCCCGGAACTTCCACGGCAGAAGCGGTGCGGCACGGCATCGCCCTGGCCCAGGCCGGTGCGGTAAGTCTGGCCCTGGAGCGGGTAGCGGGGGAGATTCCCGCCCTGCTGGTATGCGGCGGTGCCGGCGAAACCCTGCTGCAGCTGCTGGATCATTGCGGCGAATACGCCCCCGACCTGGTATTTGAAGGCCTTGAAGTAATGGCCGCTGCCCGCTGCTGAAGCGGGACCGGCACCCGATAATTCCTCCGCTTACCCGAGCATCGCTGGCCTTCTCGTGGTGAGATATAACGAGATGGCATAAAGCGACATAGAAATTTGTGATTTGCTTTATTCCAGGGTGCCAGTAAGACTGAATATGGAGTCTGTTATCCATTAATCTGCTTTCAGGTTTTTGGGCGTGTTAAGCACAGATGATCGAAATGGGTCTTTAGGGGGCATGGCAATGAGAATTTTAGCGGCGGGATTACTGGTTTCCTCCTGGATACTGGCGGGCGCAGTCTGGGCCGGGCCCATCGTCCAGGTCAAGGGGGGGCAGACCACGCTGACTCTCTCAGACGAATTTGTGGACTTGCTGGACGGCTGTGAAATACGGCGGATCAAGCCCACGGTGGTCAAGCCGGGCGGCGAACTTCTCCGGTTTACCGTCGCCGGGGGTGTGATTGACTTCGATGGCATGGTGGGGGAGCTCGATCACAAAGGCGGTATATCAATATCCTGCTATGGCGGTTCGACGGAGGTATCACTGCGGAATTTCACGGTTGATACGATGGGGGATACGCCCGTGATCACGGCTATGGCTGCGGTGGATGGCAGCCTCCAGGAGCGGCTGTCACTGTTTGTGCCGACGGGAGAGCCCGAGGTGACCCTCTCCAACTGGAATCGCCTGAAGTTGGGCAAGGTAGAGCTGCTGCTAGCGGAGGAAGCGGCGATGTTTTTGAATACACACCTCGGTATCCCGACCCCGCTTGAGGGGCCGATTGGTGAGGCTGACTCGAAGATCAATCTTCGCCTGGACGATAAGGACAGGGATGAGGATAACGATGATGATGAAGAGTTCGAGGACGATAGCAAAGACAAGAAAGATAAGGTGAAAAAGGACAAGGACGAAGAGGAAGAAGAGGAAGAGGACGAGGACGAGGAGGAGGAAGAAGAAGAGGACGAGGAAGACTGATATCCGAGGTTCGACCTCTGCTCCGGAAAACCTCGCGGAATAAGGGTTTCAGGAGCAAAGGCCATAGCGGTGTACAGCGTATGTGCACCGTTTTCTTGTTTCAGATGGGGCTTTCCAGTGCGGCAAACTTCTCTGACAAATCCATTTTGGCTATAAGTAGCTCATGGTCCATCATGTCGACCTTGTCCCAGGCTTTAACGGTGCCAATGCGCTGAGCGTGCTCTTGGACAAAATGTTCGAATAGTGATCGGTACGCGGCGGCTGCCCTGGCCGTTCGTGTGCAGTAGATTTTTCGGTTCACCAACAGAAAAGGTCGCAGCGAAGTATCGGTGCGCATGAAATCTACAAAGGCCGTGGTCACGTCCGGCCATCGTATTTCGAAGAAATCATCCAGAACCAGGATGCCGTCCTCTGATAAGAGATCGGCAGTCAGCTGCAGATCTTTCAGCACATGCTCGTACAGGTGGCCCCCATCCACATGAATCCAGCGACATCCTGAGGGCAGCAGGGAGGGTTCAATCTTGTGGGAGTTGCCCTCGATAAAGGTGAAGTTGGTTTTGTCCGCGTAGGTTCCGCTGGAGCCCTCGACCCACTCCTTCGTTTTAACCAGGTCTACCAGGGTGAGGTGTTCCTCCTCGCCCAGCGCGTCCAGCAGAAGAAAAGCCGAGGTGCCGAACTCGACCCCGATTTCCAGCATGCTGCCCCTTATGTCGTTGGCAGATTGCGCCTTGAGCAGGATGCTCCACGTGAAGGCGCTCTCCAGTGGAAAAGGTCCTCGCCGGGGACGGCGGGCGATGTAGTTAGCGAGGAGATGGAAAGTGTCTTCGAAGTGTGGCAATCGCATAGACAAATTATTTAACCCTCACGACGAATGCGTATGATGCTAGCAAACAGGGAGGATATTGGCTATGGATGGCTTCCGGAGAGGCTGGAAGGGTGCTTATCACGGCGAAAGCTTGAGTACGGCGGTAGTCTTGATACCGGGATCTTTCACCGCAACCTGGCCTGGGCTGTTTGCTGACCATTTGATTCAAAGGTATTCAATTCTATACTTGCGTAAACGGCCCGGAAGGGATCCGATTCCCCTGCGGTAAATAGCGACTATGCCAGACAAAGATGGACAGAACGGGCAAAACAACAGCAGGGGAGAGCTGCAGACCGTGCCTTCTTCCTTTGTGCTCGGCGATAGTGAGGTCTATCCAGAGCGACAGATTATTCGGCGACTCGGCACTGAGACATTTATTGACGAGCCTGCCATGTCTGTGCTGTGCCTGCTGGCATCGCGACCCGGGGAAGTGGTATCGCGCTTTGAGCTGCAAAGGGCGCTGGGAAAAAGTGAGCAGGTTCCAGCGAAGACACTGGCCGGCTGCATCGATGAGCTTCGGGAGGCTCTCGGCGATGATGCTGATAACGCGCGTTATATTGAAGCCGTCAGTGAGCGTGGCTATCGCCTCAATGGCATCGCTGAATCGGGGAATCTGCCCTGCGAGGGGTTGGTTGATCATCCCCTTGAAAGCGGTGATCGCGAGTTAATTCCAAGCTTCTGGCAGGAACTGCAACAGCGACGCGTTTTTCGCGCGGCGGTGGCCTACGTCATCATCGCCTGGGCACTACTGCAGGTCATCGATATCGTCTTCCCGCTGCTGGGTATTCCGGATTGGGGTATGACGCTCACCTTTCTGGTCATGCTGATCGGCTTTCCGCTTGTGCTTCTGTTTGCCTGGACCTTCCAGTGGGATGCGGGTGGCCTGCGCTACGACTCCCCGTTCAAAGAGCACGGACCACCCGGATTTCGACGCCTTTCATTCGGTGTGGGTATGCTTGCGACGGCCTTGTTTTCCCTGCTGGTCTGGCAGTCCTGGGAGCAGATAATACGGGTAGATCCCGTAAGCGAGACCCAGTCAGGCTCGGTCGACAGTGCAGAGGACATTCCGGGAAATTCAATAGCCGTGCTCCGGTTTGCCAACATCGGCGGTGTTGAAGAGGACGAATATTTCAGTGACGGCCTCTCCGAGGAATTGTTGAACGTGTTGGCCCGACTGCGTGAAATGAAAGTGGTATCGCGCTCCTCTTCCTGGTCACTGCCGAAGGATATAGATGTAGCTGGTATTCGAGAACGCCTTCGGGTCGGTTATGTGCTGGAGGGCAGCGTACGCCGCAGCGGCGATGTGGTGCGCATTACCGCGCAGTTGATCAATACGCGCAATGGCTATCACCTCTGGTCGGATACTTTTGACCGGAAACTTGAAGACATCCTGAAAGTACAGGACGAGGTAGCCCGGCAGATCACCGAGGCTTTGCAGATATTGCTCTCCGAGCGGTCCAGATCTTATCTGAATAAATCCCGTATCACCAACGTGGATGCTTATGACGCCTATCTGCAGGGCCTGGCCGCGTTACGAAAGCCGCTGGAGCCCGGGGTGCTCGCTGAAGCCGAGCAGTTCTTCCTGCGGGCCAATGAGCTTGAGTCCGGTTTTGCTGCGGCGTGGGCCGGACTTTGCAAAACCCGGCTGCAACGCTATGGCTTCAGCCGATCTGTGAATGATTTCGAGCAGGCCGAATCTGCCTGCAACCGCACCCTCACGCTGGATGAAACCAGCCCGGGAGTCTTCGAGGCGCTGGGAGAGCTGTACATGAAATCCGGGCAGCTGGACAAGGCGGAGCGGAACTATCGCTCGGCGCTGGTTCTGGCGCCGAATTCCGCGGAAGCGCTGATGGGTTTGGGCAATACGCTGATGCGGCTGGGTAAGGGCGATGAGGCCGAGGCCTATCTGCAGCAGGCGGTGGCCCTGGATGCAGGTTACTGGAAAACGCAGAACGCCCTGGGTAGCTTCTATTTCACCCAGGGTCAGGCAGAACAGGCGCTTCCCTATTTCAGGCGCGTTACCCTGCTGGCCCCGGAGTATGTGATTGGCCACAATAACCTCGGCGCGGCCAATATGCTGACCGGCAACTTCGACCAGGCGGTACGCGCGTTTGAAGCTGCCCTGGCGTTGGGTCCGGACCGCAATGCCTATTCCAATGCCGCCACCGCACAGTTTTTCCTGCGTCATTTCGAGGAGGCGGCGGAACTCTATCAACGCGCAATTGCTCTCGCGCCCGAAGATTACATGCTCTGGGGTAACCTGGGCGACGCCCTTGGCCAGCTCGGGCGAAACCGGGAAGCCCGGGAAGCTTACGCTAAAGCCGCGGAGTTGGCCGAGGGCCTGCGTGACATTGATGCTGACGATCCCAATTTGCGGGTGTCACTCGCGCGTTATTATGCAAGGCTGGGGCGCACAGACGAGGCACGTCAGAATCTTGCTGCTATCGACCAGACTGTCGCTGACATGTATGTGTACTATGATATGAGTGTGGCACTGCTTGCATTGGGTGACGGTCAGGCGTCGCTTGCTGCACTTGGAAAAGCCTTGGAGGCAGGCTACGAGACCAGCCTGGTCGGTCAGGACCCGGGGCTTGACGCGCTGAAAACCGATCCAGGTTTCATCGCGCTGCTGGAGTCGTCCGGTGAACAAATAAAGTAAACAGGGAGAGCCCAATGATCAAGTCGGATAAATTCGTAACGATTATGCTGGCGGCAGCATGGGTGGGGTCGAGTGGGTGTGTGCACGAAACCCCGATGCAAGCGATGCAAACACTGGATTGTGGTGTGCTGGCAGATCCTCCTGCCCCTTCACCGGCTGCCATCGACAATGCAAACTGTCCCAACTCCACTGAAGTCTATCTGTCTGCGGTCTTCAAGAATGGCAAGCCCGCCGGTGTAGGCGGGGGAGTCAATGCCGGCACAGGCAGCAAGAGCGACAAAAAGGTCAAGGGCGGCCAGAATATCTGCTGGGTCGCTACCACTGAATCGGGTGGTTCTTCAGACCAGAAATTTGACATACTCTTTTCGCCCTCTGAAAAACCGGTTCCCAATCAGAACTACCAATCGATCAATATCTTTCCCGCCCAGGATATGCCCGAGACTCGTATCGAATTCAAGTACACGGTTTGGGCGGGTAAGGGGGAATGCGAGTACTTGGACCCCAGATTTGTCATCAACTGAACCGGATGGCAGTGGCGGGAAATCTTCGGAGCAATGCGCAGGAATGGTTTTCATGGGACGGTCCCTGGCCCGGGCGAGTTGTTCAATTACAGTTTTTTTCTGGCTGAAGAAGGCATGATTTATGATTACTATCCACCATCTTGGCGTTTCACAATCCGATCGCGTCGTCTGGCTCATGGAAGAACTCGACCTGCCTTACGAACTGAAATGGTACGACCGGGGCGAGGATTTCCTTTCTCCGCCTGAATACCGCGCCCTGCATCCGGCTGGAACCGCGCCAATAATTACCGACGGTGACCTGGTTCTGGCGGAGTCCACCGCGATTGTGGAATACATTTCACAGCGATACGGTGACGGGAAGTTGTCGGTGGAACCAAGCCATCCTGATTACCCCCATTATCTTTACTGGATGCAGTTTAACAATAACCTGCAATCGGCGTTGTTTATTAAATTGGCGGTCCAGTCCTGCGGAGTTGAGCCGGGTCCGGATAACGTGATGTGGACCACGACCCTGCGACGGGAAGAGGGAATCTATCGCGCTCTGGAGCAGCGTCTGGGTGAGTCGGAGTATTTGGGTGGACCACAATTCAGTTGTGCGGACATCATGTCGATGTTCAATTTGACCTCACTGGGCATGCTGGGCGCACGGGTAATCGACGACAGTTTGCCCAACACCAAAGCCTACGTGGAAAGGGTCTCCGCGAGGCCTGCCTACCAGAAAGCCATGTCGATTGCAGGGCCGCAAGCGACCCGACCCGACGCCTGAGCCGCTTCGCAAAGGCCCATAAAAAACCGGCGCGGTACTTAAAAAGACCGTGCCGGCTCGTTAAAGTGCTGCTCGACTTTAGTTGCCCGAAAGCTTTCACGCCTTACAGCCAACGACCAGTGACCTGAATCAAAGAAAGATTAATCCTGAAAACATCGCCAATTACTGCCTACGATTTGTCGCAGATTGCCAATGGTCACCTACCCAAGTTACCTAGAATTTCATCTCCCGGTTGATGGGTGTGGCGTTTGTACAGCATGACGCTCGCACCAGCGGTCTCACAGTGCTGCAGTCTGGATGAAAGATTACGGAGAAAGCCAATGAATACGGAGTTTTTGAGATGAAAATGCTCATGCGGCGATATTTACCCTTAACGGCGGTGGGCTTTCTCATGGGTATTCTACCCCTGGCGGCTATAGCCGGAACGACTGAGGCTTCCCGGATTAGCGGCACACCCGGCTCGCCAAGTGCCACCACGACCATCGACGGCAAGCAGCTTCCGCCACCGCCCGACACGGTGTTTGGCGGTAAAATCGAACGCAACGCCATTGATTCCACACCCTACTGGCCGCCGCGCGTGGTACCGCCCAACGGTGCGCCCAATATTCTGCTGATCATGACCGACGACGCAGGTTATGGCGTCTCCAGCACTTTCGGGGGAGTTATACCCACGCCGTCAATGGATCGTATAGCCCGGGACGGTCTGCGCTACACCCACTTTCACTCCACGGCCGTGTGCTCACCGACCCGGGCGTCCCTCATCACCGGGCGTAACCATCACCAGATGGGCACGGGTTCGATACCGGAGCTGTCGACCGGCTACCCCGGCTACAACAGCATCATGACCAAGGATAAGGCGACCATTGCCAGAATCCTCAAGGGCCACGGCTATGTCACGTCCTGGTTCGGCAAGAATCACAATACGCCGGATCTCCAGGTCAGTAAGATAGGGCCGTATGATCAGTGGCCGATCGGTCTGGGTTTTGACTATTTCTATGGCTTCATGGGCGGTGACACCAGCCAGTGGGAGCCGGGCAATCTGGTCCGCAATACAACCTATATCTATCCATACGACGACGATCCAGACTTCAACCTGGTCACGGCAATGGCGGATGATGCCATTGATTACATGAAGACCGTTGACGCGCTGAATCCCGATCAACCCTTCTTCATTTACTATGCGCCCGGCGCCACCCATGCGCCGCACCACCCGACGCCGGAGTGGATCGAGAAGATCAGCAAGATGCGCTTGTTCGACGAAGGCTGGCATAAGTTGCGCGAGACCATCTTCGCTAACCAGAAGAAGCTCGGCGTAATACCGGCGGAGGCCAGGCTGACGCCATGGCCCGATGACCTCATCAAAAGGTGGGACCAGCTCAACGACACCGAGAAAAAGCTGTTCATTAAGCAGGCCGATGTCTTCGCCGCCTATGTGGCCTACACCGACCATGAGATCGGCCGCGTTATCCAGACGGTCGAGGACCTGGGCAGGCTGGATAACACTCTGATCATTTACATCACGGGCGACAACGGCACCAGTTCCGAAGGCGGGCCAACCGGCACGCCGAACGAAGTCGCATCGGTTCAGGGCGTCCATCTCCCGGTAGAGGCCCAGATGGAGTACTACGATGTGTGGGGGTCGGACAGGACCTATCCGCACATGGCGGTAGGCTGGACCTGGGCCTTCGGTACGCCCTTCTCCTGGACCAAGATGGTGAGCTCGCACTTCGGCGGCACCAAGCAGGGCATGGCCATCTCCTGGCCGAAGGTGATCAAGGACAAGGGTGGCATCCGTAACCAGTTCCATCATGTCATCGACATTGCGCCGACCCTTCTCGAAGTGACCGGGATTCCACTGCCCGAGGTGGTAGATGGCATCAGGCAGAATCCCATGGACGGTGTGAGCATGGCCTACACATTCGACAAGAAAAACGCGAATGCGCCCTCGACACATACAACCCAGTATTTCGAGATGATCGGCGACCACGCGATCTATCATGATGGCTGGATCCTCAGCACCAAGGTCATGCGTGTACCCTGGGACAACAGTGGCAAGGCCGACCATGATCCTGCATCCTGGCCGTGGGAATTGTACGACCTAAGCAAGGACTGGACGCAGTACAACGATGTGGCCGCAAAGTATCCCGACAAGGTCAAGGAGCTGGAAAAACTGTTCTGGGAGGAAGCGGAGCGCAATCAGGTGCTGCCGATGGATACCACCACGTTCACTCGCTCGATCCTGCCTCGCCCCAACCTGACAGCCGGTCGTAGCGTCTTCACCTATGCCGGGGAGGTAACCGGCACGCCCAACGGCAATGCGCCGAATGTCCTGGCCTCCTCCTACAACATCAAGGCAGAGATCGAGGTGCCCGAGGGTGGTGCCGAGGGCATGCTCGTGACCCAGGGCGGTCGCTTTTCCGGCTACGGTTTCTACCTGCTGAAGGGCAAGCCGGTTTATACGTGGAACCTGATGGGCCTCAAGTTGATCAAGTGGGAAGGCCCGGATGCCCTTTCTGCTGGCAAGCATACGCTTGAATTTGACTTCAAGTACGATGGCCTGGGTGCCGCCACACTGCAGTATGGTAGCCCCAGCGGACTGGGCCGCAGCGGAACCGGCCATCTCAAGGTAGACGGAAAGGTCGTCGCCACGAAAAAGATGGAGAAAACCATCCCTATGCTCCTGCAATGGGATGAAAACTTCGACGTGGGAGCCGATACCGGCTCCCCCGTAGCCGACGAGGATTACCAGACGCCCTTCCGCTTCACCGGCACACTCGACAAGCTGACGCTGACCATCGACAGGCCGAAGCTTTCGAAGGAAGATATCAGGAAACTCGAGACGGCCATGCACGCCAATCCGGCGAGTGAGTAACGTCCGGGCCGAGGGCGCGGCCGGGTTTCTTTAATTTTTACCGGCCCAAATTGCATCCCCGGGACGCTTTTTCATGTCGCTGGTGATTTGGGCCAAGGGCTTTCCGATCTGCGTTTTATAGCTTCAGGTGAAACCGAATTCACTCGCAGATTGTTGCAAGCAATTTGAGATATGTGACGCAGGAATCTTAATGCTTTGGCCCGATCCGTCGGGCAGGGTGATGTTCCGGTCTCTGAGATCCGGTATCTCCGGAACGGTCCTGGCCTTTCCTTCGGAAAGCACATTCTCGAATCGCTGCCGCCATATACAGGCCAGTCTGTCATAGGATTGCTGTTGCGCTCTCTTTTGTGCCGAGGAGCTTATCCTTTGCCAAAGATCGTCATCTGTTAGCAAGCGACGTGTAATTTCCAGAAATTTACGCTTGTAGGTTTCGTCAGAGGGCTGTCCTTCGATAAGGAATCCGTCCACTCCATGTGTGATTCTCTCCGGCAGAGCGCCGAGCCTGGAAGTTACCACGGGTAATCCTGCTGCCTGTGCTTCAAGAACGGAGATGCAGAAAGTTTCCGGAAAAGTATTTGGGTAAGTGTAGACTCGGCTGGTACACATTATTCTGGCCAGCTTCTTTTGTTGTATTGACCCGTGGGAGATTGCCCCGACAGTGTCCAGTTTTTGATATAGCGAGCCGTAGCCGGCCTGGTCCTGCTCTTTTGAATGACCGTAGACGCCCATTCCGCTGCACACTTCCAGAGTCAAGGCCGGATGCGAGTTCTTTAGTTCCCTGTAGTAATCGATCAGGTACTCCAGTCCTCTAAAGGGAGTCGCCGAGTACATGATGACTGGCCGTCGTTGGTCCAGTGGCGCGGGCTCGAAGTTCTCCGGGAATATCGCATTGCCGGTGATGAATATCTTTTCTTCGGGAAATCCGAGTTCAGACACGAAGGTATTGGCTTGCCACGTTCCGACGCAAAAGAACTCGTCGATGGTTGGAAAAAATTCCTCGGGTAACAGTATGGGAGCGTCTACGATCTCCCCCCGTAACCGCAAGGTGACATTTAAAGCGGAGCGCAGGCTGGGCTGTGTCCACGCATCAGGAGAAAAAAATATACGTCTCCTGGCTTTGATGGGTAACCACAGCGGCAGCCACTGGCGAATGCAGATGAATACGTCGATCTCTGTCTGCCTGCTCCATTCAGCTAGCCCGGTTAGCGGGATGTAGTGGACCCCGGTATGTACTCCCGGGAATTGCGTATCCGCGCAGACGTACACTTGCGTTTCAGGGAGTTTTGCCAGTTCGCGGGACACGCCTATCAACGCGGTTTCTGTTCCGCCCAGCGGGCCTTGCTCCAGCGCATCGCCCTCCAGAGGCGATTTGAATAAAAATAGTATATTCATCGGTTCAGGGCTGAGGTGCAGAGATTGAGTCTTTTACCGGCGATTGATGGTTTACACGTTTACCAAGTAGCGCTTCGACAACAGGGTGGTAGTGACCATCTCGCATGGCGTTGACTAACTCCTCGCGCGAGTCGAGCATTTGCTCATCGCCGAATATAAACAGTCTTGTGAGCGCTTCTCCCCATTTGTCGCGGAAAGCGGCTATGTACCTATCATTCCGATTTCTGGTCTCACTTTCTGTCTCGGCCCCGCGCCAGGTCGATTTGCCCTGGAAATGTAAGATAAAGGAGTCCAGCGCATAACCAATCTCAAACCCCTGCAGTATCGCGCGTATACTGTAGTCCATGTCTTCAGCGCCACCCGCCCCAAACCCTTCGTCTAGCAGGCCCACTGATTTGTACACCAGGGCAGGTATTTTCACGCAAAAATATGCAGGGCGATAATAGCTTTTAAATCCGTTGTGCGCGCGGCAGTGCGCTTGGGATATGGCCTGGAACAAGGATTCCTTGCCAAGATATTCCGCTAGATCCATGGTTGGATTAATTTCCAGGTCTCCGGCGCGGTACTTGAACTCAACATTTGAAGACGGTAGGACGATCCTGTCATTCATGCTCGCCAGGGGTGTGAGCCAGTTCGGGGTGAAAATCAAGTCGTTGTTGAGGAAGTAAAGTTCGGCATCGCACGCCTCGGCTTCCCGCAAGGCGGTGTTCATGTTTTCGGCAAAGCTTCTTGGAATATCGTTTACAAGAAATTCAACAGCAGGATACTTATCCAATTCACGCTTTGCGAAGCTTCCGTCGTTATCGATAAGTAAAAAGCGATCACTATCTTCCAGGCATGTGTGGCGGAAAAAACTTTCCAGCGCATAACTGGTATAGGTGGTCGAAGATCTGGTTGTTACCATTCCAAAAATATTCATAACGGGTGCTTCCCAGACTTCTCAATTTCCATGATGCGGAACAGATAAATTCGTCGGTATTGGATTTCGACAGGTACGCAATTGTAACTGACGACAGAGTTCGCGCGTACATTAACGAACTACCCATGCATTGTAAAAGCCTTGAAGCAGGTATGCCGTGGGGGATGCAATCACT
>JAHEEV010000093.1 GCA_024640505.1 Halieaceae bacterium
TGGGTTGTGCAGAAGGCACGACCGGTGATGATCGAGGCGATAGCCCGCCAGTACATCACCGGTTCAATGTGGCGCGCGTACGAGCGAGGTGAACGGGAATTCTGTGGTATTCAGATCCCTGATGGCCTGCAGCGCGACCAGAAGTTGCCGGAGTTGCTGATAACCCCCTCGACCAAGGGCATCCTGGAGGGCATACCCGGTGTCCCTGCGGCTGACGACGTGAATATTACCCGTGCGGACATCATCAACAATTACCAGGCATTCAATTTCCAGGGCGTCGCTGACGTTGACCTCTACGAGCGCTTGCTGCGGGAGGGCTTCCACGTCATCAGTGAAGCGCTGGACAAACTCGACCAGATATTCGTCGATACCAAGTTTGAATTCGGATATGTCACCGATGGCAGCGGCAGGGATAAACTGATTTACATGGATGAGGTGGGCACGCCTGACTCTTCCCGCATCTGGGACGGCCCCGCCTGGCGCGAGGGTAAGGTCGTGGAGAATTCCAAGGAGGGTTTCCGCCAATTACTGCTCAGTCATTTCCCGGATCCGGATGTTCTGCTCAACAAGCAACGCATGGCCGAGCGGCAGTCACTGGCCCGGGACAATGCACTGCCGGAAGACGTACTCATGCAGGTTTCAGCGACTTATACCGGTATTGCCGAAAAGATTACGGGCGCAGCGGTCGCCGTGTCAGACAACCCCAAAGCCGAAATTATCGATGTGCTGTCCGGTGAGTTCGACCTGATCGACTGAGGCAGCTCTTGTTCGCAGCCCCCTGGGTCTACAGGGCGAGGATTCCGGCGGTGCCCGACTTCTCGTTTTCGCAGCCGGACTGGTATAACCTCCCTCACAGAATGGAATGATGGACAGGAGAAATCACGCATGCGTATCGTCAAGCTCGCAGAAAGCTTCGCCGTATCCGAGCAGATCGCACCGACGGAAGTGGCCGCCATTGCAGCGGCGGGCTTTCGGGTATTGATCAACAATCGGCCGGACAATGAGGTTCCCGGTCAACCCGCCAATGCCGATATTGCGGCGGCCGCGGCCGCCGCGGGCCTGGAATATCACTACATACCGGTAACGGCCGCCAGCTTCCCGGGTCCTGATATCGATACTATGAGGCGACTGCTGAACGACGGCGCCGGGCCGGTGCTCGCCTTTTGCCGCTCCGGTACCCGCTGTGCCAACCTCTGGGTCGCCAGTCGTGACGACCACTGCCGGGCGGAGGCAAGCGCGGTGGCTAAAAGTCTGGGCTATGACCTGGGCATGAGTGTCCGCTGCCTCTGATCTTGGGGGTCAGTATGCGTAACGCAGGTCCAGGCCCCACGTACGGGTCTCTCCCCACAATACGGCGCGGCTGGCATGGGGCAGGTTGTCCACGGCAAAGTCGACATAATCCTCGTCCAGTGCATTTTTGACCCAGGCCGAGATTGACAGGAGGCCCGCCGGCAGTGGAATGTCCGAGAGCGCCAGCCGTCCATTGAGCAACTGGTAGTCGTCCCGATAGAGATTCTGGTTTCCCGGCTCCCGTTCAGCGACGTAGTTGTAATTCACATTGAGCGCAAGATCGCCGGGAAATCCGGTGGGAAAGGTGTAGTCAACATTCACTGTGGCTGAGTGGCGGGGTGCGTTGGTGAATTCGAACGAGCGCGGCAATCCGGTGAAGGGATCGACGATACTGTCCATATCACTGTCGAGATAGGCGTAATTCATACCCGCCAGCAGGCCCACCCAGGGGAAGGCCAATAGCTCCAGTTCGAATCCCGACAGGGTCGCCGAGCCGCTGTTGAAAACCCGCGTATCGCTGATCCCTCCCGGAAGCAGGATGTTGAGCTGCAGGTCGGTGAAGTCGGAATAGAATAGCGCGCTATTGACACGCACCCGTCTCTGCAGCAGTTCGCCCTTGAAGCCCAGTTCCGCCGTATGGTTCTTTTCGGCGTCAAAACCGCGGGAGAAGTACACGGGGTCAGGGTCGCGGATGTTGAACCCACCACTCTTGTAGGCTTCGACGTATTTACCGTACACGTGAAAGTCATCAGTCCAGTCATACTCGACGATGAAAGAAAAGGAGTCGTCGTCGAAATTCCGGCTGGCTTCTGCTCCATAGTCCGTCCGATCCAGCGGGCCGAGCACGATGTTGCCGAAGTCCAGGTACGTATCCTGCTTGAAAACGCGGTTTACCGAACGCTCATCCTCCGAATGGCGCCAGCCCAGTGAGAAATACAGGCGTGAGCCTGCAACATCAGGGTTCCAGGTGAGTTGGCCGTAGAGCGCGACGGCCTCATTCTCGATACCATTGTCCTCACCGCGCATGGTGACGGCGTATGCCTGGTCGCCAGTGGCCAGGGCGGGGAAACTGCTGATGTGGTGCAGCGGAAACCAGTCCTCCCGCGCTGTCTCCCGGAAGTAGTACAGGCCCGCCACATAGTCCAGTCGCCGGGACAGGGTGCCGAATGCCTGCAGCTCCTGGGAGAACTGATCCTGTTCCAGATGTGTGCGCACCGCCTTGAAGTCTTGCGGCGTGTCGCTGTCGGCCCCGATGGCGATCTGCTGAAAGTCCACCCGGTATTCCCCGCTGGCACCGCTGGCAAAATCGACATAACTGAGCTCAGACAGCTCGCGCCATCCGCTGATCGACTTGAGGGTGACGCCCGGGAGCATCCACTCCAGGATCAGGGCATGGCCCTCGATATCGGTATCATTGGGCAGCAGGGCCACGGACGTGTCCAGGCGGCTGAAACGGTCTTCCCCATAGGGCACGAACCGCCTGGAACTCAGGATGGCTTCATCGGCCGGGGTTCCACCGGGCTCGCGCGGGATCACCGCCTGGGGGGTGTAGTTGAAACTCTCCAGGCGCGACCGGTCCCAGGCATAATCGAGGGTAAAACGTTGATCGGGCTGCCAGCGCCAGTCCAGGCGGTAGGCTTCCGCCTCCCGGTCGCCGAAATCGCCGCCGGGGCCGCCGTTGTCGATGAACCCATCCAGCTGCTGGAACAGCGCTGCCAGCTTTACTGCGCTGACCTCTCCGAGGGGCAGGTTCAGGGTTGTCCTGGCATGCAGCCGATCCCTGTTACCGGCTCCCAGATCCTGTGTGAAGGCCAGGGCGCTGTTGTCCGGCCGCGCCGTGACCAGGTTCAGAGCGCCTCCCGTGGTATTGCGACCGTACAGGGTGCCCTGGGGCCCACGCAGGACCTCGATGCGCTTGAGGTCCGCCACATCGGCGGCCAGTCCGGTTGAGCGTGCCAGGTAGATACCGTCGAGGTAGACGCCCACGGCAGGGTCCTGGGTGATCTGGACATCTGCTATACCGATGCCGCGGATGAACAAGCGCAGCGTCTGGTTACTGGCAGGGAAGCGGTCAACGAGAAAATTGGGCACCTGCGCCCGAATATCGCCGATGTTGGCTATGCCGAGCGTATCCAGTGCCTCGCTGTCGAAGCTGTTGATGGAAACAGGTGTCAGCTGGGCGGATTCCTCCCTGCGCTGGGCGACCACGACAACCTCCTCCAGTTGCGCCGGTGCATCGACCCCGTAAGTATCGCTCCCGGCATGTGCGGGAACGACGGCTAGTGGTCCCTGAAGAAGCAGTGCGACCGCTGCCGCCGGGCACAGGCCCCCGGGCGTGATCTGGCCCTTGTCACGGCAGATGGTGAAGGACTTTGAAATGTTCAGCACTGATCAGGTCTTGATTGCAAAGCCAAACTCTACCATATTCTACCGCTCTAACTGATGACCCGGATTTGTCCATGAGCGAAATTGCGGAGGCCCGCCCGGCCAGTACCGTCGTCCTGCTGCGAGATACTGAGCGCGGCCTGGAAACCCTGATGTTGAAGCGCAACAAGGCCCTGTTGATGGCGGGCGGAATGTGGGTATTCCCGGGTGGTGCGCTGGACCCTGAGGATCTGGAGGCGGCCGGGGGTGATGCTGTGGAGGCTTCCCGCATAGCCGCGGCGCGAGAGGCGCAGGAAGAGTCCGGTTTGCAGCCCCATCTCGAGGACATGGTATTGCTCAGTCACTGGACGACACCGGTGGTAGAGCCCAAGCGCTTCTCCACCTGGATCTACGCAGCGCCACTGGCGGCGGACGAGCAGGTGGTCATCGACGACGGCGAAATTCACGATTCACAATGGATACGGGTAAAAGAGGCCGTGGAGCAGCACGAGAGGGGAGAGTTGGCGATGTTGCCTCCTACGTATATCACGCTGCGCCGTCTCTGCGCCTACTCCAACCTGGAGCAGATGCTGGCGGCGGAGCGGCACAGCCCGGCTCCGGAGGTGTTCCCGTTGTTTGCCCAGGACCAGGGTCAGGTGGTGGTGATGTTCCGTGGCGACGCGGGGTATGAGACTGGCGATGCGGCGGCGGCGGGCCCACGGCACCGTGCACGGCTGTGCGAGAAGCACTGGGAATACATCTATCGCGATGTTGCGCCGCAATATCCGCCCTTGCTTGAAGAGTCACCGGCATGAAGACACCGACGGTAACCGGGTATCCGCTGTGGGATCTCCCTACCCGTATTTTCCACTGGTCATTGGTGGTCTGCCTGGTGCTGGCCTGGTGGAGCGCGGAAAACGACAACTACTCGCTCCACGAGTGGACGGGTTATACGATTATTGTGCTTGTGGTGAGCCGTATCGCCTGGGGTTTTTTTGGCAGCCGGCACTCGCGTTTCCGGGATTTCCTGGCCGGCCCGGGTGTGGTTGTGAACTATATCCGGGGTAAAGGGCCCAAGCGTGTCGGCCACAACCCCCTGGGTGGCTGGTCAGTGTTGGCGTTGCTTGCGCTGTTGCTGATGCAGGGAGTAAGCGGCCTGTTCAACAGCGATGACGTCCTTTTCTCCGGGCCCTTGTACTATGCAGCGGAGGGATCGTTCCGCGATACGATGGGCGTGGTCCACGACGTCGCTTTCAACGCACTGCTGGGCCTGGTCGCCCTGCATATTCTGGCGGTTCTGTATCACCAGTTCTATCGCGGGGAAAAGCTGATACAGGCAATGCTGCGCGGACGCGCAGCGGACCGGGAGGGGGAGACCGCACCGACCACCGCTTGGCTGGCTCTTGCCATACTGGCGGTCGTTGCCCTGTGCCTGTGGTGGACCATCTCCAGGGCACCACAGCCGGTGCCCGTCTGGTAAGTTAACCGCGGGGCATTCAGTACAGGTAGTTCTTGGCTTTGTACTCGTCGTGGCAGGCCTTGCAGGTCTTGCCAGTGGCGCCCACCTGCTCGGCTATGGCCTCGCGGTCACCGGTGGCAACCGTTTTTTGCAGTTGCGCTACAGCGCTGGTCATATCATCCAGCTTACTGCCGAAATCAGCCTCGTTCTCCCAGATCTCCGGTTTTGCCCGGGTGGTTCCCTTGTCCGATCCCGCCGCAAAGCCGCGCGTGACATCGAGGGAGGTCAGGGCCGCCAGGTCGCTGGACCAGCGCTCCATCCTCGCCTGGTCCCAGGGGATTTCACCCTTCACCGTGGAGGCCATGGGGCCGAAATTTGATGCCACCAGGGCGAACCAGGACTGGCGGTAAGACTGATTGATCTCCTTGTCGTCGAAGTGAGACACAGCCAGTGGGGACAGTGATACTGCGCCGATAGCGATCAGGGCCAGCAACAGTGCGCGTGGTTGGGTGAGCATGGGGATCTCCTTGTCTGCCGAGCAGTTCAGTAATTGACGGGGTCTAGTCTAGTAAGCACCGGACGGGGCTGGCAAGTGAATTCGAGGCGGGTGTCTGCTCAAGTTACTGTTTTTTCCGGCGTGAGCCGCGGGGCGATGTGGCTGCCACGACCAAATTGTTAAACCTCCCAGCCCTTAACGGCAGTGCAGCGCCGCTTTGTCCACAGTTTGCGCTACCATGGCGCCGATATTCGGAGGGGGTTACTCGATGGAACCTGGACAGGACTGGGACTACAGTTTCGACGTGGTTGTAGTGGGCTCCGGCAACGGCGGCCTGACGGCGGCGTTGTGCAGCTATGAGATGGGCTGTAAGGACGTGCTGGTCATCGAGAAGTCGAACCTTTACGGTGGCACCAGTTCGATCTCCGGGGGCGGTGTCTGGATTCCCGGCAACCGCTATGCCAGGGAGGCCGGAGCGCAGGACTCCTTCGACAAGGCCAAGACCTATCTGCGCCAGCTGATCACCGAGGAAGAAGTGCCGGAATATCAGCTGGATGCCTATCTCGTGAACGCCCCCAAGATGGTCGACTTCATGCACGAGCGGACGCGGATGCGCTACGTCTCCCTCGAGCACTACCCGGACTATTACACCAATCTTGATGGCGGCATGGAGGGTCACCGGTCGATGGAGCCCGAGACCTTCAATGCCGACGAGCTGGGCGACGAGTGGCGTCGACTGCGTCGGACCCACCCGATGATGCACCTGGGAGGTGTGATCGGCATCACCCAGGTTGAGGCCGCCCTGCTGGTTGGCCAGCAGCCTGGCTGGTGGAAGATTGCCCTGAAGTTGTTCGCCGGCTACCTGCTGGATATACCCTGGCGTATCAGGGATAAATATCACCGGCGCCTCGCTACCGGCTGTGCAGGCGTTGCGCGACTGCGCGCCTCCATGCAGGACCGGGATATCCCCCTGTGGTTGAACACAGCCATGACACGGGTGGTCGACGAGGAGGGGAAGGTGGTCGGTATTGAAATAACGCGCAATGGCTCGCCGCTGCGGATTCAGGCCCGGCGCGGAGTGATCCTTGCCGCGGGGGGATTCGAGCACAACCAGGCGATGCGTGAACAGTACCTGCCCAAACCGACCGACCATGCCTGGAGTGCGGGAACCCGCGACAACACCGGCGACGCCATCCGCGAAGGCCTTCGGCTCGGCGCAAAGATGCACCGGCTCGACGAGGCCTGGTGGTGCAACACGATTTCCGTGCCTGGAGAGGAGATCCCGCGCCTGAGCGTCATGGAGCGTTCCTATCCCGGCTCGATCATCGTCAATCCGGCGGGCGTGCGCTTCAGCAATGAGTCGCAAAACTACATGGCATTCCAGCAGGAAACCTTTCGCAAGCACAGCGAGGATAACCCCTGCTATCCCACCTGGCAGGTCTTCGATGCCAACTTCCGCGCGAACTATTTTGTCGGTCCGCTCTATACCAGCAAGATGCGTCCCGACTGGATGGTGCCCATGAAGCGTTACGAGGCGGAGGGTTTTATCGCCAGGGCTGACTCGGTGCGCGAGCTGGCGCAGAAGATCAAAGTGGATCCGGATGGCCTGCAGGACACCGTCAACAAGATGAACGAATACGCCAGAACAGGCGTTGACCCGGATTGTCATCGCGGCGAGGCCGCTTACGACCGCTACTACGGCGACCCCCGGGTCACCCCCAATCCCTGCCTGGGGCCCGTTGATAAACCGCCATTCTATGCCGTGCGGATCGACCCGGGCGACTTCGGTACCCAGGGGGGGATGGTGATAAACGCCGATGCCCAGGTACTGCACCAGGACGGACACGTGATCGACGGGCTGTACGCCACCGGTAACTGTGCTGCTCCCACACTTCCCTGTTACCCGGGACCCGGTTCCACCCTGGGTCCTTCCATGACCTTCGCGTACCAGGCGGCCAAGGCGATAACCGGCTATCAGGACTGACCGTCAGCCCGAACGGGGTCCCGCGCTAGGCATGCGCCTCGATCAGGGCCTCGAGCAGGGTCTGCACCACGCGGCTGGGTGGCGGTGCGTGGCGCACGATGGCGCTGAACTGGCACGCATACTGAAAATCCTGCGGCATTAGCGCCCTCATCACGCCCTTGCCGACAAAACCCTCTGCGTAGTGTTCCGGCAGGTAGCCAATGTATCTGCCCGATAGCACCAGGTGCGCGACCGCTTCCTGATCGAAGGCCGTGGCATGTCGTACCTGCCCGAGCCTGCGTGAGGTTTCCATATTGGGCGAGTGATAACCGATACCGACGTACCGGCACTCCCGTACCCTCGCGACGCTAAGGTCCCCGGCGCTGCAATCGAACAGCGGGTGCCCTATGGCGCAATAGAGATACATCTGCTCGTCGAACAGCGGGTAATAGTCCAGGCTGCTGGAGGTGCGATGGGTGGGGATGATGCCGAGGTGGAAGCGACCCTCGATGACTCCCTGCTCAATGGCGTTTATCGGTTCCACATGAATTTCCGGTCGCACATCCGGTGCCAGGTCATCGAAACGCCTGAATGCGCGGTTGATACGGCACGCCGGATTGGAGGCGGTCTTGTCGAAGATGGCCATACTGAGGTTGCCAGTGAGCCGTTGGTGCAACTCGTGAACATCGTGCTGGAAGTCCTCCATCGCGGCCATCATCCTGAGGGTGCTGGCGTAAACCTGCTCGCCCTCCGCCGTGAGGGCGAAGCCGCCCCGACCGCGGCGACAGAGGATCACCCCCAGTCGGGTCTCCAGGTCCTTGATATGTCGGGAAATGGTGGAACGGTTGATATTGAGTTCCAGTTCAGCCGCGGCAAACCCGCCGCAGGCCACCACCGCTCGAAATACCCGCAGCAGCCTGAGGTCGTTGTCCGTGACGTTACCCAGGAGAGCCTTGCGCGCCATGTAAAATGCCTTTCAAATAAGTTTCATGATAATGAAACTTAACATTTAAAGATAAATATTTATGCAACCATGGCGCCGCCGTAAACTGCGACCTTTGCCACCGCCGACCGAGAAACTCCATGACCATCATGCCGACGATCCAGCCCCCACTGACCCGGGCGGACCTGGAAGCCCACTGGATGCCCTATACGGGCAATCGCCAGTTCAAGGATGACCCGCGAATGCTGGTGGCCGCAGACGGGATCTACTATGTCGATGATCGCGGTCGCAGGATCCTGGACGGCCTCTCCGGCCTGTGGTGTTGCGGTGCCGGTCACAACCGGCGCGAGATTGCCGAGGCGGTCCAGCGGCAGCTGCAGACCCTGGACTACTCCCCGGCATTCCAGTTCGGCCAGCCTGCATCCTTCGCCCTGGCCAACCGGGTCAAGGCCCTGACGCCCGAGGGCCTCGACTACGTCTTTTTTACCAATTCCGGCTCCGAGTGTGCGGATACCTCACTGAAAATGGCACGTGCCTACTGGCGCCTGAAAGGACAGCCCACCAAAACGAAGCTGATTGGCCGGGCCAAGGGTTATCACGGCGTGAACTTCGGCGGCATTTCCGTGGGGGGTATCGGTGCCAATCGCAAACTTTTCGGCCAGGCCGTGGACGCCGACCATCTGTCACACACCCTGCTGGCGGAAAATGCCTTCACCCGTGGCATGCCCCACCACGGTTGGCACCTGGCCGATGAACTCAACGAGTTGATCGCGCTCCATGACGCATCCAACATCGCCGCGGTTATCGTCGAGCCGATGGCGGGGTCGGCCGGCGTGATCCCACCTCCGGCTGGCTACCTGCAGCGACTGCGCGACATCTGCACGGCGAACGACATTCTGCTGATTTTCGACGAGGTCATCACCGGGTTCGGCCGTTGCGGTGCCATGACCGGCGCGGATGCCTTTGGCGTCGTCCCGGACATCATGAATGTGGCCAAGCAGCTCACCAATGGGGCCATTCCCATGGGTGCGGTGATTGCCAGCGGCGAGATCTATGAGACCTTCATGGAGCAGGGCGGACCTGAGTACATGCTGGAATTTCCGCACGGCTATACCTACTCCGCCCACCCGGTGGCCTGTGCCGCCGCCCTGGCCGCCCTGGAGATCCTGGAACGGGAACAGCTGCCGGAGCGCGTAGCACAACTGGCACCCTATTTTGAGGACGGCCTCCACCAGTTGCAGGGGATGCCCTGGATATCCGATATCCGCAATTACGGCTTTGCCGGCGCCCTGACGCTGCAGGCGTGCCCCGGGGAGCCGGCGCGCCGCCCCTTCGAGGTGGCCATGCGCATGTGGGAGAAGGGTTTTTATGTGCGGTATGGCGGCGACACGGTCCAGCTCGGTCTGCCGTTTACCATCGAGAGGGACGAGATAGACAGCCTGTTGACTGCACTGGGTGAAACCCTGCGTGAACTTGCCTAGGGCCACGTTGAAGTCTGTGAGTAGACCCTGGTAATAGCCGTTTTTCGAGCCGCGTCCTCGCGGCCCGAACCGATGACCGGGTCAAGCCGGGTGGAGTCAGCGCCCGAGCATTGAGCGAGCCACGATTTCCCGCATGATCTCCGAGCTGCCGCCATAGATGCGCTGGATGCGCGCATCCGTATAGAAACGAGAAATCGGGTATTCGGCGGTGTAACCGTAGCCGCCGAAGAGTTGCAGGCAGTCGTCCGCGGTTTTGCACTGCATTTCGGTAGCGGCGTATTTCAGCATGGCTGCCTCTTCCACACTGAGCTCTCCCCGCGCATAGGCATCGGCGCACTTCTCGTAGAAGGCGCGGTTCAGGGCGATCTCGGTCTTTACTTCCGCGAGCTTGAAACGGGTGTTCTGGAAGCTCGCTACCGTCTGCCCGAAGGCCTTGCGCTCCAGCACATACTCCACGGTGATATCCAGCGCGCCTTCGGCCGCCGCCACCGCCTGCGCGGCGATGCCCAGCCGTTCCCGGGGCAGTTCCTGCATCATGATGACGAAGCCCTTGTTGACTTCACCGAGCAGGGCGGAACCGGGCAGGCGCACATCCTGGAAGAACAGCTCGGCGGTGTCAGAGGCGTGCTGGCCTATCTTCTCGATCTTCTTGCCCTTCTCGAAACCAGGCAGGCTGGTGTCGACCAGGAACAGGGAGGTGCCCTTGGCTCCTTTGCCCGGATCGGTGATGGCCGCAACGATGACCAGGTCGGCGTGCCAGCCATTGGTGATGAAGATCTTCGATCCGTTCAACACCCACTCGTCACCCTCCTGGACGGCATTGGTGCGTATGGCCTGCAGGTCCGAGCCGGCCCCGGGTTCGGTCATGGCCAGCGCCCCCACCGCCTCGCCGCTGATCATCCTCGGGAGCCACTGCTGTTTCTGCTCCTCGGTACCGAAGTGGTTGAGGTAGGGAGCGACGATATTGCAGTGGATACCGTAGCCGGAGGCCAGGCCGCCCATGCCCATCCGGGCGAGCTCTTCGATCAGGGCCAGGCACACATGGGGTGTAGTCCCCGCGCCACCGTACTCTTCGGGCATGTCCGGGCACAGCAGTCCCCCCTGGCCTAACGTGTTCCACAACTCCCGCGGCACCATATGCTGCTCTTCCCAGGCCTCATAGTGGGGTGCGATTTCCTGCTCGAAAGCGCGGCGCGCCATATCGCGAAACAAGCTCAGCTCTTCGTTATCCATGGTATCGGGTCTCCAGCGAAACGGGGTTGGTTCAGGCTCGGCGCAGTCTGCGCAATTATGCAAGTATAGGCAATGATCCAACTTGTCATTAATTGATCAGAAGTGACAGAATGCGGTCGCTGGATCCGGAAATAGTTCGCTGACTGGTGCAAGGGATTAACATTTGATGACAAGCGGCGCGCTCCACCACCCTGACATCGCCTCCCATTTCCCGCGCGTGATCCTGCACCGGGCCGCTGAGCTGGGGGTAGACCGGGACCTGCTCCTCGAGGCGGCGGACCTGTCGCCGGCAGTGGTGGCTGATCCCCAGGCCAGGGTCACACCGCTGCAGCTCGGTGCACTTCTGCGGCAGGTCTGGCTGGAGCTGGATGATGAGCTTGCGGGTTTCGGGGCCGCCCCGCAGCGCTTTGGCTGTTTTCCACTCATGGCCCGGCAGATGGTGGACAGCGATACCCTGGGGGAGGCGCTGCGCTATTCCTGCCGCTTTTACAACCTCACGTCACATGCCCTGCGCTGGGACATCCGGGATGAGCGCCAGACCACACTGAGATTGCAGCTGCTGGACCCCGGGGCTGATGAAGAGCACTTTCTCGAGGAGTTCGTGCTTCTGATCTGGCACCGCTTCAGCAACTGGCTGGTGGGTGAGCGGATTCCCCTGGTGCGAACCCGGTTCCGCTTCAGTCCGCCGCGACACCGGGAGGAGCACCGGGTCATGTTTCCCGGCCCGCTCTCTTACGACGAGCAGGGCACTTCTCTGAGCTTCGACCGTGACTGGATGAGTGCGCCAGTCATGCGCTCCCGGGAGGAACTCAGCCTCTACCTCCAGCGACTGCCGGACGAGTGGTTCATCAAGCAGACGTTTGCAGGCAGCGCCAGCGAGCGCGTTCTGATGGCGATAGAGGAGTGTGGCCACGGCCTGACCCTGGATCAGCTGGCCGATCGCTGGCATATGAGTCGCCGTACCCTGCACCGACAGCTGCAGCGTGAGGGCACCAGCTTTCGCGGACTCAGTGAACAATCGCGACGCGACAAGGCAATAAGTCTGCTGGCCGAAAGCCGTCTGCAGGTGAGGGAGATCGCCCGCCGGCTTAACATGACGGAACCGGCCTTCAGTCGTGCCTTCCGGCAGTGGACGGGGCAGACACCCACGGCTTACCGCAAGTCACGGCTCCCCCCGGTGGGTGGTAGCAAGCCGCTGTAATAGTGCTAAACTCACGACCTTTAATCATGACCAACAGGAGCAGTCAGATGCGCGAATACAAGCAGTTTTACATCAATGGTGAGTGGGTTGACCCCGTAACACCCAATGAATTCGACGTTATCAACCCGGCCACCGAGGAGGTTTGCGCACACATCTCCCTGGGCTCTGAAGAAGATGTGGACCGGGCGGTGACCGCTGCCAGGGCTGCCTTCGACAGTTACAGCCGTACATCCCGTCAGGAGCGGGTGGAGCTGCTGGAGTCCTGTGCCGAGGTGTACCAGAAGTATTACAACGATATAGCCGACGCGATTCGCGAGGAGATGGGCGCACCCCAGGAGTTCGCCCGGGGCGCACAGGCCTATTGTGGTCTGGGCCACCTGCAGGAAGCCGCCAAGGTGCTCAAAACATTCGAGTTCGAGGAAGACCTCGGCGAACACCGGGTATTCAAGGAGCCTATCGGTGTCTGTGGACTGATCACGCCCTGGAACTGGCCTGTCAACCAGATCGGTTGCAAGGTCGCTCCCGCCCTGGCGGTAGGCTGCACGATGGTGCTCAAGCCCAGTGAAGTGGCGCCTCTTTCCGCCTATCTGTGGACCCAGGTCATGCACGAGGCGGGTGTTCCCGCAGGCGTCTTCAATATGGTGAACGG
>JAHEEV010000094.1:0-11670 GCA_024640505.1 Halieaceae bacterium
TGGTCGGTGTGAGAGGATTTGAACCTCCGACCCCTTCCTCCCGAAGGAAGTGCGCTACCAGGCTGCGCTACACACCGAGGATTTGAGGCGCGCTACTATACCAAAACTGCTGACGGGAACCAACGGCCGGAATGAGAGCCACCACCGGTCTAATAGACGCCTGCCCACCGAGCAAGAAATTGACTCAGGATACTCAGCCCCATGACCACGGCTATCAGTATTACCAGCAGCCGCAGGGGACGGAATGGCTTGCGTTCCACAGAATTTATACCGCGGGAGACAAACTCGTCCACCCTCGCCTGGTCCTCCGGGTAGAGGCGGTTTTGATGGCTCTTGTCGGGCTTTTTCAGCTCTTGCTCAGTCATAGAAAAATCGGGGAGAGAACGCGAAGCACTATTCTCTCCCCTCAAGGCAGGAATGTCACCCCGGCGGGGTGATATTCCTGAGCAGCAACTGACCGATCCTACAGCTGGAAAATAGCTTCCGGCATCTGCATCAGGTTGTCGGATCCTGACAACAGTGCCTGCTTGTGGGCCAGGGTGCGGGGCAGCAGCCGATCGAAGTAGAACCGCGCGGTCATCAGTTTAGCCTCGTAGAAAGAGGCGTCGCCCGCTGCCTCCGCGATTTTCTGCCGGGACAACACGGCCATGCGGGCCCAGAAATAGGCAAGGGTCACGTAACCACTGTACATCAGGTAATCTACGGCTGCGGCGCCGGCTTCGTCAGGGTTTTCCATCGCCGATTCCCCTATCTGCATGGACAAGCCCAGCCATTCATCCTTATACGCCTTGAGCGTATTGACGAAGTCCGCATCTTCCTCGTCAGTATTTGCCTCACAGAACTCGTCGATCATGCTGGCAAAACCCAACAGTAACTTACCGCCGCTCCCCAGCACCTTGCGACCCAGCAGGTCCAGGGCCTGAATTCCGGTAGTACCCTCGTACAGCATCGCGATCCGGGCATCGCGCACGATCTGCTCCATGCCCCACTCGCGAATGAACCCGTGCCCACCGAAGACCTGCACGCCCAGGTTGGCCGCCTCGAAGCCGGCCTCTGTCACGAAGGCCTTCCCGATAGGCGTCAGCAGTGCCATCAGGTCGTCCGCAGCCTTGGCCTGTTTCTCGGTGCCATGGGTCACGATGTCGCCCTGCATAGCGAGGTAGTAAAGCAGTGCCCGACTGCCCTCGGCCAGGGCTTTCTGGGTCAGCAACATGCGGCGCACGTCCGGGTGCACGATGATCGGATCCGCCGGGCCATCGGGATTCTTGGGGCCCGTCAGGCTGCGCATAGCGAGACGCTCCCGGGCATAGGCCAGGGCTCCCTGGAAGGACTGCTCCGCATGGGCAAGCCCCTGTATCGCGGTACCGATACGGGCGGTATTCATGAACGTGAACATGCATGCCAGACCCTTGTTGGGCGGCCCGATCAGGTAACCCCTGGCGCCATCGAAGTTGAGCACGCAGGTGGCGTTGCCGTGAATCCCCATCTTTTTCTCGATGGAGGCACAGTTCACCGCATTACGATCTCCCAGGCTTCCGTCATCGTTCACGTTGAATTTGGGTACGATGAACAGGGAAATGCCCCCTGTGCCCTCGGGAGCGTCCGGCAGGCGGGCCAGCACGATATGAACAATGTTCTCGGCCATGTCGTGGTCGCCGGCGCTGATGAAGATCTTGGTGCCGGTAACCGCATAGGACCCGTCCGCCTGGGGTTCTGCCTTGGTGCGCAACAGCCCCAGGTCACTTCCACAATGGGCTTCGGTCAGGCACATGGTACCGGTCCAGGTACCGGCGATCAGCTTGGTCAGGTATTTCTCTTTCTGCGCCGCGTCGCCGTGCTCCTCGATCGTCTTCACCGCGCCGTGACTCAGGCCGGGATACATCAACCAGGACCAGTTAGCCGTTCCCGCCAGTTCGTTGATGATGATACCCAACAGGTTGGGCATGCCCTGGCCACCGTGCTCCACAGGAGCGCCCAGGGCCGGCCAGCCGTTTTCCACATACTGCTGATAGGCCGCAGCGAAACCTTCCGGCGTCTTGACGCCCTCCTCACTCCAGTGACAGCCCTCCTCGTCACCGGTCTGGTTGAGGGGTGCCAGCACCTCTTCGGCAAACTTCGCACCCTCCTCCACGATGGCATTCATGAGGTCCTCGGAGGCCTCCTCATAGCCGGGCAGTGTCTGGTAGAGCTTCTCGGCTTCGAGCAACTCGTTCATCACAAAACTGATATCGCGCAGGGGCGCCTTGTACTCTGGCATGGTGACCACCTCTTCGTTTGATGAAGGCCCAGAAACTCGCGCACAGATTACCTGCACCGGGCCATGTGTTCAGTGCTTACATTTTGCGTGAAAATCCGCGGAAGTCAAATATCTTTTTGGCAGTAAATTCCGAATCACCGCTGGCTAACCGTTATAAGGAACACGCCCTCAGACTGAAGTAAGTGCTTACTCTATCTGCAGGCCTTTAATATCCAGGTAGCTGCTCGCCTCAACTGGATCAAAGGGGGATAGCCGGGGCACGTCTCCGAGCAGGGGTGCGGGGAGCAGGTTACGCAATGTGTCCAGGTTTTCCTGATGATTGGCCATACGACTATCACTCTGGTTAGCCACCCAGCCGGCCAGTTGCAGTCCATCGCGCTGGATGGCTTCGGCTGTCAGCAGGGCATGATTGATGCACCCCAGCCGCATACCCACAACCAGGATCACGCCCACCTGCAGCTCCCTCGCCAGATCCGCGAGAGTCTCCCGGGAACCGACGGGGACCCGCCAACCGCCCGCTCCCTCGATCAACACGAAGTCGCTCGCCGTAGACATCACCCCGCGGCACAACCCGGCCAGGCGACTGACCGACAGCCGTCGGCCCTCCTCCCGGGCCGCGATGTGCGGGGCGATGGCAGCCTTCAGGGCCACGGGATTGACCTGTTCATAGTCCAGCTGCGCCGACATGCAGGCCATCAGCTGCAGCGCATCCTCGTTGCGACCCCGGTCATCACATCCGGCAGCGACCGGCTTCACCGCGGCGGTCGCCAGCCCTGCCGCAGCGGCGGCCTCGAGCAACGCGCAGCACACTGCCGTCTTGCCTACACCGGTGTCGGTTCCGGTCACAAACCAGGTCTTGCTCATAACTTCTCCAGCGTGCCAAACAGCACATCGTAGGTTGCCGGCAGCGTTCCCCCCTCGCGCCAGCGCTCATAGGCGTCGAGCATACCCTGCAGTGCCCGACGCCCGGTAAGGCCCTCGGGGCGTCCGCGATTCACATTGTGGGCGCCCAGTGTCTTCAGCTCATCCAGCAGGTCCCGCACCCGCTGGTATCGCATACAGAACTGTTCGGTGTTCAACGTCAGGCACAGGCCGGGGACACGGTTCGCTGCCGTCGTGAGCTCTGCCGGGGGCAGGAAGCTGTTCACATGCTGGTGCTCGTCAACCGCGGCCCACGCTGCGCGCAGCTCCTGCAGTGTCGCGGGGCCCAGGGACGTAAAGACGCAGTATCCACCCGGCCGCAGCACCCGGGACAGTTCGGCGAACAGCAGTTCCGGCCGATAACACCACTGAATGGCCAGGCTGCTGAACACCAGATCCACCGAACCGGCCGCCAGCGGCAGGGCCTCCGCGTCTCCCACCAGCCACCGGTCAGCCTGCGGAAAGCGCTGCCGTGCAAACTCCACCATGCCCGCCGCCAGATCGAGACCCAGGTACTCCGCCTCCGGGAAGCGATGCCTCAGCGCCGGGTAGAAATAACCCGTACCGCAGCCGAGATCCAGAATCCGCCCGGGCCCCCTGGGCAGCGAGTCGAGGGTGGTCAGCAGGCGACTGCCCACATCCTGCTGCAACCTGGCTACCGAATCGTACTCCGGTGCGGCACGGCTGAAGGAATTTGCGACATCCTGCTTCGCCAGCTGCGCAGGCGGCGGCAAGCGGTGATCCAGCAGGCCGGCATTCTCGAGAAACCCGCGCAGTCGACGTGCCAGCAGTTGCGGCGATTCCAGGGGTGCCACATGGCCTACCCCGTCCAGGGTTGCTACGTCTGCCACTGTATCTGTTGCGACCAGTTTCGAGACCCGAGGTGCACAATCAACAGGAACCAGCTCATCTTCCGAGGCGAACAGGAGCAACCGGGGTGGTCCAGGATCGGCCAGCTGCACCCTTTGATCCAGGGACTGCAGCCAGTCCAGGCCCGTGCGCAGACCGTGGCCATCCTGCTGATTACGCAGCGAGCGGAGCCGGCGCAGCAACTGGCGGGGCCGGGCTGCACCGCGCACCTGCAGGCTGTCGAAGCGATTCAGGGCCGCAGCTGCATCCCTGGCAAAGAGCTCGCGGAAGGCGACGAATTCCGCGGGCTCCATACCGGGCCAGTCATCACCGGCAAGGAAGCTCGGATTACTGCAGATTGTGACCACGGCGCTCACAGCGTCCGGGTATCGCTCCGCCATCGCCATCGCCAGCTGACCACCCAGGGACCAGCCGACATACACGGCTTGCGCGGGGGCGACCTCCAGAATAGCCCGTGTGACATCATCGAGGTCAGCCGCTTCACCTGCTCCGGGAGCACAACCGGGAATATCAAGGAGGGTGACACCTGCCCAGGAGCGGACTGACGCCAGCAACGGTCGCCAGATTTCGCGGTTGCAGCCCCACCCGTGCAGCAATACCAGCTGCTGGCGACTGCTACCACTGGCGGGCAGGTACTCGCTGTTCAACACCCGCTCACGCACCCCGCCAGCATACCGCCAACTGCTCCAGCAGCCGGTCGACCTGACCCTCACTGTGTGCAGCAGTCAGGGTGACACGCAACCGTGAGGTTCCGGCAGGCACTGTCGGGGGACGGATGGCGCTGATCAGCATACCCTGCTCCCGCAGCCGCTCACTCAGCGCCAGCGCATGTTCCGGCTCGCCCACCATCAGCGGCTGGATAGCACTGGTTGACGGCAGCACGGGCAGGTCAAGCTGCCCGGCCCCCCGTCGAAAACGCTTGACCAGCGCAGCCAGGTGCTCCCTGCGCCAGGACTCCTCCTGCAGCAGTTCCAGGGATGCCAGCGTGGCGGCGGCCAGTGCGGGCGGCTGTGCCGTCGTATAGATATAGTTGCGGGCCTGCTGGATCAGGCCCTCAATCAACAACTCACTGCCGGCCACGAACGCACCCGCCGTTCCCAGGGCCTTGCCCAGGGTGGCCATCAGCACAGGTACGGTATCTGTATCGAGACCCGCGGCCTCCACACTGCCCGCACCCCGCGCTCCCAGGACCCCGAAGCCGTGGGCATCGTCCACCATCAGCCAGGCACCCTGTGCGCTACACAGTCCGGCCAGTTCAGCCAGGGGGGCACTGTCCCCGTCCATGCTGAAGACCCCGTCCACAGCCACCAGTTTGGGGCCCGATGCTGCTTCGAGCCTGGCCTGCAGGGCGCTCAGGTCATTGTGGGGAAAGCGCTGGAAACGGGCGCCGCTGTGCAGGCCACCGTCCAGCAGGGAGGCATGATTGAGGCGATCCTCGAACACGTGATCGCCCCGCTGCAGCAGGGTGCCCAGCACCCCGGTATTGGCGGCATACCCGCTGGAAAAAAGCAGCGCTCGGGGCCGGCCGGTGAATGCCGCCAGCGCTTCCTCCAACTCACGGTGAGGCGCACTGTGCCCGCAGACGAGGTGAGAGGCGCCGCTGCCGACGCCATAGTCGGCGGCAGCGCGACGCAGTGCCGCGATGACTTTCGGGTGAGCCGCCAGGCCCAGGTAATCATTGCTGCAGAAGTTGAGGTACTGGCGGCCCGCGAGGCGCACTACCGGCCCCTGGGAAGACTCCAGTGTCAGTCGCTGTCGATAGAGGCCGTCGCGATGGCGCCGGTCCAGGGATTCCTGCAGGCGCCGGGAGAATGGCTCCATGGCATTGCCCTAGGTAGCCGGGGTACCCGCCGCCGCGGCATTGTAGAACTGCGCACTGGGTGTTTCCGGAGGCCGCTCTACCTCACGCTGTTCGGGCTGTATGCCCAGGCGATCAAACAGCGCCATATCCGCGTTGGACCGTGGATTGGGAGTAGTCAGCAGCTTCTCCCCGTAAAAAATCGAGTTGGCACCGGCAAAATAGGCCAGGGCATGCATCTGCTCATTCATCTCTTCCCGGCCTGCAGACAGGCGCACATGGGAGGCGGGCATCATGATACGAGCCACGGCGATGGTGCGGATGAACTCGAAGGGGTCCAGGTCCTCCTCGTCCTGCAGGGGGGTACCCTGCACCCGCACCAGCATGTTGATCGGGACACTCTCCGGGTGTTGCGGCAGGTTGGCCAACTGCTGCAGCAGACCCGCGCGGTCCCTCTGCTGTTCTCCCATGCCCACGATCCCACCGCTGCATATCTTCATACCGGTCTCACGAACGTGCTCCAGTGTCTCCAGCCGGTCCCGATAGGTACGGGTGGTGATGATGTCCCCGTAAAATTCCGGTGACGTGTCCAGGTTGTGGTTGTAATAGTCCAGGCCGGCATCAGCCAGCTCCTCGGCCTGGTCGCGGGTCAGCATGCCCAGCGTCATACAACTCTCCAGGCCGAGTTCCTTCACGCCCCTGACCATGGCAACCACATGGGGCATGTCCCGGGGTTTCGGGCAGCGCCAGGCGGCCCCCATGCAAAACCGCGTCGCCCCGGATGCCCTGGCCGCCCTGGCCTGTTCCAGGACTTTTTCCACCTCCATCAACTTCTCCGCCTCCAGGCCCGTATCGTACCGGGTGCTCTGGGGACAGTAGGCACAATCCTCCGGACAGGCGCCGGTTTTGATGGAAAGTAACGTGCTCACCTGAACCTGATTCGGGTCAAAATAACGGCGATGAAGGGTCTGGGCCTGGAACAGCAGGTCGTTGAACGGCTGGGAAAACAGTGCCTCGACCTCTTCGACGGTCCAGTCATGGCGAATTTCATCCCGGGACAGGACCGAATCCGGCCGGGCAGCTGCAATCGATGAAGACATGGGATACCTGAAGGCAGTGAATAGACGAACTCCGGAATGATAACGTCGCCAGGAAATCTGTCAACCTGGAGAGGCCGGTATGGTTAACGAATGCGCTTCCGCCCTCCTGGAGGGGCTGTTTCCTAATCACTGCTGCCTGTGCGGGCTGCGCAGCCATAGGGACGTACCCCTGTGTCCCGGCTGTGAAGGCGATCTGCTGCCAAACGGTTGCTGTTGCCAACGCTGTGCCGTGCCACTTGCCGCCGGCTCCGGCGGTCCGCTGCTGTGCGGCGGCTGCCTGCAAAGACCCCCGGCCTTCGGCCGGGTGATAGCGCCCTGGCTCTACTCGGAGCAGTTGGCACACCTCATCCACCGCTGGAAATACCGCGGCGAAACCCGCCTGACGTCTCTGCTGGCCCACTTGTGGTTGCGGGAAATCCCGTCTCACGGCGCGGTGGACCTGCTGGTCCCGGTTCCCCTGCACTGGCGCAAGCTCTGGCGCCGCGGATTCAACCAGTCGGACCTGTTGTGCCGTCAGCTGTGCCGGATGCGACCGGAGATCGCCAGTGGCGGTTACCGGGGCGACCTGGTGCGACGCGTGCGACCGACGGCGGCCCAGTCCGGGATGAGCGCCGTGGAACGCCGTCGCAACCTGCAGGGCGCCTTTACAACCCGGGGTGCCTGTGCAACGCTTCGGGTCGCCATTGTGGATGACGTGTTCACCACCGGCGCCACCGCCGAGGCCATGGCCAGGACTCTGCGTGCCGCCGGCGCCTCGGCGGTAGACGTGTGGTGCCTGGCCCGAACCCCGCCTCCCGGCGGCTGATTTCTGATCACCCTGCAGACGGATATGCGAGTCGCCCTGCTGATTGTTATGCTGCTGCTGTTGCCGCCGGATCTCCGGGCTGCGGAGCCGGTGAGAGTGGCGGTGGCGGCCAACTTCAGGAGCACACTCGAACAGATCAACGCCCGCTTCGAGGCCGAGACCGGCCAGCCCATCCTGCTCAGCAGCGCCTCCACCGGGGTGCTCTACAACCAGATCCTGCACGGCGCGCCCTTCGACCTTTTTTTCGCCGCAGACCAGGCTACCCCCGAACGGCTCGCAACCGAGGTCGGGGGCAGCACCTTCTGCTATGCCATCGGACAGCTGGTCATGGTCGGGGGCGGGCGCGACCTGGCGCTGCTGGCAGACCCGCGGCTCAGCCTGGCCATCGCCAACCCCGCCACGGCACCCTATGGCGCCGCTGCCATGGACGTGCTGGCGAGACCGGAGTTCGCCGCCGCAGGGGAACGGAAACTGGTCCGGGGAAACAACGTGTTACAGGCCTACCAGTTCTGGCGCAGCGGCGGCACGGACCTCGCGCTGGTCGCCCGCGCACTGGCACCGGACGGCACGCCGGTGCCCGGCGACTGGCACCGGCCACTGGCACAACATGCGATGGTCCTGCCCCGCGGGGCCGGCAGTACTGCCGTGGAGACCTACCTGAGCTGGATAAGAAGTGATACGGTGCGTTCACAGATCATTAAAGCGGGCTATGCACCGTGCCCCTGAGCACTGCAGAACAGGACGCCATTTACCTCACCATCGCCCTGGCCGGCATCACCACCGTCCTGCTGCTACTGATTGGTACGCCACTGGCCTGGTGGCTGTCGCGGCGACGGGGAACGCTTCCCGCCCTGGTCGAGTCCCTGGTGGCCATGCCCCTGATCCTGCCGCCCACCGTACTGGGGTTTTACCTGCTGCTGCTACTGGCCCCCGACACCGCGCTGGGACAGTTCTGGCAAGCCCTGACCGGCAGCCAGCTGGCGTTCAGCTTCAGCGCGCTGGTGATAGGCTCGGTCATCTATTCACTGCCCTTCGTGGTACAGCCACTGCAGTCCGCCTTCCAGCGGATTCCGCAGGGACTGCTGCAGGCGGCGGCCACCCTGGGGGCGAGCCCCGCAGTCCAGTTCCGCTCCGTCGTGGTGCCGATGTGCCGGCGCAGTTTCCTCGCCGCGGCCAGCCTCGGCTTCGCGCACACGGTGGGCGAATTCGGCGTGGTACTGATGATCGGCGGCAATATCCCCGGGGAAACCCAGGTGCTGTCCATCGCGCTCTATGACCAGGTGGAATCACTGCGCTTTGCCGAAGCCCATCGCCTCGCCGCGGGCCTCGTCATGTTTTCCCTGGCACTGCTCTTCCTGCTCTACCGCAGAGGCGGCCGCGACAGTTGGCGGGTAACGAGTTGAGTAACCTCGCCCTGGCTATCGACATTGAAGGGGAACAGGGCTTCCGTCTGCAGTTGGACTGTGAACTGCCCGACACGGGTATCACCGCGATCTACGGACCCAGCGGCAGCGGTAAGAGCACCCTGCTGGACTGTGTCGCCGGCCTGCGGCGTCCGCAGCCCGGCAGCCGGATTCACTTCCGGGACGAGAGCTGGCAGGCGGGAGGGCAGTATCTGCCCCCCTGGGAGCGTCGTGTGGGCTACGTATTCCAGGATGGCCGGCTGTTCCCTCACCTGGACGTGCGCGGCAACCTGGCGTATGCCCTGAAACGCGCCGGGCAGGCCGGGCCGTCACTGGACACCGTAGTGGAGTTGCTAGACCTCCGGGAACTGCTGCCACGCGCGACACAGGCGCTCTCGGCAGGCCAGAAACAGCGCGTGGCCATTGCCCGGGCGCTACTGTCCGCTCCCCAATTGTTGCTGCTGGACGAACCCCTGGCCAACCTGGACCACGCGGCTATCGGGGAGCTCATTCCCTGCCTGCGACGCCTGGCCAGTGAACTGGCGCTGCCGATGCTCTATGTCAGTCACGATATCGAGGAAGTCAGCCAGCTGGCCGATCACCTGCTGTTGCTGGAGCACGGGCGCGCCACCGCCCAGGGGCCCCTGCTGGAACTCTGCAGTCGGCTCGATACGCGCCTGTCTCACGAGGAACAGGCGGCCGCCATCGTCCTGGCGACAGTCAGGCAGCACGACCCCGACTTCGGGCTCACTGAATTGGACCTCGAGGGCTACACCCTGTTCGTCAACCAGCTGCCCGACTCGGCAGGACGGCAGCGACGCGTGCGCATCCCCGCGAGGGATATCAGTGTCTGCCGGGAGCGCCCCGGCCAATCCAGCATACTCAATATCCTCCCGGTCAAAATCGCCGAAATCGAGGAGAGCGGGGCGGCCAGGATCATGCTGCGGCTGTCACTGGGTTCGCAGCATCTGCTGGCCCGCATCACCCGCAAGTCGGCGACCGAACTGGGGCTTAGCGTTGGCGATGCCGTGTTTGCACAGATCAAGAGCGCCGCACTGCTGATGGAGATGGCAGAGTCGTCATGAACGAGCATCCCTACGACCAACTCACGCCCGACCGGGTCATCGATGCGATCGAATCCACAGGCCGCCTCAGTGACGCCCGCCTGCTGGCACTGAACAGCTATGAAAATCGCGTTTACCAGGTCGGCATCGAGGATGATAATCCCCTCATCGTCAAGTTTTATCGGCCGGAGCGCTGGAGCGACGACCAGATCCTGGAGGAGCATGCCTTCAGCCTCGAACTGGTAGCGGCTGATATTTCAGTAGTCGCACCACTGCGGGACGAGGCCGGCCAGACCCTGCACGAATTCGAAGGCTTTCGTTTCGCCCTGTTCCCGCGTCGTGGCGGTTATCCCCCCGAGCTGGACAATCTCGACAACCTGCTGGTGCTGGGCCGCACCCTGGGTCGCATCCACGCGGTGGGAAGAGCCGCTCCCTTCCGTTACCGACAGCAGATCACGGTGCAGCGTATGCTGCTCGAGAGCCGCGAGTTCCTGCTGGGCGGTTTCATCCCCCGCGAACTGGAGCCTGCCTATGATTCCCTGACCCGGGACCTGGCGGATACGGTGACGGCGATCTACTCAGATGTGGCGCCGACGGACCTCATCCGCATCCACGGCGACTGCCATGTCGGCAATATCCTCTGGCGCGACGACACGGCGCACTTCGTGGATCTGGATGATTGCTGTATGGCACCAGCGGTGCAGGACCTGTGGATGTTCCTCAACGGTGAAAGGCACGACCGGCAGCTGCAGCTGTCGGAACTGATCGAAGGCTACTCGGAGTTCTGCGATTTCGATCCGCGCCAGATTCGGTGGATCGAGTCACTGCGAACCATGCGCCTCATCCACTACGCCGCCTGGCTGGCCCGCCGCTGGCACGACCCCGCCTTTCCCCGCAGCTTCACCTGGTTCAACACGGAACGCTACTGGGCCGACCACATCCTCGAGCTTCGCGAACAGCTGGCGGCGCTGCAGGAGGAGCCGCTGCAGCTGCTTTAGCGTGGAATGTGTGCATAATCCGACCCGTCGACTAACAGGGTGGTGGGGGTTCTGCCCTGCTAACCGTCCCCGCAGGGGGAAGACCTGCTCGCTCAAAAGTTCATTCGCTCGACAGGTCTTCCCCCTGCGGGGACTTCGCTCCGGAGAGGACCCAACGCAGCAGCGGTTCCCGGGGGTGTCCTGCGGTGAATGAACTTTTGAACAAGCAGGACACCCCCGGGAGCCGCTGCTGCTGGTAAGCACTCAACCCATAAAACACGCCAAACAACAATGAGACCGGAGCAAACGAAGCGGTATGCAACCAATCCAGGATGAACAGGAAATCAGGAAGAGCGGGAAGCCGGGTAGATGACGGACCACAGCCAGCGCCAGAAACTGTTACCGGCCAGAACTTCTCTGTTGATGGCATCGAAGAAGCGCTCGAGTTCGGCAGGATTGGCGAAGTAGTCCATGC
>JAHEEV010000094.1:11770-13059 GCA_024640505.1 Halieaceae bacterium
CGGGAAGCCGGGTAGATGACGGACCACAGCCAGCGCCAGAAACTGTTACCGGCCAGAACTTCTCTGTTGATGGCATCGAAGAAGCGCTCGAGTTCGGCAGGATTGGCGAAGTAGTCCATGCGAGTGGTAAAACCCCGCTCAGGGTCGAGCTCCTTAACCACCCTGGCAGGATTACCCGCCACCACCACGTTGGCAGGCACATCCCGGATGACCACGGCCCGGGCCGCCACCACGCTGTTCTCACCGATCGTAACGCCCTTGAGCACCGTGGAGTGGTCTCCCAGCCACACGTTGTCGCCGATGTGCACCGGCGTGGGCTCCGGGGCGCGCTCCGTGCGATCGTAGATCGTGTGCCAGTCGGAGTCGGTGACATAGGCGCCATTGGCCAGCATCACCCCGTTTCCGAGGACGATTTCATCGCTGGCGCTGAGCCGCGAACCGGGACTCATGAGCACACAGTCCCCGATCTGTATGCTGCCCTCGCCTTCCCCACGCCCCCAGACCCCCACTTCCACCCGGTTACCCGGCTCGCCGATGGCGGTGAAACACCGCCCTATACGAATATTGTTGCCGGAGATGTGCACGTACCAGGGTTTCATCACCGTATGGTACGGCCCGAGGTAGTCGCATTCCGGGCGCAGAAAATACTCGGTGTACCAGTGCCTGAACTTGAGATAGCACTGCTTGACCCAGAACGGCCGCAGGTCCTCGCGCATAGCGTTTCCTTTTCCTGGCTGTAAGATGTGGCTATTGTCAGCTGTTATGATCGCAGCGGTCGTGACTCACATCAAACCCGGGACAATTGACTCGATGCAAGCTCCGCCTCCGGACCAGGGTTCCCGCCCGGTGACCAGCAACCAGGTGTATACCCATCCGCGGCTGCCGGAGATCCTGCAACGCCACCTGGAACATGCCGAGCGCAAGCCGGTGGCGAGGCACAACCGGGAGGCTTTCTCGACCCTGCTGCGGCACCTGGATGCGACGCCGCGTCCTCTGGTGATCGACTCGTTCTGCGGCACCGGGCAGAGCACGGCCCTGCTGGCGGCCCGACACCCCGGGCACCTGGTCGTGGGCATCGACCGATCCGCCAGCCGCCTGGCAAGGCACGCCGGCGGTGAGGGAGGAAATTACCTGCTGCTGCGTGCAGAGTGTGAACCCCTGTGGCGCCAGCTGGTGGAGGCGGGCATGGGCGCAGCGCATCACTACCTGCTCTACCCCAATCCCTGGCCCAAGGCAGGGCACCTGCAACGCCGGGTGCACGGCCATCCCGGCTTTGCCTGGCTGTTACA
>JAHEEV010000095.1 GCA_024640505.1 Halieaceae bacterium
CGCGGTATGCGAGTCGCTGAAACGAACAAGGTCGCGCTCCTCGTCTCCGGGACCGCGAGCATCGATGAGACAGGCGCGACCGTGCACCTGGATGACTTCGAGGCCCAGGCTGACCGCATGCTGGTGAACGTCGCCGCCCTGCTCGAGGGCCAGGGGGCGAGTTTTGGCGATGTGGTCTCCGCGATCACCTACCTGAAGCATCCTGAAGACGCCGCCCGCCTGCGGCAGAAGTTCCGCGAAGCCGGCTACGAGGGCTTCCCCAACGTCCTGGTCGAGGCGCCGGTCTGCAGGCCCGAGCTCCTGTGTGAAACGGAAGCACTCGCCGTCCTGCCACGGAGCCCCCGGACCCCAGCCCGTTAGGGTCGGCCATTCTCTGGCGGTCATCACTATTGTGCCAGACGGTATCGCATCCACTTTCGTTCTGCTGGACAAGGACCGCGCCCTGCACCCCGACCATCAAAAAGAACAGGCGAAGAACGCCGAAGTCGATGAATTGCTCCACTTTGACTCGGGGCACAGTGCCTTTGCGCCCACGCCCGCTGAATTAGAGAACCTGTTGCCGGGGTATCTCCGCTAGCAGCAACCGGTTCAGTTCTGGCAGTCCACCATCACCTTGACGGCCTCGTCCGGCCGCGTGGCCTGGGCATAGGCCTCGTCGAAACTCGACAGGGGAAAGCGATGGGAGATCATCCTGCGGGCGTCTACCTTACCGCTGAGCAGCATATCGATCGCCCTGGCAAAGACCTCATTATCGTAGGCAATAGAAGCGATGATATGCAGTTCGCGCAGCAGGAAATTGATCATGTCCAGTTCCACTGGCGCGAAATGCACACCCACCACGACCACGCGGGCATTCTTGCGGGCCACCCCGAGAATCTGCTGGAACACGGCGCCGACTCCCGTCGCCTCGATCAACACGTCGGTTGCCGCCTGCTCACCCAGCAGGGGATCCAGGTGCACCGTACCATGGCGCTGCTTGAGGAACTCCGCGATATCGCCGTAATCAGCGTGGAAGGTTGCCAGCCCGAGTTCTGCCGCGCTGGCCAGGCGCTGTTTGGAGAGATCCGTTATTACGACATCGGCGGCGCCGTAATACCTGGCAACCAGCGCTGCGGCCAGGCCCACCGGGCCGGCCCCGAACACCACCACCCTGTCCCGCGGTGCCACCTGGCCCTGCTCCACAGCATGCAGGCCCACCGAAAGCGGTTCTACCAGGGCACCCAACTCATAGTCCAGGGATTCCGGCAAACGGATAACCGCATCGGGGTCGCCGGCCGCGTCTGCAAACAACAGGTAGGGGGCAAAAGCACCGCTCAATCCATCGGACCCTATGCGGTTCTGCCCGCCCTCCGGATTGACGACCACGCGATCTCCCACCGCCACATGGGTTACCTGCGCGCCCGCCTCAACCACCCTGCCGGAAAACTCGTGGCCGATGGCGAAAGGACTGGGAGCGCCGGGAATACCCCCGATTTTGGCATAGCTGAGATCGGAGCCGCAGATACCACAGCGCTCGACCTGAATCACAACGTCCCGCGGGCCGGCCTGCGGCACAGCGACCGGGTCCAGTCGGATGTCACCGGGGCCATGGATACGTGCCAGGGGCATGGTCATCATCTAGCCTCTCCCGAATCAGGCTTCAGTCACTGATCGGCCAGCGCGGATCCCGTGTGTAGAAAGCAAAGCGGTCATCGATCATCTCCCGGGTCAGTCCAAAGCTGGCCAGGTCGTACTCGTGCCGCCCGTGTTTGCCCTTGGGATTGGCGTCGATGTGGCCCTGCAGGGCCGATCGCGAGGCGTCACCGAGGTCAAGGTCGAAAGCGCGGTACACGCGTTCCACCACCGCCATGGGCGCTTCCACCAGCTCGCGCTGTGAACAGTCGACAAACAGCTCACCCGGCAGGTGTGAGCGCGACGCCAGTCCGCACTCGAGGGATTCGGCGTACCACTCCATGACACTGCGCCCGATTGCCGCGGCGTCGAGGTGACTGCAGTCCCCGGCGTACATTTTCATGACCTGGCGGTTCATACTGTTGATGGAGGGCACCACCGCCCGGGGATTCCGATGGCACCAGATAAACCGCGCATCGGGAAATACCGACATGATCGCGTCGATACCCCACATGTGCGCCGGCGCTTTCAACATCCACTGCTGTCCGGGGTTGCGCCAGTTGAGCAGCTGCAGCTGCTTTTTCTGGTAGGCGTAGAGCGATACCAGGTCCTGCCCGAGCAACCAGCTGCGGTAGGGTTCAAGCATGATCTCGAAACCCAGCTGCACGCCGCTGAGGGCGAAAGCGTGCAGCAACACGCACTCCTCCGGTGTATCGGCATCGATAAAATGCATTTTGGCGAAGTCGGAATCCCGGGCCCGTTCCAGTGCCTCGGCCAGGGGTCGGTAGCGCGGGTCCTCGTCGCCAGGCTTGCTGCCCGGCCAGGGGTCCGGGAAATGGATCTCCCACTGCAATAAGCCGCGGTTTTCCGGCGCCGTGGCCAAAAGGTTCAGCAGCGCCGATGTGCCCGAACGCGGCAGACCGGTAACGAAGACGGGTGCGCGGATCTCCTGGTCGGCCACTTCCGGAATCGTCCGGAAGGCGTTCTCGCACCGCAGGCGCGTTGCCAGCAGGGTCACCAGCCGATCCCGGCACCGACTGCGACCGGCGGGATCGGCCACATGCCGGTCGTAGGTCGCCGCCAGGGTCTCGAGGCCTTCGCGATAGGGCAGCGACCCGAAGTCATCGAAGCCAGTCTGCGCCTTCGCTTCCCGGACCAGCGTGTCGACGTCGAAACTGATGGCCTGCCCGGTCACTTCAGGTCCGACAGCTTGGCCACGCGGGTGTTAAGGAGGGGGTGCTCCTCCGCCCCGATCCAGCGCCAGCACATGGTCCCCATCCGGTGGCCAGCGGTCTCGATCCAGTTGGGCGCACCCGGGTCCGTGTGGGAAACCACCAGGCGCACACTGCCATCGGGCTCGTAGTGCGCCGTATGCTTATTGACATGAATGGTGTGGTGCCGGTAATCGAGAGACTCCATCCACCAGTTGTCCAGCTGGAAGTTCCAGGTCTGGCACTCGGGAATTTCCGGCGCTTCGATAATCAGCACCTCGTCATCCGCCAGCTCCCAGGCGCTGTGGAAATAGAAAATATTGGGGTCGCCGCCAATGGACTGGCAGTAGTCCTGGTCCGCCGGGGGTAACTGGTTGAGCGTGGGCAGAAAGCTTTCGGCCCAGTTTTCAAACAGCTGGGCGGAGCCTTTCACGAACATCACGGCACCCTGCAGGCCGCGCTCCAGTTGCTCGGAGGTCAGGGGTGCAGGCCTGTCCTCGGCAGCGCCGATACGTTCGATCTTCAACTCGGCGCGCTGCTCATTAACCCGGTCCTGGAAGGTCTGTCGCACGGTGATCGAATTGGTGCCCTCTGCCATCTGCAGCCAGTTGCCCGGCTGCGGGTTGCGGCTCACGATGATCTCCAGGGACCCGTCATCGCTGATCTCCATGCCGCGATGATCGATGTGACCCGTCACCTCCATGGTGCCGCCGGAGGCATACTTGTTGATGATGGTGCTGATACCCAGGTAATCGACGCTACCCCGGTGTCCGTAGATGCGGTAGTCATGCTTCGGGTTGACCGGGGCGCTCTCGTAGCGGTTGTCCGGATTGTCGGCCCCCAGCTTGATGGTTTCGTGGGCGCCGCAGCGCAACTGGGGAAACAGCGGGTCGCGGAATTCGAGGAAGCTCTCCAAACCCCCGCGCAACAGCCGCGCGAGATAGCGGTAGCCCTCCGCCTGGTTGAAAGGGTCCTGCGGCGCTTTCTCGCTCTGGACGATCCTTCCCGCCTCTTTCAACGCATCGCAGAACTGATCCCAGGTGGTGCCGTCGACCACCCGCTTCTCCGCATCGTTCATTGACATGCCAAACCTCCCGTTAGTTGGTGCAACTCGTAAACGGGTTCAGTTGTAACACCCCGGGTCTGGGCGGGCAATGGTCGCGCCCCGTCGCAGGGCGCGTACCCTCCAGTGGTTTAATCCGCTGGTGTCAGCGTGTTCACCGCCTCCAGTGCCTCGAGATACTCGCTCTGCAGGCGGAACATGATATCCCGGCAGGATTCGATCTCGTTGATCTGCCCCACGACCTGGCCGATCGGGTTGAAGGCCACCTTCTGGGTCTCGCCGGCGCCCGCGTACCGGCTGGTGCGGCGCACCGCGTCGAAGGTCAGGTAGCCCTGCAGGGGCATGGGAAGGGGGTCCGGTGTATCGGGCCGTTCCCAGGCCTCGGTCCACTCGTTTTTGAGCATACGGGCAGTCTTGCCGGTAAAGGAGCGCGAGCGCACCGTATCCTCGGAGGTGGCCTGCATATAGGAGTCGCGCTGGGCGGGCTCGGCATGGGCTTCGGCGGAATTAAGCCAGCGGGAACCCATCCACACCCCCTGTGCACCCATGCTCATGGCAGCAAGCACCTGGCGGCCATCGGCGATGCCGCCGGCAGCGAGCACGGGAAGAGGCGCGACCGCGTCGACCATCTGCGGCCACAGCACCATGGAGGTCACCTCGCCCGCGTGACCGCCACCCTCGGCACCCTGGCAGACGACGAAGTCCAGCCCCGCCTCCTTGTGGTGGATGCCGTGCTTCAGGCGACCCGCCAGCGCGCCGATCAGGCGTCCCGAGTCGTGCACCTGCTTGATGACGTCGTCGGGCGGAGTGCCCAGGGCATTGACGATCAGACGGCACTTGGGTCGCGTCAGCGCCTCATCCACCTGCGCCTGTGCCTGTACGGCCGAAAAGCTCAGGGTCACCTCGTCGCCGGCCTCCGACCAGGGTGGCACCCCATGGTCGGCAAGTAACTTCTCGGTAAAATCCCGATGCTCCTGTGGGATGGCCGCCTGGATCATGGCCACCAGTTCCTCGGGCGTCGACTTGTCCATGCCCTCGTATTTCTGCGGGATGACGGTATCGACACCGTATATGTGGTCACCGATATGCGCGTCAATCCAGTCCAGCTCCTCCTTGAGCTGCGCCGGCGAAAAGCCCACCGCACCCAGCACCCCGACACCGCCGGCTTTGCTGACCGCCACCACCACGTCGCGGCAGTGGGTAAAGGCGAAAATGGGCACCTCAATGCCCAGCTGTTTGCAGAATTCTGTTTGCATGCGACTCCTCCGGCCTACTCGGTCACGTCCGCAACGGACTTGCTGCACCCGTTCGGGTCCAGGTCAGGATCGCCAGTTTTCTGGATTACCACCAGCGCGGGAATGACGGAAGCGGCCGGATTGACCGGCCATTTTAGTCACCCTGGATCGATACTGTCCGGCCAGAACCCGGCCCTGGCCCTCTTCTCCGGGCACTGTAAACTGTCTGTCCGGTATACACCCTTCGGTGCTGCAACTGGAACCAGGCCGTTACAGCCGGGAAATCAATACACCATGATTTGAACCATCAGTGCCCATGAACGATAACGCCTCCCGCGCCTCGGACCGATCGCGCACCTGGGCTGGCTCTGGCATCACAAACGACGCGATTTCATCCTGGTAGGCATGTTCATCGTTGCACTCCTGGCGCTCGTGGCCGCATTGGACAGTGGCTGGCTGGAACAAATGAATGACCGTTGGCTCGAGAGTCGGCACGGCAAGGATTGAGTCGCGAAGACCCAACTTACTTAAACCGCCATCACGGGGTCCTCACCTCCATCTGCACGACTACTTCCCTTGAATGGCGATACTGGGCACACTGTGCCCTCACAAAACAAGGGAGGTGACAACATGCAGGCCATGGCACTGAAAGCACCCGGCGGGCTGGACAGGCTGGAGTTGCGCACCGTAGCACCCAGGAAGCCCGGGCCCGGTGAAATCCAGGTCGAGATCAGGGCCAGCTCCCTCAACTTTCACGATTACGCGGTGGTCACCGGCCTGCTGCCGACGGAAGATGGCCGCATTCCCCTCTCCGATGGGGCCGGCGAGATTACTGCGGTAGGGGAAGGCGTGAATGATTTCGCCGTTGGCGATCGGGTCCTCAGCCACTTCTTCCCCAACTGGGTGGATGGCCGGCCTGAAGCCGGCAAGTTAGGCGGCGTCCCCGGGGATAACATTGACGGCTTCGCCGCCCGAACAGTGACCATGCCTTCCCGATGTTTCAGCCGCATGCCCGCCAACCTGGATTTCGCGGCGGCCTCGACCCTGACCTGCGCGGGCCTCACCGCCTGGCGCGCTCTGATGGTCGAAACCCACCTGGCGCCCGGTGACTGGGTGTTGGTGCAGGGTAGCGGCGGCGTATCAATCTTTGCCTTGCAGTTCGCCAAATTGATGGGGTGTCGGGTCATCGCCACCTCCTCCTCAGCGGAAAAGCTCGCTCGCCTGGAGGGCATGGGGGCGGATCACCTGATCAACTACCGGGAGGTGGAGAACTGGGGCGACCAGGTGCTCGCCGTAACCGGCGGACACGGTGCCGATCTGGTGGTGGAAGTGGGCGGTTCCGGCACGGTCGCTCAGTCCGTGCGCGCGGTGGCTTTCGACGGCTGTATCAGCATGATCGGGGTTCTCACGGGAATCAGCGGCGAGGTCCCTACCGCGGAACTCTTTCACAAGAACGCCCGGATCAGTGGTATCACCGTGGGCAGCCAGAAGCACCAGCTGGATATGATCGAGGCGGTGGAGGCTAACGATCTGCAGCCGGTGATCGACAGCCATTATCCTCTGTCGGAACTGGCTGAGGCGTTTCGCCACCAGGAAGCGCAGCGCCACTTCGGCAAAATCTGCATCGATATCTAGTGTCCTGATCCCCGCTTTGGCGAACCGTTACCCCTAATACTCACGGCGAAATTTCGCCACCAGCGCGGCGGCCTCCTCCTCTGTTGTACCGAAGTTCTCCAGCACCGATTCCGCGAGTTGCAGACTCGCTTCCAGGGACTCCGAAACGGCGACGGTGGCGCCGGCCTGCAGCAGCCGATCGCAGTGCTGCCGGTCGTGGCCGCGGGCGTGTATGGCGAGTTCAGGGTAGTGGTGCTGCACCAGGTGAACGAGTCTGACGGCGGGCTCAACCGCGTCCAGGGTGCAGACGAGGATTTCCGCCTGTCCCGCCCCGGCCGCTTTCAGCACGTCCACGTTGCCGGCGTCGCCGTAGTAGACGGGAAATCCCGCCTGCCTGCCCTCCGTCACCCGGTCGATGTTGGATTCGACAACCAGGTAGGGCACGTCACCGGCCTGCAGTATCGTGGCTATCCGCCGTCCCACACGACCGAACCCGGCAACAATAACGTGTGCCTGACCGGTATCCAGATGGTCTGTGCTCACATCGCTGTCGTCACTCGCCCGGTCCAGCCGGCGGCAGATCGCGTTCGCAAGCGGCGGCATCAACGGCACGGTCAACATGGTCAGCGCCACCAGCAGCGTGAGGAACTGGAGCAGCTGCGGCGACAGCAGGCCATTGATTGCCGCCAGGCCAAAAATAACGAAACCGAACTCACCGCTCTGGGACAGCAGCAGCGATACGCGCACGGCGTCAGATTTCCCGACACCCAGCAACCGGCACAGGACCCAGAGAATCGCCGACTTAGCCAGCAGCAGACCAAGCACGAGCAGGGCGTAAAGTCCGGCGTCCTCCCATAGCAGGCGTGAATTGATGGTCATGCCGACGCCCATAAAGAACAGGCCAAGCAGCATTCCGCGAAAGGGCTGGATATCGGCGATGACCTGGTGCCGGTAGTGCGAATTGGCCAGCGAGATGCCCGCCAGGAAAGCGCCCAGCGCCATGGAAAGCCCCACTTCCTCCAACAGCCAGCCGGCTCCAAGCACGACGAGAATGGCAGCCGCCGTGAATACTTCCGCCATCTGGCTGCTCGCCACCAGGCGCAGGGCGGGACCCAGTAGATATCGGCCGATGAGTATGACCCCGCCTACAACCAGGATGCCCTCCAGCATCGCGACCTCGATCCCCTCCAGCAGCGATGTCTCTGCTGCCAACATGGCCACCAGGGTCAGCAGCGGTACCACGGCGAGATCCTGCAGCAACAACACGGCGAATGCGGCGCGCCCGTAACGGGTTCCCAGCTCACCGCGATCGACCAGTAGCTGGAGGCAGAACGCCGTCGAGGACAGGGCCAGACCGAAACCGATGATCACGGCGACAGTGGACGACTGCCCCAGCAGCACAGCGAGGCCGACCAGGGCCCAGCCGGTACAGAAGACCTGGGCAAAGCCCAGGCCGAATACCATGCGCCGCATGGCCCAAAGGCGACCGGGCTTCATCTCGATGCCAATGCTGAACAGCAGGAACACCACGCCAAACTCGGCCAGGGTGCGTATCTCATCGGTTTCGCCAATAAGGCCGAACCCGAACGGGCCCACCAGTGCTCCCGCCGCCAGGTAGCCCAGTACCGAACCCAGCCCCAGGCGCTTGAACAGGGGCACGAGGATCACCGCCGACAAAAGCAGGATCATGACATCGGTGATGTAATGGCTTTCCGTCATATCACCCTGCTGTCACCGCGACACCTCCCCCGCACACTGGTCCCCCGCACAATGCGGCAGGACCACCGCGACGATTATAAAGTAGAGCGTGACTCACCGCTCCCTTGTGCCCGTTAAAGGCCGTCAGCGCATGATTACCATTGGCCAGGCTGGAAAATTGCCCATACCGAGCTATATATAGTTGAACCCCAGGTCCGATTCCGGGAGCGTCGCCGTGGCTGACAATCCGCGTGATGTACCTCCGACGAGCGCCGCCGCTCTGTCGCTGGACGAACAACAAATAAGGCAGATCGTAGCTGAGATTCGGGCTGAAGAGGTGAGGCTGCGCCGCAAATACCCGATTCTGCAGCATCAGAATGCACTCGGCGTCGCCATCCTGTGCCTCTCCCTGTTCGGCATGGTCCTCAGTGGCTACCTTTACTACCGGGGCGTGCTGCCCGCCTACCTGAGCATCCCCCTCTCCGCACTGTTCGCCTCGCTCTCCCACGAGCTGGAGCACGACCTGATTCATCGACTGTACTTCAAAAACAACAGGTTTGTTCAGAACCTGATGATGCTGGTGGTCTGGATCATGCGCCCGAACACCATCAACCCCTGGTACCGCAGGGACATTCATTATCTTCACCACCGGGTTTCCGGAACACCGCAGGACCTGGAAGAGCGGTTAGTGGGGAACGGCGTGGTCAATCCACTGACTCGCCTGCTCGTGATGGCAGACGGCCTGCTCGGCATTCTCGTCAGGGTCCGGGTGCTCAACGCAGAGAACAGGCGATTCAATCTGGTGGAGATTCTGGGCGCGTCCTTTCCCTTCGCGACGCTGTATTTTGCCACGTGGTACGTCTTCCTCGCCTACCATGCTGTGATGCTGTTCAGCCCGATGATCGGCGCGCAACCGCCCGATCCCACGTGGCTGGCGGAGGGAATGAACATCGTGAATCTGGTGGTGGTGGTGGTGATTGCGCCTAACTTCCTGCGGTCGTTCTGCCTGAACTTTGTAACGTCCTACATGCACTACTACGGGGGTGTATCAACCCTGATGCAACAGACCCAGATTCTGCGCCCCTGGTTCCTGTGGCCCATGCAATTGTTCTGCTTCAACTTTGGTTCCACGCACGCTATCCACCACTTCGTGGTAAACCAGCCCTTCTACCTGCGCCAGATGGTGGCCGGGGCCGCACACAGGGCAATGCGCACCCATGGCGTGAGGTTTAACGATTTATCAACGTTTGTCAGCGGCAATCGTTATCATCCCGTTCAGCCCTGACGCACAGGACTGTCCACACTCATAAGCACGTCCTCCAACCACACGCACCGCCAGAAAAGAGAGACGCACTAGGTTTGCAATCAGGGCGGGTTGCGAGACCTCGCGTCCATACCCAACACTGAATCGCCAGGAAAGTCCCTGCAACACTCCGGGCAGGCCCAAAAGATGCTCTATTCACAAATTGAAATACCGCCGAACTGGGTTAGACTCTATGGGGATCATCGCGGGTATCTGGACGTGTATTTCATTCGAAGAATAAACACAATTCGGATCGGGTTTCTGTTGGTCAGCTGCTTTATCAGCCTGTGCCCGGTTACCACGGCAGCGGGAGAGCGCGCCATTTCCTGCCTGGGCAGGCTGGAACCCAGGGACGGCATCATCAATCTGGCAGGGCCATCCAATGGCGGCGGCGTGATCAAGACCCTGAATGTCAGCGAGGGGGATTGGGTTGAGGTCGGAGACCGGATTGCCCTGCTGGACACCTATGAATTGCGCAAAGCGGAAGTCAAGCGCCTCGAGGCCGTGATCAAAAATGCGAGACGCGAACTCGACCGCCAGACGAATCTGTCGCGGACTTCTGCCACCAGTCGCGTCAGGCTCGACGATGCAAACATGAACCTGGAAGTGGCGCAGGCCGAGCTCGCCGCTGCCAGAGCGCGACTCGATCTCGCTGTCGTAACATCGCCTATACGTGCCCAGGTGTTGGAGATCCATGCGCGCCCCGGCGAGATGATCAGCCCGGAAGGCATCCTGGAACTCGGCCGCACTGACCAGATGTATGCGATCGCCGAAGTGTACGAAACCGACATCGCGAAAATAAGGCCGGGACAGAAGGCCCGGGTATCCCTCGCAGCCCTGGATGAACCTCTTACAGGCGTGGTCGAGGACACCGAACTGCGCGTGAGCCGACTGGATGTGCTGGGCACAGATCCAATCGCAAAAACGGACGCCAGGGTGGTCGAAGTGAAGATCGTTCTGGACGATGGGACCAGCGTTGCACGCTTTACCAATATGCAGGTGGAGGTGGAAATCGAGATCTGATGATGCGTGGCATACCATTGGGCTTGCATCAACTCTGGCACCAGAAACTGCGCATGCTTGCCGCCACGCTGGGCATCACTTTCGCCGTTGTTCTTATCTTCATGCAGCTCGAGTTTCGCGAAGCTCTCTACTCCAGCGCCGTAAGGTATCACACGTCTTTTGAATACGACCTGGCGATGCTGAGTCCCAAAACCGATTTCCTGCTTGTATCCAAGCAATTTTCACGCAACCGCCTGTACCAGGTTCTGGGATTCGAAGAGGTAGAGTCTGTCACGCCGGTATACCTGGGCATGGCTGTCTGGAGGCATCCCGTCGAACCGCAACGTTCGCGCAGTATATTCGTGCTGGGATTCGATCCCGTTGACGACGGTTTTAGTCGCCTGATCACCCCGGAAAACCATCGCCAACTACAGATCCCCTATCAGGTTATCTTCGATCGCCTCAGCCGTGAAGAGTATGGGCCGATCGCTGAATTGATGGCTGAACAGGGAGAAATCAGGACTGAAATCAATGACCGGGAATTCAGTGTGGTCGACCTCTACGCCGTCGGAACCTCCTTCGGTCTAGATGGTGGCATCATCACCTCTGACCTGAACTTCCGGCGCATCTTTCCCAATCGCCTCGAATCTACCATCGATCTCGGCCTGATCCGCCTTAAACCCGGTTTTACGCCGGAGGCCGTGCAGGACGCGATACTTGCCGAGTTGCCAGGGGACGCGAGAGTGCTGACCCGTAGCGAGTTCGCCCAGCTGGAGATCGATCACTGGGAGAGCACCACGCCGATCGGCTATGTCTTCACTTTCGGCGTCATCATGGGACTGGTGGTCGGTGCCATTATCGTCTACCAGATTCTCTATTCCGACGTACAGGAGCACATGCAGGAATACGCGACCCTGCTTGCCATGGGCTATAACCATCGCTACCTTCGCGGAGTCGTCTTGCAGGAAGCGATCGTACTGGCAACGCTGGGATTCCTGCCGGGGATGGCGATCGCCGTCATGCTTTATGAAATCAGTGCGGATGCGACACGACTGCCGTTAGCCATGACCACCGTGGAGGCTGCCACCGTATTCGGGCTCACGCTCGCTATGTGCGTCTTTTCGGGTAGCTTTGCCCTGCGTCGGCTGCGCGCCGTGGACCCGGCGGAGGTGTTCTGATGCAGGACACGCAGGCGATTTCACTTGGAGAGGTGTCGTATTCTTTCGGCAGCGGCCGGCTGCGTAAAAAAATTCTTCATGAGGTCTCGGCGGATATCCACGCCGGGGAAATCGTCATCCTGACCGGACCCTCGGGCTCGGGAAAAACCACACTGCTGTCACTGATCGGCGCTTTACGCTCGACCCAGGAGGGCAGCGTACAGGTGCTGGGGCACGAGCTCAACAACAGCCCCGAGCGGCTGCGCGCCAAGGTGCGCAGGCAAATCGGCTACATCTTCCAGCAGCACAATCTACTGGACTGCCTGTCCATACAGAACAATGTCCGGATGGCACTCCAGCTCCAGGGCGTGGTGGGTGGGGAAGCAATTGACCGGGCCGCTGATGTTCTGGATCGTGTCGGCCTGGCCGAACATGTCCGCAAGAAACCGGCCGAGCTTTCAGGCGGGCAGAAGCAGCGTGCCGGAATCGCGCGGGCACTGGTCAATCGACCAAAGGTCGTGCTGGCGGACGAGCCCACCGCCTCACTGGATCGGCAATCAGGGCGAGACGTGGTGGAACTTATACAGAGCCTGGCGCGAGAAGACGGCGCTGCCGTCGTCCTCGTGACGCACGATAATCGCATTCTCGACGTGGCCGACAGGATTCTCAATCTCGAAGATGGAAGACTGAAAACACTGACCGAGGCGGTCGCGGAAGACACGAGTCGCATGTTCCAGCTACTGGAGAAATACGATCCAGGCAGTATCGGCTATCTCGCCACGCTTGCTTTTTCCCTATCCCGCATCGCCTTCGCAGATCGGGATGTAACCCCCCAGGAGCGCGAGAAAATGCGCCAGATCCTGGCAGAGGTCGGCGACCTCGAGGCCGGCGAAGTCGAATTCATCATGGAAATTTCGCTCATGCAGCGCCATGTACAGGAAACCGACCGAACCCCGGTGTTGTCCCAGGCCGGTTTCGACCTGGAGCGAAGCAGGCACTTCATTGATTCCCTCTATGCGATCGCAAACTCTGACGGCACTATCAGCGAGGAGGAAGTGGCGGAGATCCGGGTGATTGCCGCGGAATTCGGTCTGGAGGACTTCATGCCT
>JAHEEV010000096.1 GCA_024640505.1 Halieaceae bacterium
TCCTACCGCAAGTACTGGGCCGAATGTTTTGGCCCCGCCCCCGAGCTGCCCATGTCCCGTGCGGAGATGGATGCACTCGGCTGGGACAGCTGCGACATTATCGTGGTCACGGGTGATGCCTACGTCGATCACCCCAGCTTCGGTATGGCGGTCATAGGCCGACTGCTGGAGGCCCAGGGGTTCCGGGTAGGAATTATCGCCCAGCCCGACTGGAGCGACACGGAAGCGTTTACAGCACTGGGCAGGCCCAATCTCTTTTTCGGTGTGGCCGCCGGCAACATGGACTCCATGATCAATCGCTATACCGCGGACCGGAAGCGTCGCAATGATGACGCCTACACCCCGGGTAACGAGGGCGGCCGACGGCCCGATCGGGCGGTCATCGTCTACAGCCAACGCCTGCGGGAAGCCTACCGGGACGTTCCCCTGGTGATCGGCAGTATCGAAGCCAGCCTGCGGCGCATCGCCCATTACGATTACTGGAGCGACAAGATCCGCCGCTCCATTCTGCTGGACAGTCGTGCTGACCTGCTGCTGTACGGCAACGCGGAGCGCGCCATTGTAGAGATCGCCCATCGCGTGGCGGCCGGGGAAGCCGTGCGCGACATCCGCGACCTGCGCGGCACCGCTTTTGTGCGCAAGCGCTTACCGGATGGCTGGCGAGTGCTGGACTCCACCTCCATCGACGTGGTGGGACCGACGGCGAAAGCCGTTAACCCCTATGATGACAGCCGCGACTTAGACTGCGACAGCAAAAAATCCGCCCGGCAGGTCCAGCCGGTGAGACTGCTGGATAGCGGCGGGAATGATCAGGTCGTGATCCGTATCCCCTCCTATGAGCAGGTCAGAAGCGACAGCGCACTCTACGCCCATGCCTCGCGCATACTGCACAAGGAAACCAACCCCTATAACGCCCGGCCACTGGTCCAGGCCCACGGCGACCGGGAAGTCTGGCTCAACCCGCCGCCGATTCCACTGGAGACGGCAGAACTCGATGCGGTCTTCGAATTGCCCTACACCCGCCTGCCTCACAGCCAGTACGGCGACGCCCGCATTCCCGCCTACGAGATGATTCGCCACTCGGTGAATATCATGCGCGGCTGTTTCGGCGGCTGCACCTTCTGCTCCATCACCGAGCACGAGGGGCGCATCATCCAGAACCGCTCCGAGGACTCGATCATCCGGGAGGTCGAAAAGATCCGCGACACCTCACCCGCCTTTACCGGCGTCATATCAGACCTCGGTGGTCCCACGGCCAACATGTGGCGCCTGGCCTGCAAGAGTAAAGAAGTGGAAGCCCGGTGCCGCAAACTGAGCTGCGTTTTCCCGGGCATCTGCAAAAACCTGGATACGGACCAGACCCCCCTGGTCCATCTCTACCGCCGTGCCCGGCAGGTCGAGGGGGTGAAAAAAGTCCTCATCGCCTCCGGCCTGCGCTACGACCTGGCGGTGGAAACACCGGAGTATGTGAAGGAGCTGGTGACTCATCACGTGGGCGGCTACCTCAAAATCGCTCCCGAACACACTGAAGACGGTCCGCTGGACAAGATGATGAAGCCCGGTATCGGCAGCTATGACCGGTTCAGGACGATGTTCGATAAATTCTCGAAACAGGCGGGGAAAGAGCAATACCTGATCCCCTACTTCATTGCGGCCCACCCCGGTACAACTGATGAGGACATGATGAATTTGGCACTGTGGCTGAAGCGCAACCGATACCGCGCCGACCAGGTACAGACGTTTTACCCCTCCCCGATGGCCACCGCCACGGCGATGTATTACAGCGGCAAAAACCCGCTGCGCAGGATTACGCGCCGCAGTGACACGCTGCCCACGGTAAAGGGGCTTGCGCAACGCCGGCTACACAAGGCTTTCCTGCGTTATCACGACCCGGACAACTGGCCCGCGCTGCGCAAGGCCCTGAAAAAAATGGGACGCGCCGACCTCATCGGCAATGGCAAGCATCACCTGGTGCCGCCCCGCCAGCCCGCCCGGCGACACCAGCGGGTTCCCGCAGCCGGCGGCCATTTCGCTACCCAGCACACAGGCTTGCCGCGGACGCCGGGGCCTCGAGCGCGCAACAAACGCAATTGAACCGTCGGGTTAATTTTTGCAGGGGCACGCTGGCCGCAGCCCTTTTACAGTAAAATGGCCTCCTCTAATGGAGTCGCGATGAACAAGAAAATCCTGTACCCGTCCCTGGTACTGGTGGTCGGGCTCGGCCTGGCCTTCGCCATTGCCGTCAACAAGCCCACACTGGAGCCGGAGCCGATAGAGCCCATGGCGGCCACCGTGCGGGTGATGCGTGTGCAACCGGCCACCGAGTACCTGAGCATCACCTCCCAGGGCACGGTACAACCCCGAACCCAGAGCGAGCTGATTCCCGAGGTTTCCGGCCGCGTGGTGTGGATGTCACCGTCGCTGGTTGGAGGCGGTTCATTCAGTGAAGGGGATGTTTTGCTGCGCATCGAAGATGCGGATTATGCCACTGTATTGGCTCGCGCCGAGGCGACCCTGCAGCGCACCGAGGTCGAGTATGAGTACGCCGCAGACGAATTGAAGCGATTGCAGAGCCTGCGGCGACAGCAGCTGGCGAGCCAGCAGCTACTCGACGGTGCAAGCCGCAGCGCACGGGTTGCCCAGGCCAACCGGGACGAAAGCCGTGCCGCCCTGGAACAGGCAAAGCGCGACCTGGCGCGAACAGAACTCCATGCGCCCTTCCACGGACTGGTGCGCAGCGAAAAAGTCGATCTCGGGCAGTTCGTTACCCGGGGACAGAGTATCGCCACGATCTACGCGACCGATTACATGGAGGTTCGCCTTCCGATGGCCGCCGACCAGCTTATCTATCTGGATCTGCCCATCTCCACTCGCGGACAGATCCCGGAAGCCATTCGCCCACCGGTGACCATTGCCACCTACCTCGGTGACAGACGTCTCGAATGGGAGGGACAGCTGATGCGCCTGGAGGCCGAGATCGATGAGCGCTCGCGCATGTTATATGGCGTCACCCGGGTACAGCAGTCTGAAGACGAGCGTCTCCCGATCCTGCCCGCAGGCCTGTTCGTTCAGGCCAGTATACGCGGCCGTAAGGTCGAAAACGTGGTGCGATTGCCGCGCTCCGCCATGCGCGATGAAAACCAGGTGCTGATCGTCGACGGTGAAAACCGGTTACGCTTCAGGCAGGTGTCCATTCTGCGCCTGGAACATGACGACATGCTGGTGGAACAGGGCCTGGCGAACGGCGAACTGGTCTGCATCTCGCCCCTGCAGACCGTCGTCGACGGCATGCTCGTAGACCCGGTCACCGAGTAGGGCCCTGCTGACGTGCATAGAATGATTCACTGGTTCGTTCACAATGCCGTGGCAGCCAACCTGCTGATGATGATCCTTGTGATAGGCGGCCTGCTGGCCCTGCCCAATACCCACCAGGAAGAATTCCCCACGCTCGAGGTTGACGCGGTACAGGTTAACGTTCCTTATCTGGGGGCCGCGCCCACTGAAGTAGAGTCAGCCGTCTGCGTGCGGGTGGAGGAAGCGGTGGAGGGTACCGAGGGTATCGACAAGATCAGTTCCGTCGCCTCGGAGGGCTACTGCTCCGTCACCATTGAACTGGTGTCGGGCGTCGACAAGACCAAGGTGTCCAACGACATCAAGAGCAAAGTCGATGCCATCGATGCTTTCCCGGTGGAAACCGAACAACCGGTTACGGCCGAGATTTCCCTCATAGCAACCGTTCTGGAAATCATTATTTCTGGGGCGGCGGATGAACGCACCCTGAAGGTCATCGGGCAGCGGGTGCGCGATGACCTTGCGGCCCTACCGGGAGTTTCGCAGGTCCAGCTGCTGTTCGCCCGGCCCTACGAAATCTCCGTGGAGGTTTCGGAGCAGACCCTGCGCCGTCACGGCATTACGCTGGCAGAGGTCGGCCGTGCGATCGAGCGCAGCTCCCTGGACATTCCCGGCGGGACCCTGCGCACTGAAGGAGGCGAAATCCTGCTGCGCACCAAGGGCCAGGCTTACCGTGGCCGTGAATTCGAGGATATCGTGGTGCTGACCCGTGCCGATGGCACCAGCGTCACGCTCGGTGAAATCGCCAACGTGGTCGACGGCTTCGAGGAAAGCGACCTGCGTGCCCGCTATGACGGCAAACCGGCGGTGGCGCTCAAGGTCTCCCGCGTGGGCGAGGAAGACATCATGCAGATTGCCGACAACGTGAAGGCCTACGTGGAAAAGGCGCGTCACGAGGTCCCCGAAGGTATTGAGTTCAATATCTGGCAGGACGAGTCACAGGACATGGTGGACCGCCTGAATGCCCTGGCAAAAAATGCCCGCAGCGGTCTGCTGCTGGTGATCCTGGTATTGACCCTGTTTCTTCGTTTTCGCCTGGCAGTGTGGGTGGCGGCCGGCATTCCGATCGCCCTGCTGGGCACGGTGGCGGTATTCCCTCTCACCGGCATCTCCATCAGCACCATGTCGGTCATAGCGTTCATCCTGGTACTGGGCATCCTGGTGGATGATGCCATCGTCGTGGGCGAGCGGGTCTACGCCCACGAGCAGCACGGCAAACCACGACTTGCGGCGGCAGTGGGGGGCACCCAGGACGTCTCCATACCGGTCATTTTCGGCGTGTTCACCACCATGGCGGTGTTCATTCCCATCATCAGTATTCCCGGACCGATGGGGGGCTTCTTCGCACCATTGGGCTATACCGTATTACTGGCGCTGGCATTCAGCGTACTGGAGTCGCAACTGATCCTGCCTACTCACCTGGCACATCGCAGGCCTGAGAGTGAACCGGGTGATAATGCCGTGCTCAATGGCTGGCTGGCGCTGCAGGCGCGGATATCGGGATCCCTCGAAATCGCCGCAACGCGCTACTACCAGCCTGCCGTGGAGCGTGCCCTGGAATGGCGCTATGTCACGGTGGCAATCAGCATCGGCGTTCTGGCTGTAACCCTGGCCCTGTTTGTCAGCGGACGCATGCAGTTCCAGTTCTTTCCTCCCGTGGAGGGGACTCACCTCTATGCGAAACTCACCATGCCCGAGGGTACTCCCGCGGAACAGACCGCACGTGCGGTGTCGCGCCTTGAGCGCGCTTCGGAGCAGTTGCGCGAGGAACTCGACGCAGAGCTGGCAGCAGGCGAGCCCAGCAAGATTTCCCACGTTTTCAGCAGCATCGGTTCTTTCATCCCCAAGGGCAGTCTCGGCCGCAGCCAGGCCCAGAGCAACCTGGCGGAAGTAGGTATCGAACTCAATTTACCGCGGAACTACACGGGCATTTCCACCAACGTCTACGCCAACCGCTGGCGGGAACTTACGGGTGGAGTGCCCGACGCGGTGGAACTCACGTTCACTTCCCAAGCCTTCGGCATGGGTTCCGCCATCGGTTTCCAGCTCTATGGCAAGGACTTCGATAAACTGCGTGCCGCGGCAGCGGAACTGGGCAACGTCCTGCGCAAATACAACGGGGTTTATGACGTCAGCGACAGCTTCCGGGCAGGAAAACAGGAAGTACAGCTGACCCTCCTGCCGGAGGCGCGCAATCTCGGCCTGACCCTCGAAGACCTGGGTCGGCAGGTGCGCCAGGCGTTTTACGGCTACGAGGCACAACGGATACAGCGGGGCAAGGACGACATACGGGTTATGGTGCGCTACCCGGAGAGCGAAAGGCACTCCCTGGGTGATCTCGAGGCCATGCGCATACGAACCGCGGACGGCTCGGAGGTCCCATTCAGCAGCGTCGCACGGGCCTCCCTGTCGCGGGGTTACACCACGATCAACCGGGTCGACGGCCAGCGCGTGGTGACCGTAACAGCGGATGTGAACCGCACGGTGACCACGCCGGAAGCTGTCATGGATGCCATCATGGGCAATGAACTGGTGGACATTACGCAGCGCTACCCGGGTATCAGCTACGGTTTGGCGGGTGAGGCGGAGGAGCGTAGCGAATCGATGGGCAGCATCGTGGAGACATCCATGCTCGCCCTGCTACTGATTTACGCCCTGCTGGCCATTCCCCTGCAGTCCTACCTGCAACCGCTGGTCATCATGAGCGTGATTCCCTTCGGTGCGGTCGGAGCTATTCTCGGCCACTATCTGCTGGGCATGGACCTGGTGTTCTTCTCACTGCTCGGCATCATCGCGCTGGCAGGGGTGGTGGTAAACTCCAGCCTGGTACTGGTGGACTACATCAACAAGCAACGCAATACCGGCCGCGACCTGGACTGGGTGGTGAGTCACGCAGGCAGCGTGCGTTTCCGGCCTATCGTGCTGACCAGTGTGACCACCTTCGTCGGTCTGGCTCCCCTGATCATGGATAAAACGATCTCTTTGACCGTGTTTGTGCCCATGGCGACGTCACTGGCCTTCGGTGTACTGGTGGGAACCCTGATCACCCTGTTTCTGGTCCCCTGCCTCTACATGGTGCTCGAGGATTTGGTGCGGCTCCGCCAGGGCGGCCACAGGCAACATCGCGGGGACATTGCTTCCTCTAACAGCAAGGCCTAATGTCGCCGGCACACTCTCAACCCTCCATGCGACGCCTGGTATGGCGCGTGGCCACGGCATCAAGGGGGTCATCCGGCCAGGGGTGCTTCGGATAACGTCCGCGCATCTCGCGCTGCACCTCCCGATAGGCCCCGCGCCAGAACGTCGCCAGGTCCTGCGTCACCTGCAGTGGTCGCTGGGCCGGTGATAACAGGTGGAGCAACAGCGGGATGCGACCGCCGGCGATGCGCGGTGTCTCCTCACAGCCAAACATCTCCTGCAACTTGACGGCCAGCACCGGCGGGTCCTGGCTGTAGTCGATGGGGACACTGGATCCTGATGGCACGGCTATACGTTCCGGAGCGAGACGCTCCAGGTCAAGCGGCAACGGCCAGGGCAGCAGCGCGTGCAAAATAGCCTGCAGGTCCATTTGCCGGAAATCGGCCAGCCGTCGCACGGGACCCAGGTAGGGCAGCAGCCAATCCTCGAGGCTATCGAGCAGGGCCTGATCCGAAAGGTCCGGCCAGGGATTGTCGGGGCCTGCTCCACCGACCCGGTGCAGCAGGTTGACCCGGTGTCGCCACTGCTGCAGTGCGGGGTTCCAGGGCAGGATATCCAGTCCCTTCCGGCGAATCACACCGAGCAGGGCCTCATTCCTGGCCGATTCGGAAACCTGACTCAGGGGCTCGGAAGCGAGTAACAGGCTACCGATCAACTTGCGCCGTTCCGCGACGAACTGCTCCCGGCCATAATCCCACTCTACCTGCTCTTCATCCCGCACCAGGGCAGACAGTATCTCGCCGAAACAGGACGGGCTGAGGGGACTCGCGCTGTAGATCCGGTCAGCGCTTTCACCCACATGCCCACCGATTTCAGCCACGGCCAGCCACTCGTTCGAGGTGAGTGGGTCGTCGGCGGGGAGGACGGCACCGCGCCCGCAGCTCAACTGGTATTGGCCCCGCTCCTGCCCGGGCCGCTGGCGCGCGATACGGTCGGGATAAGCACTGGCCAGCAGGATACCGACCACGTCACCGGGCTGGGTATCCAGTGCAAAATTGCGCGGCTTGTGGATCTCGCTGGCCAGCCGGGCGAAGCGCCGGGCCTGCTGCCAGATGCGCTTGAACCACCCCTGCAATTCCGGCGGACAATGTCGTTCACCCATCAGTATGGAGAGGGTGTGGGTGATATCCGCACCCCTGTCCGACAGCGGGTTCCGCTCCGAAAGTACGGCGGCCAGCAGGCAGGCACTTTCCGAGGCGTGAATATCGCAGCCCACCAGCAGCATATGGGCCAGTCGCGGATGCAGCGGCATCTGCGCCAGGCGAACCCCGTGTGGCGTCAACTGATAACGCCCCACGTTGTTGGCGAACACGGCCCCGCAACCTTCCAGCATGGAGACGGCCTGACGATATGGCGCTGCCGGCGGCGGGTCCAGCCACGCCAGTTCGGAGGGATCATCAACGCCCCAGGCAAGCAGTTGCAGGGCGGCCGGAGCCAGGTCCGCCTGCAGGATTTCCGGTGTGGCGTGAGGCACCAGCCGCCGCTGTTGTTCCTCACTCCATAGCCTGTAGCAGTGTCCGGGCCCGAGACGCCCCGCCCTGCCCTGACGTTGTTCGGCCGACGCGCGGGATACGCGCCGGGTCGCCAGCCTCGTCATGCCGGTGGCAGCATCGAACAGGGGCTGCCGCTCCAGCCCGGAATCGACCACGACCTCTATACCGTCGATCGTGAGGCTCGTCTCCGCGATGTTGGTCGCCAGCACTACCTTGCGCTGCCCGCCCGGTGCCGGTTCTATCGCCCGCTGCTGCAGCTCTGGCGACAGGCTGCCGTAAAGGGGTGCCACCAGTACATCCTGCTCACCGGCACGCTGCAACTCGGCGACCAGTTCGCGCGCCACGCGAGTGATCTCCCGTTGTCCGGGCAGGAACACCAGGATACTTCCGGGATGTGCGCGCAGAACCTTGAGGGTGGTTCGCACCGCGGAGGGCACAATGGAGTCGCGCAACGGGTGCGACGCTCCGAAATGCGTCTCCACCGGGTACTGTCGTCCCCGGGAGGTGAGTAATGGCGCACCCCCGAGCAGCCCTGCCACGGCCTCTCCATCCAGCGTCGCGGACATCACCAGTAATTTCAGCGGGGGGGATTCACGGAACATCTCCCGCCCCTGCAGGGCCAGGGCCAGGCAGAGGTCCGAATCGAGGTTACGCTCATGAAACTCGTCGAAAATAACCAGTCCGACATCCTCCAGGCCGGGATCACCCTGCAGGCGGCGGGTAAGGATGCCCTCGGTGATCACCTCGATGCGGGTCTGATCACTGACACAACTGTCCAGTCGCACGCGGTAACCCACGGTCTGCCCCGGTTGCTCGCCCAGGAGTCGGCTCATGCGGGCGGCGGCCGCCCGGGCGGCCATGCGACGGGGCTCGAGCACCAGGATCTTACGGTTCTCCAGCCAGGGCTCCCCCAGCAGGGCCAGGGGCACAATGGTAGTCTTACCCGCGCCGGGCGGAGCCTGGAGCACGACCTCGTTACCGCCGCGCAGGACCAGCAGGAGGTCTTCCAGCACCTCTGCGATGGGCAAATTTCTGGCGTCTTGCGGATACATCGGTCCATCTTAGCCGAGGGCGCAGCAGCAAGCCACGACTCCCGCTGCCCATCGCGGGTCACCGGGACCGGATTGCACCGCTTTGATGCGACTGTGCACCATTGTGGCCGGATCTTGAGGTCCCTGGCAGATTTCAGCGATCTATTTCGAGCCTGGGCTACGAATTTTCTTTGCTGCTACCCGTCCCTGGCGGAGGAAGACCTGCTCGCTCAAACAGTTCATTCGCTCGACAGGTCTTCCCCCGCCAGGGACTCGATCCCGGTGTTTACATCGGCCACTGAATTACCGCGGGACGAGAAACCGGAGGGGCAGACGGACCTCGGTGGTCAACCGGTGCACGAGCTGTTGCTCTGGCCGGACAAGCCCGGCATTGGCTGTCGTGTTGGGCTCTCTACAGGGAAAGGCTGAATTGCGTGAGTCAGTGCCACAGCAGAGTCCGCCCGGGGGAAAGACCTGTCGAGCGAATGAACTGTTTGAGCGAGCAGGTCTTTCCCCCGGGCGGACGGATAGCCACAACGAACACCTGAGCGGCCCCGTGCCATAACACCCACCGGTAATGAGAGTAAAAATAACGATCCGGGACTTAATCTGTCACAGAAACGTCAAGACCAATGTCTACTATCCCCTCTGGCAGGAATCTTGCAGCATCGCCTGAGATGACAATCAGCGCCGTAAACCCGTACCGCGAAAGGTACGGAAGGAAACAGTATGATCAGCCTGGAACAACACCTGAACACGATCGTCGGCGCTTCACCCGAGCCGCAGGTGGTGTTTTTCGACCTGGACAGAACCCTGATCGCCGGGTATTCCATCCTGGCATTGGCACTGGAGACCGTGCGCCACGGTGCCCGCCGGGGGGAGTTGCGCGAATCTGCCAAGGTACTGCGCGACACTTTACGTAACCGCGTCGACAACTCAGGCAGCAACTATCACCGTCTGGTGCGTCGTATGTCCAAGGCCCTGGCCGGGGTAACCGAGGAGACCCTCATAGAGCTGGGTGATAAGGCCTACCGGAACAATATTGCCAGGACGCTTTATCGTGAAGCGATCTCGATTGTTGAAGCCCATCGGGCAGCGGGACACAAACTGGTGATCATCAGTGCGGCCAGCCGCTACCAGGTGGAACCGGTGGCGCGTGTCCTGGGTATCGACGACATCTGCTGCACGCGTCTCGAAGTCGTCGACAACCGGTTTACGGGCCAGGTCATCGCCCCCCTCTGCTACGGTGAGGGCAAGGTCATGGCAGCCCGCCGGGTGGCACGCGACCAGAAGGTGCCTCTCAGTCACTGCTGGTTCTACTCGGACTCCTCCGCCGACCTGCCACTGTTGAAAAAAGTGGGTCGACCTGTCGCGGTCAATGCTTCGGACCGCCTGGCTGTCCACGCCCGCGCCAACGACTGGCCGACGCTGCAATTCGACAGCCGGGGTATGCCCCGACTGGAGCATCTGGCACGCACCGCACTGACCGCCCAGACGCTGGTGGCCACGACGGCCGTGGGCATGCTGGCAAAGCGTCTCGGGGCCAGCCCGATACGGCGGGCTAACCAGATGACTCGCCTGCTAGGGGACGTGGCCGCCGCTTTTGCGGGCCTGGATCTGGAGGTCGAGGGCACCGCCAACCTGCAGCAGCAAAGGCCCGCCATCTTCGTGTTCAACCACCAGAGCCTGCTGGACTCGATCGTGCTCGCCCACCTGCTGCGGGAGGACGTGGTAGCGTTCTGCAAGCGGGAAATGGCAAAAAATCCTCTGGTCGGTCCGCTGCTGCGGCAGGTGGATACCATTTTTGTCGATCGCGAGGACCAGGATCAGCGCGAGGTGCTGCAACAGGCCCTGGGGGTACTGGCCGGTGGTCGCTCCCTGGTGATTGCACCGGAGGGAACGCGCAGTACTCTGGGAGAAATCCAGCCTTTTAAACACGGCGCTTTCTACCTGGCCAAGAAGGCCGGCGTGCCGATCGTTCCGATCGTGCTCCACAACGTCAAAGACGCGCTGCCAAAGGGCGGGATGATGATCCGTCCTGCCACCATCCGTGTCACCGTCCTGCCACCCTTATCACCCGCCGCGATGGGGTCGATCCGCCAGGCCTGCACCGCGCTGGAGGACCGTTACATCGAACTTCTGGGCAAATCCAGAATGGCTGCCCTGCCCTACCAGGCCAGCGCCTGACACGGACAGCCCATCGGGGAACTCATGCGAGGTGCCGGCATCGCGCCAAGCTGCTAAGCTTCGGGCAGATTGATCAGAGGATGGCTCGATGATTTGGCTGGTACTGGGTGTACTGATGTTCTGCGGGATCCACCTGATCCCCTCTCTGGCCCCGTCTCTGCGTGCCGGTTGGTACGGCAGGCTGGGCGAGAACGGCTACAAGGGCAGTTTTTCCCTGCTCCTGCTCGCAGCGCTGGCCCTGATCGTCATCGGTTGGCGCAGCGCACAACCCTCGATGATCTACCAGCCCTTGCCCGCACTGCACCACGCCGGGATCAGTCTCCTGAATCTCGCCTTTCTGTTGCTCGTGGTCAGCACCCGCCCCTCACGGCTGCGCCTGATGATCCGGCATCCCCAACTCACCGGGGTGCTGCTATGGGGGGTTGCCCACCTGCTGCTGAATGGTGACAGCCGGTCGCTGATCCTGTTCGGCGGTCTGGCATGCTGGTCAGTGGTGGAGATCATCGCCATCAACCGACGTGACGGCGCCTGGATAAAAACGGCGCCCCCGGCATGGTCTGCAGAACTCGTAACGCTGCTGATTACCGCCGTGGTGATTGTCGCGATTATGGCGATCCACCCCTGGATTGCCGGCATGCCGGTGCACTAGCCCCGACTATTCCGGCGCTTCCGGGTCGTTCTCCTGAAATACCGGGGCGCAGCCCTCCACGCCGAGAATGCGCGCGCTGCTACAGGCCCGCCGCTGTAATTCCAGCGCCTGGTAAGCCTCGCTCTCGTAAAAGTCTTCCATCCCTTGCAGGGACGGAAACTCCACCAGTACGAGACGCTGCGGCTGGTAGTCTCCTTCGAACACCTTGAAGTCACCGCCGCGGGCCAGGTAGCGCGCACCGGCCGCTTTGAGCAGTGGTTTCACCGCGCGCTGGTACTTCAGATACGCGGCGATATCGTAAATATCGAGATCCAGAATGGCATAGGCCGCCATCCCCACCCCCTGCTGCAAACCTGATTATTCCGATACAAAATACCGAAGCAGGGAATAAATGAATTGTCCTGCATCAAGAAATCGCCATTGCGCTCTGCTATCTGGTCAGGTCCCGATAGCTGAAGCGGGTTTCCAGATCCACGCGCCAGGGTTTCCCGCCCACTTCCACGTAAGGGTAGATGAAGTAGTTGAGCGGCTGCATCGCGCTGCCCGGCGACAACACCAGGTCCCGCCCGGTGCTGAAGTGAATACGGTCCGCCGGCTGCGTCCCGTAATACAACTCGCGTTTCTCCGGATGCTTGGCGGCTTCGGAGGCATCGATGGGTACCCAGCCTCGTTCTGGCAGGTAGAATTGCACCCAGCAGTGGTAACCACCAATCTCTGCCGTCGCGTGCTCCTGTGGCAAGGGAAAGCCGATCTCGAAGCGGGCGGGAATGCCTTCGGAGCGGGCCAGGGAGATGAACAGGGCATGGAAGTCCGTGCAGTTGCCGTAGCGTTCGCTGCAGGCCCAGAAGGTATCGCCATTGCCCCAGCCGCGACCAACTTTCTTGTACTCCACGTTGTCCACCACCCAGTCGTAGATAGCCCGGGCAGTCGCTTGAGCAGATTCGTCCGCCCGTGTGGCGTGGATCTCCGCCAGGATCGGGCGCAGGATTTCGTGGTTTACCGGCACCAGCGCATTGGGGGC
>JAHEEV010000097.1 GCA_024640505.1 Halieaceae bacterium
GCCTGGTCGCCGACCTGTTCGACGCGCTGCCGGAGTTTGAGTCAAAGATCTGACGACAGAGATACTCGGCGAGAAACCGGCCTTTTGGCCGGTTTTTTTATGCTTACTGCTTACTGGCCGAGCGAAGCTGGGGGACAGGGCGCCAGAACGGCCGCAAGCTTGTCGTCGTTTCCGGGCTGCTGCGCAACTCAACCATTTTCGCTGCGCGAAAAATCGGGACTCGCACAGTGCTCCGGAGCATCGGACCGGCAGAAAGCCCCGAATTTGTTCGCTCCGCTAAGCTTTGCCTGATCGGTGCCACCGGCGCTATCACACCGACATCACCCTCTGTCCATGCTATTACGACCCTGGTGCATGGAACGCGAGGCGATCAAGAGCAGCGCCATAAAAAAGGGTTTCCGGATTATCAGGTCGCGGCTTAAGCTTTTCCGCGTTTCCGGGGGCTTTCTGCGAGCACTGTTCGAGTCCCAAAAAATCGCGAAAGCGATTTTTGGTCGAGTTGCGCAGCAGCCCGGAAACGCGGAAAAGCTTGCGGCCATCCGGAAGCCCTTTTTTATGGCGCTGCTCGTCTGGCCAGTCCGGGATCGGACCACTCCGTTCAATCCCGGCGCAAACGGTCGGAAATGGCGATCGGGGTAGGGTAGTTGAGGACGACGATGTAGGAGGAGGCGAGCAGGGTGATGATGGTGGTGGCCTGGATCAGGAGGGAGGCCTGCTCTGATATCAGTGCATTGCCAATCGCAACGTAGGCGATCAGCAGGGAGAATTCACTGGCCTGGCCGAGACGGAAGCCCAGGTCCCAGGCGAGGGTGCGTTTTTCGCTGACGCCCTTGAGCAGAAAACGATATACCACCGGTTTGAGACCCAGGACCAGCAGTGACAGGAGCAGGGCAGGAGCCCAGACCTCGCCCACCAGGGCAAAATCAAAACGGGCGCCGACAGAAAAGAAAAACAGGATCAGGAAAAAATCCCTCAGGGGTTTCAGGTTGACGGCAATGTACTGGGAGATGGGGCTGGTGGCGATGGTGATGCCGGCGATAAACGCTCCGATCTCCTCCGACAGGCCCAGCAGGTTGGCGCACTCCGCGAGCCCCAGACACCAGCCGATCGCGAGCAGGAAAATGTATTCGTGGAATCGGTCGAAGCGGGCGATGAGCGGCAGCAGGACATAGCGGACGACCAGCAGCGCGCCGCCCGCCAGCAGCGGCAGACCGAGCAGTGACAGGGTGAGTTCCTTCGCCATGCCCCCGGCATCGCTGCCTTCCGCGGCACTGAACAGCACCATGAGCACGATGATGGCCAGCAGATCCTGGAACAACAGCAGGCCGATCATCAATTCGCCGATATGGCGGTGATGCAACACGGTGGTGGGCAGGAGCTTGATGCCGATGATGGTCGAGGAAAACATCATGGCGGCCCCTATCACCAGCGAATCCACCCGGGAGAAGCCGAAGAGGAGCGCCACGGCCACGCCCATGCCCATGAAGATTGCCGAACTGAAGATCGCCACGACCGTTGATTTGCGCAGGGTCGCCCAGAGTGCCTGAGGTTGCATATCCAGGCCCAGCAGGAACAGCAGGAAGATGATACCCACGTGTCCGATATCCCCCAGCAGCTTGGTGTCGCTAACCAGGGAAACACCGAAGGGGCCGATGCAGGCGCCGAGGGCGATATAGGCAATGATGAGCGGTTGTCGGGTGTAGAGCGCCAGGGTGGCGAACAGCGCGGCGCCGCTGAATATCAGGAAGAATGAAAAGGTGATCGCAGAGCTGTCCATTGGCGACAGTTTAAACAAGCAGGTCGCAGATAGGAATGATCAGCCCCCGGCCCGGCGCCGAAACAGGGGCAGGGGTCGATCCGGGGAAGCCTGGTAGGCCTCACTGAAATCCTGGAGACGGGGAAGGGCATCCTCGAGCTGAGACTCGTCAGCCGGTTCGAAGGCATCGAAGCCACAGCGAGCGAGGTAAGTCAGCTGGTCGCGAATAAACTCGCCGGTGGCTCGAAGTTCACCCTGGTAACCCCGTTCGCGGAGTTCTCGCGCATAGGAAAATCCGCGCCCATCCATAAAGGTCGGGAAATTAATAGCGACCAGCGGAATAACCTCGAGATGCCCGAACAGTGGGAGGGGCGCTTCGCCAGGCTCCAGGCACACGGCCTGGGCCTTGTCCTCGGCGGCCAGCCACTGATCGAGCGTCAATGTTTCGCTGCCTGCGTCCTCGACGATCCTGCCGTTCTTAATCACCCTGGGCATACACACGCTCCTTGAAGGGATCGATACCCACGCGGCGGTAGGTAGCCAGAAAAGTCTCGTCCTCCTGGCGCAGGTCGACGTAGGTCGACAGGATTTTCTGGATCACCTCAGGCATTTCTTCCTGCCTGAAGGACGGTCCCAGGATCTTGCCGATGGACGCATCCCTGGACTGACTGCCCCCCAGGCAGACCTGGTAGAACTCCTGCCCTTTTTTGTCCACACCGAGTATGCCGATGTGGCCGATATGGTGGTGGCCGCAGGCATTCATACAGCCGCTGATATTGAGTTCTAACGGCCCCAGATCATAGAGGTAGTCGAGATCTTCGAAGCGAGCCTGAATCGCCTCCGCAACCGGAATGGACTTGGCGTTGGCCAGGGAGCAGTAGTCTCCTCCGGGACAGCAGATCATGTCGGTCAGATAGCCGATATTGGGCGTGGCAAGGCCTGCTCTCTGCAGTTCCTGCCAGAGGTCGTACAGCTCCTCCGACGCGACGTCCGCAAGCACCAGGTTCTGCTGGTGGGTAGTGCGGATTTCGCCGAAGGCATAACGATCAGCCAGATCTGCCAACAGCTCCAGCTGCCGATCGGTGATATCGCCCGGGGCGAAACCGGTGGCTTTCAGTGAGATATCCACGATGCGATAACCCGCGACGCGATGCTCCCGGGTGTTGCGCCTTACCCAGTTGCCGAAAATCGGTTCGGCAGCAGCCTGCTCCTCGAGTACGCTGCGGCTCTCCGCGGCATCGAACTGGCGATAGGGCGGTGCGGTAAAGAAGGATCTGGCCCGGGCAATCTCTTGTGTGGTGAGGGTCGTCGGGCCGTCTTTCAGGCGTGCCCACTCCTGCTCCACGGCATCGCGAAACGCGTCCACGCCCATGGCTTTTACCAGGATCTTGATGCGGGCCTTGTATTTGTTGTCCCGCCGGCCGTTCTGGTTGTATACCCGCAGAATGGCTTCGAGGTAGGTCAGCAGGTGTTTTTTCTCGAGCCACTCGCACACGACCGAGCCGATGACCGGCGTACGCCCAAGCCCGCCCCCGGCCAGGATCCGGAATCCCATCTCATCATTCTCACCGCGCAGCAGTTCCACACCGATATCGTGGGCGTGAATGGCAGCCCGGTCCTGGGCACTGCCGCATACGGCGATTTTGAACTTGCGTGGGAGGAAAGCGAACTCCGGGTGCAGGGTGGACCACTGTCGGATCAGTTCACACCAGGGCCGCGGGTCTTCCAGTTCATCGGGAGCGACCCCGGCATACTGATCGGTCGTGGTGTTGCGGATGCAATTACCGCTGGTCTGAATGGCATGCATTTGCACACCTGCCAACTCCGCCAGGATATCCGGCACCTCTTCGAGCCTGGGCCAGTTGAGCTGTACATTCTGCCGGGTGCTGATGTGGGCGTAGCCCTTATCGAAGTCACGGCTGATTTGCGCAAGTTTACGCAGTTGCGTGCTGTTGAGCAGGCCATAGGGCACCGCGATCCGCAGCATGGGTGCCAGTCGCTGAACATACAGTCCATTCTGGAGGCGCAGAGGCAGAAATTCGGTATCAGACAGGCTTCCGGCGAGATAGCGTTCGGTCTGGTCACGGAACTGGGCAACCCGCTCGTCCACGATCTTCTGGTCATACTCATCGTAAACGTACATCAATAGTCCCTGTGTGCGGGGCTCCCGGCCCCCGGTCGTTGCAAGACAGGCGCTACCTTACCAGAAAATCTGTAGCGATAATTAGTCAGTTTTTTCATAAGGTTATATACTACGGAGCTGTTTCAAACCACTTGCATAACATCAGGAGTTCGCCATGTCCCGCAGTAACCTTTCCGACGGCGCTGCCGACGCAATCGCAGCCACCGCCATCATATCCGTCGTCATTCTCGCCATGTATATCTGGCTGTCTGGTATGCCTTCCTGACGGGTGGTTGCCGCCAGGGAGCTCGAGTAATGCTCAGGCCCCTGGCGTGTTTCAGTTGCCCGCGCTTTTCAGGACCAGACGCACCACGGTAACCACCGTGCCGATAAACAGCAGCGTAAAGACAATGCCCGCTGCAATAAAAACGCCCGCCCGGCCCTGCTTGAAATCCCGCTCCCGGTTTTTGCTGCTCTGTACGCCCAGACCCGCAGCGAACACGCTGCCTATGACCTGCAGGGGGTTCATTCTTTTATCCTTGCTGTCCCCGTCTCCCGGGTTCTGCCGCTGATTATCCTGCATACACTAATAGCCCAGATTGGGTCTCAGCCAGCGTTCCACGGCTGCGACGGGTTCGCCCTTGCGATGTGACAGGTCTTCCACCTGATCACGACCGATCTTGCCCACCGCAAAATAATGGGCTTCGGGATGAGAGAAATAGAAGCCGCTGACTGATGCAGCAGGGCTCATGGCGTAGTTGTCGGACAGGGTGACGCCACAATTTCCTGTCGCATCAAGCAGGCTGAAGAGGGTGGCCTTTTCAGTATGATCGGGACAGGCGGGGTAGCCGGGGGCCGGTCGAATGCCCCGATAGCGCTCCCGGATCAGTTCCTCGTTACTGAGGGCCTCTTCCGGCGCATAGCCCCACAGTTCCGTCCGCACCAGTCTGTGCAACTGCTCGGCGAAGGACTCGGCCAGCCTGTCCGCCAGCGCTTTGAGCATGATAGCGCTGTAGTCATCGTGCTGCGCCTCGAACTCCCTGGCCCGTTCCGCGACGCCGTGACCCGTGGTGACGCAGAACGCGCCAATATAGTCCGGTATACCGCTGTCTGCGGGGGCGATGAAGTCCGCCAGGCTGAAGTTGGGCTTGCCGTTGGGCTTTTCCAGCTGTTGACGCAGCTGATGCAGGGTGGCAATGCCTGCCTCCCGTGATTCTTCGGCGTAGACGACGATATCATCGGCGCCCGAGCGCGCGGCCGGCCAGAAGCCCACAGCGGCCTTTGCCGTCAGCCAGTTCTCCTCCACGATGCGCTGCAACATGGCCGTGGCATCCCGGTAAAGCTCGGTCGCCTGCGCACCCACCTTTTCGTCTTCGAGGATGGCCGGAAACTTGCCCGCGAGCTCCCAGGTGATGAAGAAGGGCGTCCAGTCGATGGTTTCCACGAGTTTTGCCAGCGAAAACTCCTCGAAGACGCGGACGCCGGTGAAGCTTGGGCGGGGAGGCTGGTAGGAGGTCCAGTCCAGCCCGGGACCGCGCTGTATCGCTTCAGCGTAGCTGAGTTGGCGGCTGCGCGGCTCGCGGTTAGCCATGCGCTCGCGTACCGCAAGGTAATCAGCCCGGATACCGTCGGCATAGGCGCCCTTGCCATCCCCTACGAGCTGGGTGGCGACCGCTACGCTGCGTGACGCATCGGGCACATAGACCGTGATGTCACGCTGGTAGTGCGGTTCGATTTTCACAGCGGTGTGAGCCTTGGATGTCGTCGCACCGCCGATCATCAGCGGAACGGAGAATCCCTGTCGCTGCATTTCGCTCGCCACGTGCATCATCTCGTCCAGGGAGGGCGTTATCAGGCCGCTCAGGCCGATGATATCGACCTGCTGTTCACCGGCTACCCGCAGAATCTCCTCACAGGGCACCATCACGCCAAGGTCGATGACCTCGAAGTTATTGCATTGCAGTACAATCCCCACGATATTCTTACCGATATCGTGCACGTCACCCTTGACGGTGGCCATCAGGATCCTGCCGTTGCTCGAGCGGCTGCCCTCGCTTTTTGCTTCCTCGATGTAAGGCTGCAGGTAGGCGACTGCCTGCTTCATGACACGGGCGCTTTTAACGACCTGGGGCAGAAACATCTTCCCCTCGCCGAACAGGTCGCCCACCACGTTCATTCCGTCCATGAGCGGGCCTTCGATCACCTGGATGGGGCGATCGAAATGTTGCCTCGCCTCCTCTGCGTCCTCGACGATCCAGGTGTTTATGCCTTTGACCAGGGCGTGTTCCAGGCGTTTGGCCACCCCTTGCTCGCGCCAGCTCAGGTCTTCCGTGCGCCCCTCGCTGCTGCCGCTGTCCCGGTAGCGCTCCGCCAGTTCGAGCAGTCTCTCGGTAGCGTCATCGCGACGATTGAGTACCACGTCCTCCACCGACTCGCGCAACTCCTGCGAGAGTTCATCGTAGACCGCGAGCTGGCCCGCATTGACGATACCCATATCCATACCGGCGCGGATCGCGTGATAGAGGAAAGCCGAGTGCAGCGCTTCCCGCACCGGATTATTGCCCCGGAATGAGAAGGACACGTTGGATACGCCACCGGACACGAGCGCGCCGGGCAGTTCGGTTTTGATGAACCGGGTAGCGTCGATGAAGTCCACGGCATAGTTGTTGTGTTCCTCGATGCCCGTGGCTATGGCGAAGATGTTGGGGTCGAAGATGATGTCACAGGGATTGAATCCCGCCTCGTGGACCAGCAGGTCGTAGCAGCGACGACAGATATCGCGGCGCCGTTCAAGGCTGTCGGCCTGGCCTTCCTCATCGAAGGCCATGACGACGACCGCCGCGCCGTAACGGCGGCACAGGCGCGCCTGTTGCAGGAACTCGGCCTCACCTGCCTTCAGGCTGATGGAATTGACGACGGGCTTGCCCTGGATGCACTTCAGACCCGCCTCGATCACGTCCCATTTCGACGAGTCCACCATGATCGGGACCCGGGCGATATCCGGCTCGGACGCCACCAGGTTCAGAAACGTCACCATGGCCTGCTCCGCGTCGAGCATGCCCTCGTCCATGTTGATATCGATGATCTGGGCGCCGTCTGCGACCTGGGTCCGCGCGACGTCCAGCGCCGTGTCGTAGTCCCCCTCCAGAATCAGTCGCTTGAAGCGTGCCGATCCGGTCACGTTGCAGCGCTCGCCCACGTTAACGAAAAGGCTGTCGGCGGTTATGTTGAACGGCTCCAGGCCGCTGAGGCGGCAGGCGGGTTCGCGATCGGGCAGGCGGCGCGGAGGCAGGTCGCGTACCGCATCGGCAATGGACCGGATGTGGTCCGGTGTCGTGCCGCAGCAACCGCCAGCCAGATTCAGGAATCCGCGCTGGGCGAATTCCCTGAAATCCTCGCGCATGATTTCGGGTGTCTCGTCGAATTCGCCGAAGGCATTGGGCAGGCCAGCATTGAAATGCGCGCTGAAATAGCACTCGGCAACGTTGGACAGCTCTTCCACAAACGGCCTGATTTCCTTGAATCGTCGGCCACAGTTGCTGCCGACGATGAGGGGCTGCGCGTGTGCGATCGCGTTCCAGAAGGCCTCGGGGTTCTGCCCCGAGAGGTTTCGCCCGCTCATGTCCGGAAAGGTGACCGATATCATCAGGGGCAAGGTATGGCCGATCTCCCCGAACACCTCGTGCACGGCAAAAATCGCGGCCTTGGCGTTCAGGGTATCGAAGATGGTCTCGATCATCAGCAGGTCGACACCCCCCTCGATGAGGGCCCGGGTGGCTACCGCGTAGTCATCCCGCAGCCGGTCGAAGCTCACGCTGCGGGCGCCAGGGTCATTGACATCCGGTGAAATCGACGCGGTCTTCGGTGTCGGACCCAGCACGCCGGCAACGAACCGGGGTTGGTCCGGTTCCTTTGCCGTGATGTCATCAGCCACCTGGCGTGCAATACGCGCGGCCGTCAGGTTCAGCTCCGCGGCCAGGTCACCCAGCTGATAATCCTCCTGGGCAATGGCGGTGCTGTTGAAGGTATTGGTCTCGATGATATCCGCGCCGGCATTCAGGTACATGCGGTGTATGCCTGCTATGACGTCGGGGCGCGTGAGCGTGAGCAGATCATTGTTGCCCTTGAGGTCAGAGCCGTGGTCGGCGAAGCGGGTGCCGCGGTAATCGTCCTCCACCAGCCCCTCGTCCTGGATCATGGTCCCCATAGCCCCATCCAGCACCAGTATGCGCTGTTGCAGGGCCCGCTCGAGCGGACAGGGTGAGGGCGTAGCTTTAACCATGAACAGACCTGTTGAGCCGTTATCGGCTGGCTGAAAAAAGCGGGCTATTCTAGCAGATCTGGCGGGAGATTCAGGCCGCTATCGCCTTTTTGTGTACAAGTTTGCTAGAATACCCGACTGTTTTAGTCGGAATGGATCTCGACATGGTAACCATCACTGAATCGGCCCAGGAATACCTGGCGGAACTGCTGTCCAAACAGGAGGACGCCCTGGGTGTGCGCGTGTTTATCAACCAGCCGGGGACGCCCCGTGCGGAAACCTGCATCGCCTACTGCCGGGATGGTGACCTTCAGGAAGGCGACGATGAACGGCGCTACGATGCTTTTACGGCCTGGTTTGATGCCCGCAGCCTGCCTTATCTGGAGGATGCCCTGGTGGATTACGCCAAGGATCGCATGGGTGGCCAGCTGACAATCAAGGCGCCCAACGCCAAGATGCCCCGGGTGGACGAAAACAGCCCCCTGGAAGATCGTATCAACTACTTACTGTATAACGAAGTCAATCCCGCCCTGGCTGCCCATGGCGGCGAGGTGAGCCTGGTCGAAGTGACCGAGGACGGCTACGCGGTCCTGCGTTTCGGCGGCGGCTGCCAGGGATGCAGTGCGGTTGACCAGACCCTCAAAGGGGGTGTGGAAAAAACCCTGATGGAACAGCTACCCGAATTGAAAGGCGTTCGCGACATGACCGACCACTCGGACCGCTCACACGCTTACTACTAGCGCCTGCCGGGGAGTATTTCCCTCAGTTTTTCTCGCATGGCACGCAGGCAGGCTTCGGTCGCCTCCCAGCCGATGCAGCCGTCGGTCACGGATACCCCGTATTCGAGTTCCTCACGGTTCTCCGGAATAGACTGATTGCCGGCCTTGAGGTTGCTCTCGATCATCAGGCCCACGATTGACTGGTTGCCTTCCAGGATCTGGTTGGCGACGTTTTCCACCACCAGGGGTTGCAGTTCCGGTTGCTTGTTGGAATTGGCGTGGCTGCAGTCCACCATGATGTTGGCGGGCACGCCGGCCTTCTGCAGCGCCTCTTCACACAGCTTGATGTGTACCGAATCATAGTTGGGTCCCGCGCTGCCCCCGCGCAGTACGATATGCCCGTAGGCATTGCCGCGGGTGGTGAAGACCGAAACCTGGCCCTGCCGGTTGATACCCAGGAAGCGGTGGGGATTGGCCACCGACTGCAGGGCGTTCACGGCGACAGTCAGGCCACCGTCGGTACCGTTCTTGAAGCCCACGGCGGAGGACAGTCCACTGGCCATTTCCCGGTGGGTCTGTGACTCGGTGGTGCGTGCGCCAATCGCGCTCCAGCTGATCAGGTCCTGCAGATACTGGGGGGAAATCGGGTCCAGGGCCTCGGTAGACGTCGGGAGGCCCAGTGTCAGTATGTCCAGCAGCAGTTTGCGTCCGATCTGCAGCCCTTCCTCGATCTTGAAGGAATCGTCAAGGTAGGGGTCGTTGATCAGACCTTTCCAGCCCACGGTGGTGCGGGGCTTTTCGAAGTAAACACGCATCACGATATACAGCGTATCGGATAATTCCTCAGCCAGCTCTTGCAGGCGGCGGGCGTAGTCCATGGCGGCTACCGTGTCGTGGATCGAGCAAGGGCCCACAACGACGAACAGGCGGTGATCCTTGCCGTCCAGGATGTTGCGGATGACCTGGCGGCTCTCCGCTACGGTGGCGCGCACCTCGTCTGTCATGGGCTGAGCCTGCCACAGCTGCTCCGGAGTGATCAGCACCTCCTGGGAGGCCATGTTGATGTTGTGAACTTCGATATTGCTCATTGACCGTTACCTGATAGAGTAAATGCCGGGGAATCCCGCGGGGAAGACAAGCCGGGTACCAGCGGGGCTTTCGGGGCGCAGCATTTTATAGCAGCACAGACACTTTGGGTAGCGCGATTGCCGGGGCAGACAACACAGCGACTTTATGACATCGACCCCCTGGTGCCCCTGGTAGAGGCCGGTTATCACCTGCTGACACCCAATTACCGACTCGCCCGGCGCATCAAGGTCGAATGGGACAGGCGACAGGCGCAGCTCGGTCACAAGGCCTGGCGGCCGGCTCCCGTCCACCCGCTCGAGAGCTGGCTGGAAGCAAGCTGGAGACGCGCCCGGCGCGCGGAAGCGGTACCCGCCAGGAGCCTCCTGGACAACGCGGGGGCGAGGGAGCTCTGGCTGGATGTCATCGCCCGAGACCGGCAGCAGGCCGGTGACTACTCCCTGCTCCAGCCTGAGGCAGCCGCCGACATCGCGGCCCTCGCCCGGGATAATCTGCTGCGCTGGCGGGTCGATACCCGCCTGCCCGCGGTCCAGTCGGAGTTTCGGCTGGATGCTGACTGCGGCACGTTCCTGCGCTGGCTGCACGCGTTCGAGCGACGGCTCGAGAAGGACGGCGTCGGAACGCTGGCAGACTGCGTGGCCGACCTCGCGGAAAGTCCGCGGCTGCCGGAGCAGCCCCCCGTAGCGCTGCTCGACTTCGACGAACTGCCACCGCTATACCGCGCCTGTCTCGAGACTCAGGCGGGTGAAGTGCGAGAGATAAGTTCGCCTGGAGAACCCGGCGAAATCGAGGTCGTCGCATTCTCCGACAGGGCGGTCGAGCTGCAGGCGGTGGCCGCCTGGGCCGCGGGTTTACACAGGGCGGAGCCCGCGTCGACAATCGCTGTCGTCCTGGTCGACATGCAGGCGGACCAGGCGCCCCTGGAATACCAGTTGAGACGGGAGTTTGGCTGCCTGGGGGACGATTACAACAGCCTGCCGGTCAACTTCTCCGCGGGCATCAGCCTGGACCGGGCCCCGGTGATCCGCGATGCGCTGCGCATGCTGCAATCCAGCTGCCGGCAGATGTCTCTGCGCGATGTGCTCGGCCTGGTGCAATCGCGATTCTCGCTGGCCTGTGACGGCGCTTCTGATCTGCTCGTCGGTTTCCTGCAGGACCTTTATCGGGACGGTCGCGAGGTGGTGGATACCGGCCACCTGCGCTCCCGGGCCGCCCGGGCACAGCTTGGCGAGCAGCGCGGCCTCGATTTTGGCAGGAGCCTGTATCGCGTATTCGAATTGAGGCTGGCCAACCGCACCCTGCTCCCGTCAGAGTGGGTCGCGGAGTGGGGCAGGGTACTGGACTGTTTCGGCTGGCCCGGACCGGGCCCCCTGGATTCGCTGGAGTACCAGCAGGTGGAGGCCTGGTACCAGACTCTTGACCTGTTCGCAGGTTACGACCGACTGCACGGCCCACTCGGGCTGCAAGCAGCCCTGGATGCACTGCAGCGCTGTTGCCGGTCCCAGGTTTCCCACCCGCAGACCGCCGACAGCAACCTCCAGGTGCTGGGGCCGCTGGAAGCAGCGGGCCTGCAGTTTGACTACCTTTGGCTCTGCGGGGCGCAGGGTGGCCGCTGGCCTGCTGCGGCAAGGCCGAATCCTTTCATTCCGATCGCCCTCCAGCTGCGCAGCGGCATGCCGCATGCGAGCAGCCAGCGCGAATGGGAATTTGCATCCTCGCTCATGAATCATTACCGCTGCTCATCGCGAACCCTGGTTGCGAGTTATTGCAACCAGGTTGACGGGGTGCCCGAGCTGCCCGGTGCGCTGCTCGCCGGGCTGCCCGTGCGGGAGCACAGCGAACAGGCGCGGTTACCTGACGAATGGTTGCAGCAACGCCGATGCTGCGAACTGGAAACTCTCGAAGACCGCTCAGCTCCTCCTGTGGGAACGGGGGAGCTGGCAGCGGTACGCGGCGGCAGTGGCATACTCGAGGACCAGGCCAATTGCCCCTTTCGGGCCTTTGCCAGGCGGCGTCTGAGCCTTGAACCCCTGGGTGAATACCGCACTGCACTCTCCCCGGCGGAACGGGGCGAGCTTCTGCACGCAGCGCTGTTCACACTCTGGGGCCGCATCGAGAACAGCGAAGCGCTGTCGCATCTGGATGAGCCGACAGCGGCAGCCGAGGCGGCTGCCGCCGCCATCGAGGCGGCACCGGCAAATCTGCGCGAGCTGGTCGGGGTGCGCTGCCTGGAACTGGAACAGGAGAGGCTGGAATCCCTGCTGCTGGAATGGCTGTCGGTAGAGAAGCAGCGCGCGCCCTTCGCCGTGCACGCCCGCGAGGCGGTTCTGGAAGGTGCTATCGAGGGCATCCCCCTGCGCCTGCGTATCGACAGGGTGGACGAGCTGGAAGGGGGCGGACGCCTCATTATCGATTACAAGTCCGGCAGGAACAGCATTGGCGACTGGCTGGGCGAACGTCCTGCCCGACCTCAGCTGCCCCTGTACGGCATCCTCGGTGAGGATGTCGCCGGGGTGGCCTATGCCCAGGTCCGCGCCCGGGAGTGCCGTTTCCTCGGCCTGGGCGATGTGGAGGGGGTCAGTGGCGTGCGGCAGGACCTCGCCGCGGCCGTCAAACGCTACTCATCGGCCGACAGCTGGGAGGCCCTGCAGGCAGAGTGGCGCACCAGCCTCGACCAGCTGGCCCTGCGCTTCCTCGCGGGAGATGCCGCCGTCGATCCCCTGCCTCGCGCCTGCGATTACTGCGGCCTGCAGGCCGTTTGCCGGGTGACAGTTCCGGGGGAGGCGGGCCAGTGATTATCGCCGATGCAGCCGAGCGGGCTGAAGCACTCGATCCGCGCCGCAGTTTCTGCGTAACGGCACCGGCAGGTTCCGGCAAGACGGAACTGCTCATCCAGCGGTTCCTGCGGCTGTTGGGCCGTGTGGAGCGGCCGGAACAGGTGTTGGCGATCACCTTCACC
>JAHEEV010000098.1 GCA_024640505.1 Halieaceae bacterium
AGGGCCCCAGTCGGTTGGGGCCGTAGCGATCCTGCCAGATTCCCAGGAGACGGCGTTCGAACCAGGTCAGGAAAGCCGCCCCGCCTACGGCAGCGACGATGATGGCCAGACCGAAAACGATAGTGGCGGGCTCAGACATCGCCACCTCCAGGCCGGGCGCCCCTCGGCCGGGCACCCCTCGGCCGGGCGCCCCTCAGCCGGGCGCCACCGTCACTGCCGATCACTTCGGGGGGGCGCTGCCAGTTCTCGGCCCGGCGCAGTTCGACGCGGTCCAGGGGATGCAGGTTCTCCGTCCCTGCCAGGCCTGCAGGATAGGCCGCGCACCCTTCGGCCAGGCTGTCATCCACGCGCACTGCCAGGGTGGCCAGAGCATTACCGGCCACCACACCGTCGCCGGGGGAGACCCCCAGGGCGGCCGCATCGGCGCTGCGCAGCGCGATATAGCCCGGCTCGGCCAGTTCGGCGATGGCTGGGCTGAGGGCACTGAGTTCGTCGCTGCCAAAAATATGCTGTCGTGGCACCAGTAGCCAGTGGCCCGGTTCCGCCGGGGCGGTCACGGTGTCGACCGACAGCCCGGCCGCCGACACGGGGTTGCCGGGCTGCAGCAGCCGCACTCCGGCGGTGCCGCCCTGCAGCGGTCCGCCCACTTCCGACTGGAATTTGTGCAGCGACTGGTTCGAATTCCAGCCTGGCGCCCATACCCAGGGCAACAGGGCGCCGGGCACTGACCGGTTGAGGCCTTCCATGGTGAAGGCCAGGGGCGATTCCTCATCGGATGGCTGCATTCGCTCGTGCACCGATCTGTCTGCGCGCATGGCGGTCCGCCCGCTGTACCGGGGCGGCTGGCGCGGAATCTTCACCCCCACGTTGCGGTAGTGGTAGTCGGGCGAAGCGGCGGTAATCCCCGCCAGCGCGGGGATCCGTGCGCCGCAGCTGCGGGTGATATCGTCAAAGTGATGCAGGCTCCGTACCTCGGGCCGTTCCAGTTCCTTCATGCAGGCCAGTAACCATACCCAGGACGGGTGTCGCTCCTGCGGTGGCAGGAATACCGGATAGTGGCGCTGGGCGCGGCCCTCCAGGCTCACCAGGGTGCCGTCCGTCTCGGCGAAGCTGGCCGCGGCCAGGACCAGGCTGGCGCTGGAGGTGGTGGCGTTGTCCATGCCGTCCAGTACGATAACGTTGGAGAAGGCCTGCAGCAGGCGGTCGATACTGTCCGCGCTGCCGCGGCGGTACAGATCGTTTTCCAGCACCACCAGGGTATCCAGTTCGCCGGATTCAGCGCGTTCCCGCAGGGTTGCCAGCCCCGGCGCATCCGGCCCGGTCAGCATCGCCTGCCCCAGGCTGTTGGCCTCCGGAACGACCAGGCAGAGCATGGCCTGACTGCCAGCGGCACACAACGCTTCTGTAACAGCCGCTGCAGATTGCATCGCCGCCGCGCTGCCGGTGCCGGTGCCCGAGATGAGCAGGGGGCGGCGGGCCGCGCTCAGGGCGGCGGCAATCTGCCCGGCTTGCTCGCGCAGGTGTGGGGGCAGATCCTCCGGTTCCTCTCCGGAGATCAGCGCCGCCACCGCGGCGCCCAGTGCGGCCACGCCACCCGGCGCCAGGCTCAGGTTGCGGGTCGCCACATCTGCGAGTCGCGTGTCGGCGACTGCGGCAATGTAAAGGGGACTCCGCTGATCCTGGGCCAGGTTGCGGATCGCCGCGTCCTGCCAGGTCTCCAGCCCCAGGTGCGCTGCCATCTCATAGGCCTTGTTGCGCACGCTCTGGCGCAATGCCAGCGCGATGCGCGGAGCAGTATTGGTGACATCCTCTCCCAGTATCAGGACCGCATCCGCCGATTCGATGCTGCGAATATCGGGAATTACGGCGCGGCTGTCCTGTTGCAGAGCGAGGGCCAGATCTACCAGCGGCTGCTCCTGCTCGGAAAACCCCGGCGCGAAATTGTTCGCCCCCACCAGTGTTTGCAGCAGGAAATTGGCCTCCACCGAGGCTCGTGGAGAGCCGATGCCTGCCACCTTGCCCGTCCGGCACATCTGCTGCATGTGTTGTAGCGCACCGTGGTGATGCAGGGCGTCGTAGCGGCCATCCGCGAGGCGCAGGCCCGGGTATAGCAGACGTTTGTCACTGTTGACGAAACCGGCGCCGAAGCGGCCCCGGTCGCACAGGAAATAACCGTTAACATCAGCGTTGAAGCGGTTGTGTACCCGCTTCAGGCGCCCGTAGCGTTCGCCGGGCAGGGTATTGCAGCCCACCGCGCATCCGGTACACACAGAGGGTGCCGACTGCAGGTCCCATTTTCGTGTGTAGTCCTCCACGAGGGTCTTGTCGGTAAAAACGCCGGTGGGACAGACTTCCACCAGGTTGCCGGCAAATTCGCTCTGCAGTACCCCCTCCGCGTGTCGCCCGAAGTAGACGTGATCGTGGGAGGCCAGGGCCGCCAGGTCCGTGCCGCCGGCATAGTCCCGGTAATAGCGGGTGCAGCGGTAACAGGTGATGCAACGGTTCATCTCGTGGTGGATGAGGGGGCCCAGGTACTGGTTCCGATGGGTGTTCTTGCGACCCCGGTAGTGGCGATCCCGGTGGCCCACCATCACGGTCATGTCCTGCAGGTGACACTCGCCGCCCTCGGCGCAGACCGGGCAGTCGTGGGGGTGGTTGAGCATCAGGGACTCGACGATGGCTTCGCGGAAGTGCCGGGCCTTGTCCCCGGACAGGGAGAAGATGGCCCCGTCGGTGACCGGGGTCATGCAGCCCATGACGATCCGGCCGCGTTCAGCCTGTTCGGACTCTTCGTCCAGATACTGGACCACCGCGCACTGGCGGCAGGCGCCGATCGACCCCATGGCCGGGTGCCAGCAGAAATAGGGCAGGTCCAGGCCCAGGGAGAGGCAGGTTTCCAGCAGGTTCCTGCCGGCCTCGACCTCGTAGGTTACGCCGTCGATACGAATGGAGGGCATCAGTGTTGCCCTCCGTCGCAATAGGGGCAGCCGGCGCCGTCGATGTGTCGTTCGAAGTCTGCGCGAAAATACCTGAGCGCGCTCTGGATCGGCTCCATGGCCCCCGGCGCCAGGGCGCAGTGGGTATTGCCGATAGCGCCGATGAATTCGACCTGGCGCTGGAGGGTGTCCAGGTCCTCGGGGATGCCCCGACCGTTCTCGATGTCGTCCAGCACCTGCGCTGACCAGGGCAGTCCGTCGCGACAGGGCGTGCAGAAGCCGCAGGATTCCCGGGCAAAGAATTCGGTGAGGTTTTTGACGAAACCCACGGGACAGGTCCGGTCATCCAGGATAATCATGGTCCCCGTGCCCATGCGGCTGCCGGCCTTGCCGATAGTGTCGTAATCCATGGCGAGATCGAGGTGTTCCTCTACCAGGAAATCGGTGGAGCCGCCCCCGGGGAGGAAGCCGCGCAGCCGGTAGCCGTCTTCCATGCCGCCGGCGTAGTCCTCGATGATCTCCCGCACGGGTGTGCCCATGGGGAGCTCCCAGCAGCCGGGATTTTTCACGCGCCCGCTGACCCCGTACAACTTGGTGCCGGCGTCTGCTGTCAGCCCGAGGGACTGGAACCACTCTGCGCCCCGCTCGATGATGTGGTGCACGTTGCAGAGGGTCTCCACGTTGTTCACGATGGTGGGCCGTCCCCACAGGCCGCTCACTTGCGGAAAGGGCGGCTTGGCCCGGGGGTTGGCCCGCTTGCCCTCCAGGGAGGAGATCAGGGCCGTCTCTTCGCCGCAGATGTAACGCCCCGCGCTGGAATGCACGTGCATTGTCAGGCTGTAATCCGAACCCAGGATGTTTCTGCCCAGGTAGCCCTTCTCTTCACAGGCCGCGATGGCCTCCCGCAGCAGGGCGGCGGCCTTGTGGTATTCCGCCCGGATGAAGATGTAGGCGATGTCTGCCTGGATGGTATAGGCGGCACAGATCATGCCTTCGATGAGCTGGTGCGGGTCGCACTCCAGCAGCAGTCGGTCCTTGAAGGTGCCGGGCTCCATCTCGTCTGCGTTGCAGATAAGGTACTTGTGGGCGGGTCGGCCCGATGCGTCGACCGGGTTCTCGCCCATGGGCACGAAGCTCCACTTCATGCCCGTGGGAAAGCCCGCACCACCGCGACCGCGCAGGTTGGAGTCCTTGAGAACCTGCAGGCAGTCCGCCGGGGACAGCCTGCCCACGGCGGCGCGCAGGCCCTGGTAGCCGCCGTTGGCTTCATAGGCCGCCAGGTCGGTGGGCGAGCGGTCCGGCCGGACATTGCGGGTCAGGGGGCGTTCGAGGCTCATTCACCCCCCTCCCGGAACAGTTTGGTCAGTGTCTCTGCATCGACGTTTTCGTGCAGCGCGTCCCCCACCATCATCACAGGCGCCTTGTCGCACGCGCCGAGGCAGGTGACGGGCAGCAATGTGAACTGGTTGTCGGGGGTGGTCTCACCCAGGTTGATCCCAAGCTGTTCCGTGATCTTCGCCTGCAGGTTTTCACAGCCCTTGATCCAGCAGCTGATGCTGTTGCACAGCAATATCACGTTGTCACCGACCGGCCGGCGGAAGATGAGGTTGTAGAAGGTGGCCACCCCCTCCAGCTCCTCCGCCGACATCTCCAGGTGCCGGGCGATGGCCCTGAGACTTTCGTCCGAAACCCAGCCGCGGTGCGCCTGCACGATCTTGAGGGCATCGATGGCCACCGCCGAGCGGTAGGGCACGTGGGAGATTTCCGCGTCGATCTCGGCGATCTCCTCCGGGCTGAGTACCGGGATCAGTGTGGTTTCCATCTGTCCGCTCATCGGTCGACATCCGCCATGACGAAGTCGATGGAAGCGATGATCGCGATCAGATCCGGGATCATCAGTCCGCGGCTGATCAGGGGGATCTGCTGCAGGGCGGCAAAGGAAGGCGTGCGGATGCGGGTGCGGTAGGATGTGGTGCCGCCGTCACTGACCAGGTGGTAGTTGTTGATGCCCTTGGTCGCCTCGATGGGGAAGGAGACCTCTCCCGCGGGGATCACCGGACCCCAACTGACGTTGAGGAAGTGGTGTATCAGGGTCTCGATGTCCTGCAGGGTCCGTTCCTTGGGGGGCGGCGTGGTCAAACGGTGCTCGCTCTTGTAGGGCCCCTCCGGCATGTTGTCCAGGCACTGGCGGATGATGCGCAGGCTCTGGCGAATCTCCTCTACCCTGACCACCGCGCGGTCGTAGCAGTCTCCCTTGCTGCCCACGGGAACCTCGAAGTCAAACTGGTCGTAGCCGCCGTAGGGGCGGTCCCGCCGCAGGTCGAAATCCATACCGGTGGCCCGCAGGCTGGGTCCGGTGATGCCCCAGTCCAGGGCCTCCTGCGCGGTGTAAGTGCCGATATCCACGGTACGCTGTTTCAGGATCGAGTTATCCATGGCCATCTTCTGGTAGTGATCCAGTCGTGCCGGCATGGCATCGACGAAGTCGCGGACCATCCTGTCCCAACCCTGCGGCAGGTCCTGGGCCACCCCGCCGATGCGGAACCAGGCCGGGTGCATGCGGCCGCCGGTGATCGCTTCGACGATGCCGAACAGGCGCTCCCGATCGGCGAACATGTAGAACACGGGGGACATCTGGCCCACGTCCTGGGCAAAGGTGCCGTAGAAGACCAGGTGGCTGGAGATGCGAAACAGCTCTGCCAGCATGATGCGGATCACCTTCGCCCGGTCCGGCACGTTGATTCCGGCCAGCTGTTCTATGGCCATCACATAGGCCAGATTGTTCATCACCCCGCCGAGGTAATCGATGCGATCGGTATACGGGATGAAAGAGTGCCAGGTCTGGCGCTCGCCCATCTTCTCCGCGCCCCGGTGGTGATAGCCGATATCCGGTACCGCGTCGACGATCACCTCGCCATCCAGTTGCAGGGCGATGCGGAATACGCCGTGTACCGAGGGGTGGTTGGGTCCCAGGTTGAGGAACATGAACTCGGTGTCCTCGGTTGCCCGTGCCATACCCCATTCCTCCGGTCGGAACAGCAGGGCGTCCTGTTCCCGTGCCTGTTTCTCCTCGTCCAGGCTGAAAGGCTCCATCTCGGTGGCCCGGGCCGGATGATCCTTGCGCAGGGCATGACCCTCCCAGGTGGGGGGTAGCAGGATTCGGCGCAGGTTGGGGTGGCCGCTGAATTCGATCCCGAACATGTCCCAGGTCTCACGCTCGTACCAGTTGGCGTTGGGCCACACGGTTATGGCGCTGGGCACGGAAGCGTCGTCGGCGCTGACCGAAACCTTGAGACGGATCTCCTCCCGCTCATCCAGGTTCAACAGGTGATAGACAACGGTGAAGTCGACGGCTGCCGCGGGCTTGTGTTCACGCAGGCGCTCGTCGATGCCGAACAGGTCCAGCAGCATGGGGAAGCGGCGCTTGAGGTGGCCCAGGACTGCTATCAGGTGCTCCCGGTCCAGCCACAGGGTCGGGGTATGGTCTGGCGTGGACTGCAGATCGAACAGATCGGCACCGAAGCGGGCGAACAAATCGTCCACGGTGGTGTTGCCGCCTGTCACCTCTGCCTGCAGCATGCTCTCTCCGGGTGGTCAGGGCTGACCTCGCGTGGGCCGGGCCTGACCTTGGTTGTTATCTAGTGTCCGGTTGCTTTTTCGCTATACCTCGGTGGGGCCTCTCAATTCCCTGGCCTGGTTGCGCTCCTGCTGCAGCAGATCGCGCCGGGAAGGCATTTCCGGCTTGACGATCCGCTGGTCGCCCGCCACCCAGCTGAGGGGTCGACGTTGTTGTTCAATGGCGTCCTGCAGCATCATCAGCCCCTGCATCAGGGCCTCCGGCCGCGGTGGACAGCCCGGCACGTAGACGTCTACGGGAATAAACTTGTCCACGCCTTGCACGACGCTGTAGATATCGTACATGCCGCCCGAATTGGCGCAGGAGCCCATGGAGATGATCCAGCGCGGTTCCAGCAGCTGGTCATAAAGGTGCTGCACCACCGGTGCCATCTTGCGGAACACCGTGCCGGAAATAACCATCAGGTCAGCCTGCCTGGGTGTGGCGCGGATCACCTCGGAGCCAAAGCGGGCAATATCGTGGCGGCTGGTAAACGAAGTTGCCATCTCCACGTAGCAGCAGGAGAGGCCGAAATTGAAAGGCCACAGGGAGTGCGCCCGGCCCCAGGCGATGAGGTCTTCCAGTCGGGCGAAGAAGACATTGCGCCTGACCTGGTCTTCCACGGTGTCACCACTGCCGCCCGGCGATGCGGCGATCACATCCTCCGGCCTGCTCAGGTGCCATTCCATCAGTGCGCCTCCTCGGGGTGTGGATGACTGTCCGGTTTGCCAGCGCGCGACTTGATCCCCCAGTCGAGGGCGCCGGTACTTAATTCGTAAACCAGGGCCACCCCGAGGATGGCGATAAAAATACCGACGGCCACAAACCCTTCCCAGCCCAGCTCGAAAAAGGCCACGGCCCAGGCAAAAATAAATACGGTTTCCAGATCGAAGATGACGAAGAAAATGGCCACCAGGTAAAATTCAACGGAGAGGTGGATCTGGGGGGAGCCCACGGACAGCACGCCCGACTCGAAGGGCATATTGGTGGCCTTGTTGGCCCGTCTCTCGCCCAGTACCCAGGACAGGCCCAGCATGGTGGCCACCAGCAGCAGCACCGCAACGAAGTACACGACGAAGGGCCACAGGGCTGTGTCGGCGCCACTCAAATCGCGGGTCTCCACAGATGATCGCGGCGGGTAAATAATAGATACAAAGGGGTCCCAGGCAAATCGCGGGCTGCGATCTGTCTGCAATATGGCGCTACTGTTATAGCTCTCAGCATTCGAACTCCATACTTCCCTGTGGGACTACATGGAGGTCACTTGCCCGTACTACCAACCACCTGGGTAAGTAATCGACCCGGTACAGCTACCACTTACAACGCCCCTGACTCTAGCGAGGATGAAATCCAAACGCAAGAAACCGAACCATATTTGCGTTGGCTGATCAAAAAGTGAGCTGCTAGTTATGGGATAGCGGGTTCGGGGCGAGCTGACCCTGGTACGACCATTTCCTCCCTGACGGCCGCAAGCCTGCCCTTATCGGAAGGCTGCTGCGGAACTCGACCAAAATTGCTGCGCAATTTTCGGGACTCGAACAGTCCTCGCAGAAATCCCCTTCCGATAAGGGCAGGCTTTAGCAGCGGCCTGATGGTCAGTGAGGAAATGGTCGTACCAGGGCCAGCTCTATGCTATCGGATCCGCTCGTCTCTCCAACTGTTTTTGCGTTTTTCATCTACAATCAATTTGAAAACAGGCTACAGGTTGGTGAGATGAAAACCCTGCATCTGCTGCGGCATGCGAAGTCTGCGTGGGACCAGCCGGGGCTTTCCGACCGTGAGCGCCCGCTGAACAGGCGTGGCCAGCGGGATGCGCCGCGTATGGGTGAGGCCCTGGCGGGGCGGTTGCAACCCATGGAGATTGCCGTGAGCCCCGCGCGTCGCGCACAGTTGACGTTGGAGGGGCTGTGCGATGGCTGGCCGGCGCTGGGGATCATTCCGCACGAAACCGAGGAAGATCTCTACAGCTTTTCGGAGCGGGACCTGTGCGACTGGATCGCCGCGCAGGACGACTCGCGGGACGCGCTGTTCCTGATCGGCCACAATCCGGCGCTGACAGATCTGGTGAACGCGCTCTGTGGCGCACACTGCCTGGACAACCTGCCTACGGCCGGCTACGCAGAGCTGACGTTGCGCATTGACCACTGGCGGGAACTGGGGCATGGTTGCGCCACGCTCGAGTTCAGCCTGTTCCCCAGGCAACTGGCGGACGATTGACCCGATTTCCTACCGGAGACCCAGCATGCCTCGCCACCTGCTCCCCCTCTTCTTTCTTGTGGTGTCGCTCACAGGTCAAGCCGCAACCGATCCCGCTGCGGAACGCCTCGCGCAGGCCGTGCAGATTCGTACGGTCAGCCATCAGGATCGCAGTCTGATCGATTATGGTGAGTTCCGGCGGTTTCATGACTTTCTGCGCGCTTCCTATCCACGCGTGTTCGGGGAATTGGCGGTCGAGACCGTCAATGACTACAGCCTCCTGATCCGGTGGCCCGGATCTGATCCGTCTCTGGAGCCCGTGCTGTTTACCGCGCATTTCGATGTGGTGCCCATTGAGCCCGGAACCGAAGGAGACTGGCTGCACCCGCCTTTTGGGGGTGTGATTGCACAGGGGCGTATCCATGGCCGCGGCACGCTGGATGATAAGTTGGGTGTGATGAGCCTGCTGGAAGCGGCAGAGCAGCTGCTGGCGGAGGGCTACCAGCCGCGACGCGCCGTGGTGTTCGCACTGGGCCACGATGAAGAGATCGGGGGCACGGAGGGCGCGAAGATGATGGCCCGTCGCATGCAGGCGCTGGGCCTTTCCTTTGCCTGGATGGTGGATGAGGGTGGCTTCCTGATGAGCGACAGCCCCCTGCTGCCGGGCAAGCCCATTGCGCTGATCAACGTTGCCGAGAAGGGTTATCTCACCTTGACGCTGGTGGCTACCGGGGATGGCGGTCACTCGTCCAATCCGCCAAAGATCAGCACCATCGGGCGTCTATCCAACGCCCTGGCGCGGATCGAGGCGAATCCCTTTCCCCCCAGGCTGGTGGGTCCGGTTCAGGCCATGTTCGAGGCTGTGGCTCCCCATACAGACCAGCCCCGGCGGTTCGTGCTGGAAAACCTGTGGTTGACGGGTTCGCTGGTGGCCAACATGCTGGCCGATGACCGGCTCACCATACCTTTTGTCCGCACCACGACGGCCCTGACCATGTTCAACGCCGGGGTGAAGGAGAACGTCGTTCCCCAGCGGGCGGAGGCCAGGGTCAATTTTCGCCTGCTGCCCGGCGATACGCCGGAGATCGTCGTGGACTACGTGCGGGACATCGTGGATGATCCGCTGGTCGAGATCAGCTACGAACAGTGGCAGAATATCCCGCCGGTATCGGACCACCGTGGTCCCGGATTCATCGCGATCGAGCAGGCTGTGAAGCAGAGTTATCCGGATGCGGTCGTGGCACCCTCCCTGTTGATGGCGACTACCGATACCCGGCACTACATCGACCTGGCCAATAACCAGTACCGCTTCCGCGGCATGATGATCGCGACCGACCAGGCACAGTCGGTGCATGGCACCAACGAATTTGTGGCCGTGGAGAGCTACGCGAAATCGATCGCGGTGGCGCGTGACGTGCTGCAACTCGGTACCCGTTGACGCCCCTATACCCTGCTTGCCCCGGGATGCGCTGCGCCGACCATAATGTTAGGCTTCGCTCTCGCCAACCAGCCCGCATTGTAGTGGAGAAAATCGGAATGCGATTTGTCGTGGCCTTCGTCCTGGCCCTGTCCCTGTCTGCCTGCGCAACCAGGCCTGAAACACCGCCGCTGACCGTCCAGTGCAGCGTGGAGAGACCCCAGGTCTGCACCATGGAGTATGACCCGGTCTGCGCTGATCTGGTCACTGGCGGCCGCGAGACTTATTCGTCGCCCTGCAACGCATGCGCGGACGACGCAGTCGCCGGCTATCTGCGGGGCGCCTGCCCCGAATGAGTCTGACCAACCGCATACTGCTGGCCATGGTGGTGGGTGTCCTGACCGGCTCACTGCTCAACCTGTTGCTGCATAGCGCTGCCGTGTCCGAGGGTCTGCGGCTCTTTATCACGGACTTCCTGATCGACGGGCTGTTCGATGTGGTGGGGCGCATCTTCATCGCTTCGCTGAAGTTGCTCGTAGTGCCGCTGGTGCTGGTGTCTCTCATCTGCGGCTCCAGCTCCCTGGGCGACAGTGCCCGTATGGGCCCGATCGCTGTGAAGACGCTGGCGTTTTACCTGGCCACGACCGCGATAGCGGTTTCCCTGGCGCTGTTTTTCGCAGTGCTTGTCGGTCCCGGCAATCAGGTCGAGCTGGTGGGGGAGGCGAGCTATCGCGCCACTACTCCGCCCCCGTTGGCCGATGTGCTGGTCGATATTTTTCCTTCCAACCCGTTCAGGGCCATGGCGGATGGCAAAATGCTGCAGATCATCGTGTTTGCCCTTCTGTTTGGCTACGCGATCTCCCATGCCGGGGAGCAGGGCCGCCGCATAGCCAGTTTTTTCCGCGATATGGAAGCCGTGGTCATGAAAATGGTGGAGATTCTCATGGCCCTGGCGCCCTACGGGGTATTTGCCCTGCTGGCACGCCTGTTCTCCGACATGGGGATCAGCGCGATCGTCGACCTGGCGTCCTACTTCTTTACCGTGCTGGCGGTGCTCATCTTTCATGCATTGGTGGTCTACAGCCTGCTGCTGCGAATATTCAGCGGGCTGTCGCCCCGTATGTTGCTGCAGAAAATGCGTCCGGTCTGGGCCTTTGCCTTCAGTACCGCATCCTCCGGGGCGACCCTGCCGATAACCCTGCGCACAGTGGAGCGGCGCATGGGCGTGCATAACTCGGTAGCCGGCTTTACGATCCCGCTCGGAGCCACCATCAATATGGATGGAACGGCAATCATGCAGGGTGTTGCAACCGTGTTCATTGCCCAGGTCTATGGGGTCGACCTGTCCGCCGCGGCATTCCTCACGGTGATTCTCACCGCGACCCTGGCCTCCATCGGTACTGCCGCCGTGCCCGGTGTCGGGCTGATCACACTGGCCATGGTGCTGGAGCAGGCCGGCCTGCCGGTGGAGGGCATCGCCCTGATCATCGGCGTGGACCGTTTGCTCGACATGGTGCGCACCGCCGTGAATGTCACCGGGGATGCCACTGTCAGCGTGATTATCGGCAAGACCGAAAACCAGATCGACGAGGCGGTTTTTCTCGATCCAGTAGCCGGGCAGGACGGCCCCAGGGAGGAGCAGGTAGTCCCTACTGCCTGATGGAACCGCAACCAAGGAATCAGCAAGCCATATGCCCATTCAATGTACTATCGTGCCGGTCACGCCCTATCAGCAGAACTGTTCTGTCATAAAATGTATGGACTCCGGCCTTGCGGCCGTGGTCGATCCCGGGGGGGACGTGGATCGCATCCTGGGTGCCGTGGAGCAGATGGGAGCCCGTCTCGAGAAGGTGATCCTGACCCACGCTCACATGGATCACTGCGCTGCCGCTGATGTCCTGCGACAGCAATTTGAGATTCCCATCGAGGGGCCCCATCGTGGAGACGCCTTCTGGCTGGAAAAACTGCCGGAGTGGTGCCAGATGTCAGGCTTCCCTCATACCGAACCCTTCGAGCCGGACCGCTGGCTGGAGGAGGGCGACACGGTAAGCGTGGGGGAGCTGGAGTTACAGGTATTTCACTGTCCCGGGCATACTCCCGGACACGTCGTCTTTTTCTATCAGCCGCAGAAGGTAGCCTGGGTGGGGGACGTATTGTTTCAGGGGTCGATCGGTCGCACCGATTTTCCCAAGGGCAACCACGATGAACTCATCGCGAGTATTCGGGAGAAGCTGTTCCCCCTGGGGGATGACATCACGTTCATTCCGGGCCATGGCCCCACCTCGACCTTCGGCGAAGAACGCCGCACCAACCCGTTCGTGGCGGACACCCGCTATGGCTGACCCTGCCAGCGACCGGGAGAAGTTACTGCGTCAGGAGTTCCACAGCCAGACCGCCCGCATTCGCTGGCATGACCTGCAGACATATTACGCCCACGGCAGCGTGGTCACGGTAGCTGGCGGGCAGGACCTGGTCGAGGTGGCGGTGCAGCTGGGCCTGGACAATGCCGCGCAATTTGAGCGGTGGATCGCCCAGGGGGTGGTGTCTCCCGTCAGCGACGAGCAGGCGCTTGCCTGGTACCAGACCAACCAGGAATTGTGGGCCGTGGTTGCGCCTCCCTGGGTGCTGGTACAG
>JAHEEV010000232.1 GCA_024640505.1 Halieaceae bacterium
GTCGCTCTCGGCGCAGCATTCATGGCCAGCTCCATCGCACCGATGGCATCTGCCGAGGTCAACCCCTTCTCGGCGCAGCAGCTGAGTGGCGGCTACGACCTGGCCAATTTCGACAAGCATACGGAAGGCAAGTGCGGCGAAGGTAATTGTGGTGGCGAGAAAGCCGAGGGTGAAGGCAACTGCGGCGGTGCCAAGGCCGAGGGTGAAGGCAACTGCGGTGGCGCCAAGGCCGAGGGTGAAGGTAACTGCGGTGGTGCCAAGGCCGAAGGTGAAGGTAACTGCGGTGGTGCCAAAGCGGAAGGTGAAGGCAAATGCGGCGAAGGTAAGTGCGGCGACTGATGCCTGAAAGCCCCGTGGACTTGCGGGGCGCAGGGCTCGGATTGCGGCGGGCCCTGCTGGGTTCGCTGCAGTCCATGAACCAGGATGCCGTAGATTTCCTGGAAGTGGCACCCGAGAACTGGATTGGTGTGGGGGGTCGTTTCGGCAAGCAGTTCCGGGCACTGGCCGATCGGTACCCAGTCGTCCTGCACGGTCTCTCCCTGGACATAGGGGGTCCGGATCCTATCGACGTCGAGTTGGTGAGGGCAGTGCGTTCGCTCAAGGCCGAAATCAACGCCCCGCTCTACAGCGATCACCTGACGTATTGCGCGGCAGACGGGCATCTCTACGACCTCCTGCCGATTCCCTTCACGGAAGAGGCTGTCCACTACGTTGCGGGACGGGTTGCGCAGGTGCAGGAGATCATGGGTGAACCCATCGCCCTGGAGAACGCCTCCTACTATGCCCAGCCCCACCGGGAGCTGAGCGAGTCAGAATTTATTGCTGCGGTACTGGAGGAGAGCGGCTGTGACCTGCTGCTGGACGTCAACAATATCTACGTCAACAGCATCAATCACGGCTACGATCCCCTGGCGTTTCTCGATTCACTGCCCCTGGATCGCGTTCGCTACATTCACGTGGCGGGGCATTTTGACGAGGCAGAGGACCTGAAGGTCGATACCCACGGTGCCGATGTCATCGACCCGGTATGGTCACTGCTGGCAGAGGCGTACCGCCGGGTGGGTCCGTTGCCGACCCTGCTGGAGCGGGATTTCAACCTGCCCCCCCTGTCCGAATTGTTGCAGGAGGTGGCGCAGATACGGGCACTACAGACCGGCTGTACCGCCCGGGATATCACGGCGGCGGCAGGCAGATGAGCGGCGGCACATTGCGGGACTCCCAGCGCGCGATGGCCAGGCACCTGCGCAATCCCGAGCATGTTCCGGGGCCCGGGGGCGTGGAGCCCAGGCGCCTTAAAATTTACCAGGATCTGGTCTACCGTAATATCGAGGGGTTCATCAGCAACGGCTTTCCCGTGCTGCGCAGCCTGTACGACGATCGTGACTGGCACACCCTGGTTCGCGCCTTTATCGAGGGTCATCGCTGTCAGTCGCCCTTTTTTCTCGAGATCAGCCAGGAGTTTCTGCAGTTCCTGATGGAGGAGTTCCAACCGCGGGACTGTGATCCGCCGTTCATGGCGGAGCTGGCTCACTACGAATGGGTGGAACTGGCCCTGGATGTTGCCACCGATACGCTTCCCGAGCAGGCGGAACCCCTCGGGGATGTAAGCTCCGCGGTGCTGTCCCTGTCACCCCTTGCCTGGTCGCTGGGCTACCATTTTCCTGTCCACCGGATCGGCCCCGGGTTTCGCCCAGCCGAGCCGGCTGATACCTGCTACCTGGTTGTCTACCGTGACCGGAGTGATTCGGTGCGCTTCATGGAACTCAATGCCGCCACAGCGCGTCTGCTGGAGCTGTTTCGCGACAACGGGGGGGCCACCGTGGGAATGCTTCTGAGCCAGCTGGCAGGGGAGCTCGGCCTGGCAGAGCAGACCGTGCTCGAATTCGGTGCGGGACAGGTGGAAAAACTGGTGGAGCAATCCATTCTGGTGCCTGCCGCGTAGAGTGGGTACTGTCAGGGAACGGTTGCCCCGTTGCCACCCCCGGCGTAACATCTCAGGTTCGAACCCGGATCAATTCAACCCATGAAACTGTCGCGTTACATCCTGGTGCTGGTGCTGGTGCTCCCCGCGGCAGTCTTCGCCCAGGAACAACCAAAGAACCCCGACCCGTTTGAGTCGTTCAACCGCGGTATGTTCGCGGTCAACGACGTGCTGGATCGCTTCATGATTCGCCCGCTGGCGAAGGGATATGACTGGATCACGCCAGATCCGGTTCAGCGCGGTGTAGGGAACCTGTTTGCCAATATGTATGACTTCAACTCGGCGATCAACGGTGTGCTCCAGTGGCGCTGGGAGGGTGCTGCCCAGAGCAGTGGGCGTTTCCTGGTCAATTCCACGGTGGGATTGCTCGGCGTCTTCGACGTGGCCACGCAGATGGGGATCAGGCCCTATCGGACGGATTTCGGCCATACCCTGGCGATCTGGGGCGTCGATTCAGGCCCCTACCTCATGGTGCCGTTCTTCGGCCCGCGGACCATGCGCAGTGGCGCCGGTACGATTTTCGACACCTATACGTCGATTCCTACATACATCGACAACGTGAGACTCAGGAACTCCCTTTGGGGCCTGGAACTCGTGGATGGCCGCGCGCGCCTGCTGAAGACGGAAGACCTGATGAGCGGCGACCGGTATATCTTTATCCGCGACGCCTACCTCCAGCAGCGGGAGACCTTTGTCAACGACGGCGTGGTGCAGGACGATTTTTCAGATTTCCGTGAGGAGGGCGAGTGGGAAGACTTCTGAGTCCCGGCTCCCCCCATCAGGGAAATGCACCAGAATGTTCCACAAAATTGTGAAATCCTGCCCAAAGCTTGAGCCCCCCTGTTGCCTGTGCCCCATGATGGGCGTAGTGTCCCCCCCATATCCCTTCTAATTCCCCGCCCATGACCTCGAATGGAAATGTGCTCGTAATCGACGACGATCCGGCACGTGCAGAACAGTTGGCCGATCTGGTCTCGTCAGCCGGTTTCCATACGGAAGTTATCACGGACGTCAATAATGCCGAATATTCCCTGGGTGCCGGCAGCGACCTGGACGTCATCCTGTGTGAACTTGATCTCAAGGGCGTTTCCTGGGAAGAGGCGCGCCGGACACTGCGGGAAATGGACGTGCAGGTGCCGGCTATCATGTTCAGCGACGTAGCCGAAGCCGACCGCATGATGACGGCCCTGCGCCTGGGCGCCAGCGACTTTTTTCTCCGCCCGGTGGAGGACAAGGAAGCGCTGGTGCGGTCTATTGAGCGCTGTGTGCGTCAACGCCAGATGCGTCGGGACCTGCGGGAATCGCGACAACGACTGGAGGCTGCCAACACCGAATTGCGCGGTACGGTTAAAGTGCTGGAACAGGACCAGCAAGCCGGCCGTCAGGTCCAGATGCGGATGCTGCCCTCCACCCCGCTGGTATTGGGGGACTATGTCTTCAGTCACACGGTGATTCCCTCGCTCTACCTCAGCGGCGACTTTACCGACTATTTCACCGTCGGGGATCACTTTGTCACCTTCTTCATGGCCGATGTATCCGGCCACGGCAGTTCCTCGGCCTTTGCCACGGTATTGTTGAAGAACCTGTTCGCGCGCAAGCGCTCTGATTTTCTGCGGC
>JAHEEV010000099.1 GCA_024640505.1 Halieaceae bacterium
GTCGAGGCCGAACTCGTACTCAAGGCCACCAAGGTGGACGGGGTTTATTCGGCTGACCCGATGAAGGTTGCCGATGCCGTGCGCTACGAACGCCTCACCTACGACGAGGTGCTGGACAAGAAACTGGAGGTCATGGATCTCACTGCTATCTGCCTGTGCCGGGACCATGACATGCCCGTGAGGGTGTTCGAGATGGAGAAGCAGGGGGCGCTGCTCAATATTGTCCGGGGTGGAGACGTGGGCACCCTGATCACATGAGCAGGTTGCCCGGGGAGGAATATACCAAGTGATAAACGATATCAAGACCGAGGCCGAAGAGCGCATGGGTAAAAGCCTGGAAGCGCTGAGCCACAACTTCAACAAGATCCGTACCGGACGTGCCCACCCGAGCCTGCTCGACGGACTCAGGGTGGAGTACTACGGTGCGGATACCCCCCTGAACCAGGTGGCGAACATCAACGTGGAGGACGCCCGGACCCTGTCGCTCACCGCCTGGGACAGGTCCATGATTCCCGAGATCGAGCGGGCTATCCTGAAATCCGACCTGGGCCTCAATCCGGCGACGGCCGGCGAGGTGATCCGCATACCGATGCCCATGCTGACCGAGGAGACGCGTAAGGGCTTCATAAAGCAGGCGAGGCATGAGGCGGAATCCGCGCGAGTCTCGGTTCGCAACGCCCGTCGCGACGCCATGGCCATGCTCAAGGAGATGGTCAAGGAGAAGGAGATCGGCGAGGACGACGAACGTCGCGGCCAGGAAGAGGTGCAGAAACTGACCGATAACTACGTGGCACGCATCGAGAAGCAGTTGGCTGAGAAAGAAGCCGACCTCATGGAAATCTGACCATGCGATGCAATGGGACAGGACACTAGGCCGGCGTAATGTCCACCAGCCCTGAATCGGCCGGCTCCGGCGGGAGCTCCGATGCCATAATCCCGCGACACGTCGCCATCATCATGGACGGCAATAACCGCTGGGCGCGGGGAAAGGGCCTGCCGGGACCGGCGGGGCACCGGGCCGGGGTGGAAGCGGTGAGGGGGGTGTTGCGCGCCTGCCGTCAGCAGGGGGTGGAAGTACTGACCCTGTTTGCCTTCAGCAGCGAGAACTGGGGCCGTCCCCTACCCGAGGTAAGGACCCTGCTGGCGCTGCTGTCCCGTTATCTGCGCAGTGAAGTGCGACAATTGCATGAGGATGGTGTGCGGCTGCGCTTTATCGGTGAACGCGGCCGTTTCAGTGCCGGGCTGCAGCGGCTGATGCAGCAGTCAGAGCACCTCACCGCGGGTAATAGCGCCGCCACCCTGGTGATCGCGGTCGACTACGGTGGCCGCTGGGATATCACCCAGGCGGTGCAGACCCTGGCCCGGCAGATCGAAGCCGGCGCACTCCAGCCGGAGGATATCGACCCGGACCTGATCGAGCGCAACCTGTCCGCGAGTGACCTGCCTCTCCCGGACCTGTGCATCCGGACCGGTGGTGATGCCCGGATCAGTAATTTTATGCTGTGGCAGTTCGCCTACAGCGAGCTCTACTTCACCAATACGCTGTGGCCCGATTTCGGCGAGCTGGAGTTCGCCCGGGCACTGAGCGACTACAGCCGCCGCGAGCGACGTTTCGGCTTGCGGACGCCGGACGGGCTGGCTTCTGCGGGAGACGCCGATGCTTAAGCAGCGGGTGATCACCGCCCTGGTAATGGCCGGCCTGTTCCTCTCCGCCATCGTGTTCCTGCCGCTGCCCGGGCTGGCATTGTTCTTCGGCGTCGTCATCGGCGGCGGCGCCTGGGAATGGTCGCGCCTGGCCGGCTGGCAGGCGACAGCGGTGCGCGTGCTGTATGTCGCTATCGTGCTGATGCTCCTGTTCGCACTGTATGTGTATTGCCAGCTGGGTGAGGGCGCTCCCCGGGAGAAAGTCCAACCGGTGCTGGGCCTGGGCTGCCTCTGGTGGTCTTTCGCACTGCTCTGGATACGGGGGTATCCCGCCAGTGCGGTGCTGTGGCGCAGCGTCGCGATGCGCAGCCTGATGGGCCTGCTGATCCTCGCACCGGCGTGGGTGGCAGCGGTTTTTCTGCTCAGCTTCCCACGGGGCGGCCTGCTGATGGTCATCATGGTGATCGTGGTCGTGGCGGCGGATGTCGGCGCCTATTTCTCGGGAAAGGCCTGGGGTTCGCACAAGCTGGCACCTGTGGTCAGCCCGGCGAAGACCTGGGAGGGATTCTGGGGGGGTATCTGCAGCTGCCTGGTGCTGGCGGTGGTGCTCTGGTGGCTGTTGCCTGACCGGGTTTCCCACATCGGGTTGTGGGCGGTAATGGCCGTGACCGTGACCACCGCGCTGGCTTCGGTCGTCGGAGACCTCACCGTGAGTATGGTGAAGCGCGAAAGCGGCTTCAAGGACAGCGGCAGTCTGCTGCCGGGGCATGGCGGCGTGCTGGACCGGCTGGACAGCCTCTCGGGTGCGGCACCGGTGTTCGCGCTGGGACTGTTGCTGGCGGGGTGGTAGTGATGAACCGCGGGCGTCGCATGGTCAGTGTACTGGGCTCCACCGGATCGATCGGTGTCAGCACCCTGGACGTTATTGCCCGGCATCCGGACCGTCTGGGGGCCTACGCACTGGCCGCCCACTCATCAGTGGACACCCTGCTGGCCCAGTGCATCGCCCACCAGCCACGGTTTGCGGTCCTCGTGGACGAGGCGGCGGCCGAGTCCCTGCGGGCGCGACTTCCCGATGAATGTCCGACACAGGTGCTGCAGGGGGAAGAGGGTTTGTCCCAGGTGGCGACCGCCCCCGAGGCGGGTGTCGTAATGGCCGCCATTGTCGGTGCCGCCGGGCTGCCCTCTACCCTGGCTGCGGCCAGGGCCGGCAAAACCGTGCTCCTGGCCAACAAGGAATCCCTGGTGATGGGTGGGCACCTCCTGATGGCGGCGGTCCGTGAATCCGGGGCCAGGCTGCTGCCCATCGACAGCGAGCACAATGCCATCTTTCAGTGTATGCCGGTGGATGCCGGGGCCACGCCCTCCCTGAAGGGGGTGAGCAAGGTACTGTTGACCGCTTCGGGCGGACCTTTCCGCACCTGGACGTGGGAGCAGATGGCAGCGGCCACGCCGGACCAGGCCTGTGCGCACCCCAATTGGTCGATGGGCCGCAAGATCTCCGTGGATTCCGCCAGCCTGATGAACAAGGGGCTCGAATTTATCGAGGCCTGCTGGATTTTCGACCTGACCCCCGCCCATATAGAGGTCGTGGTCCACCCCCAGAGCATCATTCACTCCATGGTCCAGTACCTGGACGGCTCGGTGCTGGCGCAGATGGGGAACCCGGACATGCGCACCCCCATCGCCTATGGCCTGGGATGGCCTGACCGGTTGACGGCCGGCGTCGCCCCCCTGGACCTGGTGGCCACTGCGCGGCTGGATTTCGAAGCGCCGGACGAGGCGCGCTTTCCCTGCCTGCGACTGGCCAGGGAAGCGGCCACCCGCGGAGGTACTGCGATGGCTGTGTGCAACGCGGCCAACGAGGTCGCCGTCGCGGCCTTCCTGGCCGGGCAGCTCACGTTTACCGGCATACCTGCGGTCATAGAGGGTACGCTGGAGCGGGCAGACATAGTTGAACCCACCTCTATCTCCGTGGTCGAATCAGCAGATGCCGGGGCCAGAGAGCTGGCGGCGGAACTGGTTGCGGAAATTGACGCCCGGAAAAACACGGTGAATCTGGCCTGATGGATCTCTTCTATACCATAGCAATTACCCTTGCCACCCTGGCGGTCCTGGTGGCCGTCCACGAATACGGCCATTTCTGGGTCGCCCGGCGCTGCGGGGTGAAAGTACTTCGATTTTCGATCGGCTTCGGCAAACCGCTCTATACGTGGCGGGACCGGCTGGGCACGGAGTACAGTGTGGCGGCTGTTCCCCTGGGGGGTTACGTGCGCATGCTCGACGAGCGCGAGGGTGAAGTGCCTGCCGACGAGCTGGAACAGGCCTTCAACCGCAAGCCCGTACTGCAACGCATTGCCGTGGTGAGTGCGGGCCCCCTGGCCAATCTGGCCCTGGCGGTCGTTGCCTACTGGGGGCTCTTCCTGGCCGGGGAGAGTGGTTATGCGCCCGTTATCGGCGAGGTCGAGACCGGCTCGATCGCCGAGGTGGCGGGCCTCGAGGAGGGTCAGGAGATCGTCGCGGTCGACGGTGCACCCACCCCCACCTGGCAGGCCCTGAGCTTTCGGCTGCTGGATCGTATCGGCGACAGCGGCACCATCCGGTTCTCGGTGAAGTACCCCGACTCCGACGTGGTTTATGAATCCGAGGCAGTGGTGCAGCGCTGGTTGTCTGACCAGGAACAGCCCGACCTGTTTGGCGGCCTCGGGATCGCCATGTACACGCCGGACGTCCCGCCGGTGGTCGATTCCGTGGTCCCGGGCAGCCCGGCGGAAAGCGCCGGACTGCAGCCGGGGGACACGATCCTGCGGGCGGACGGGATCGACATGTCCCTGTGGATGGACTGGGTGGATTATGTGCGCGCCAGGCCGGGGCAGTCGATTGCGCTGGAGTACCGTCGAGCCGGCACCAGCGGGGAGACGGAAATCGTACCCGAGCGAATTGAGGACGCCAACGGCGAGGTATTCGGGCGGGTCGGCGTCAGCGTGGCGCTGCCCGAGATGCCCCCGGAGATGGTGCGCCAGTTCAACCGCGGCCCGCTGCAGGCCCTCGGCGCCAGTTTCACCCGTACCGGCGACCTGGTCGTGTTCACCTTCAACTCGATCAAAAAAATGATCATGGGACTTATATCGCCAAAAAACTTGAGCGGCCCGATCACCATTGCTAAAGTGGCGTCCGCTTCCGCGAAGTCGGGTCTGGAATCCTATATCAGCTTCCTGGCGCTGCTCAGTGTGAGCCTGGGCGTGCTGAACCTGCTGCCCATCCCGGTTCTGGATGGCGGGCATCTCCTGTTTTACACCCTGGAACTCTTGGCGGGGCGCCCCGTACCTGAGAAAATACAGGCCCTGGGTTACCAGCTGGGCCTGTTTATGGTGATAGGGATCATGATGCTGGCCCTTTATAACGATTTTGCACGCCTGTAGCGAAAGCGAAGCGACAACAAACACAGATAAAAATGATCTGTTTACAGGCCTCACCTGTTGATTGAGTGAACTTTGATTAAGCGCATCTGCATTTGTCTGGCCCTGTTTTCCGTCTTCCTGGCACCCTTGTCCCGGGCCGAGACATTCATCATTTCCGATATCCGGGTGGAAGGCCTGCAGAGGATCTCCGCCGGCAGTGTGTTTGCCGCACTGCCCGTGGCGGTGGGCGACGTTATTGACCAACGCGGCGTGCGGGCAGCGGCCCGCAGCCTCTTTGCCACGGGGAATTTCGACGATATCCGCATCGGGCGCGACGGTAATGTGCTGGTGGTCATGGTGGCGGAGCGGCCGAGCATCAGCGAGATCAATATCGAGGGCAACAAGGCCATCGAAACCGAAGCGCTGCTGGATGGGCTCAAGGGAGCTGGCCTGGCCGTGGGACAGGTGTTCCAGCGCTCGACCCTCGAGGGCATGCAGATGGAACTCCAGCGCCAGTATGTGCAGCAGGGGCGCTACGATGCCAACATCGAGACGGAGGTCCTGCCGGAACCGCGCAATCGGGTCACCGTCAATATCGATGTGGACGAGGGAACCGTTGCAGCCATCAAGCACATCAACGTGGTGGGAAATGAGGTATTCGACGACGAGGAACTGACGGATCTGTTCGAGCTGCATACCACGGGCTGGCTCTCGTTTTTCACCAACGATGACAAGTACTCGCGGGAAAAACTTACCGGCGACCTGGAGTCGCTGACCTCCTACTACATGGACAGGGGCTATCTGCAGTTCCGCATCGATTCCACCCAGGTCTCGGTATCCCCCGACAAGAAAGAGGTTTTCATCACCGCCAATGTTACCGAGGGCGAAAAGTTCACCGTCAGTGACGTGGGACTGTCCGGAGATCTCGTGCTCCCCGAGGACGACCTGAGCCGTTTCCTGCTGGTCGCCGAGGGCCAGACTTTCTCCCAGCAGCTGGTCACCTCCACCGAGGAGTACCTTACCCGGCGCCTCGGGAATGAGGGTTACAATTTCGCCAAGGTTACGGGTATCCCGGAGGTGGACGAGGAAGCCAACACGGTGGCGATGAAGTTCTTCGTCGACCCCGGCAAGCGCACCTATGTGCGCCGGATCAGCTTCAAGGGCAATATGAAGACGGCGGACGATGTCCTGCGTCGCGAGATGCGGCAGATGGAGAGTGCACCTGCCTCGGCGGCGGCCATCGAACAGTCCCGGATCAGGCTGGAGCGCCTGGGTTATTTCAGCAGGGCCACCGTCGAAACCCCACAGGTGCCCGGGCACGATGACCTGATCGACGTCGAGTTCGAGGTGGAGGAGCAGTCTTCCGGCAGCATCGGGGCCAGCCTGGGCTATGCCCAGGACGCCGGCCTGATTATCGGTCTCAACCTGCAGCAGGACAACTTCCTGGGTACCGGCAAACGCGTCGGCATCAACCTCAACTCCTCCAGTTACCAGGATGTCTACAATTTCAGCTACACCAATCCCTACTTCACCGAGGATGGTGTCAGCCGCGGCTTCAACGTCTTCTATCGCTCGACCGACCTGTCCGAGGTCAACGTGGCCAGCTATACCACGGACACCCTCGGGGCCGCCCTGAACTTCGGTTATCCCATCAAGGAAACCGAGCGCCTGGGCTTCAGTTTCGGCATTTCCCAGACTGATATAACCACCGGTCGCTTTGCGGTGCAGGAGATCAAGGCCAGCCCGCGACTGGAAAAGGGCGTCGACGACTGGTACGAGAGCACGCTGTCGCGGCGTGACAACGGAGAAATTTTTTACACTGCCCCGGAAGTGCTCTTTCCCATCCGGCCATTCGGGGAAGACGGTACGCTGCCGCTGGATTACCTTATTATCCCGGAGGAGCCCGGGTTCCTGGATGAAAACGGTGACAGTTTCCTGAACTGGACCATCACCTCCAGCTGGAGCCAGAGCACCCTCAACCGGGGTCGCCTGGCCACCCGCGGCGCGGCACAGTCGGCGGCGCTGGAGGTGTCCATGCCCGGGTCGGATCTCGAGTTCTACAAACTGACCTACCGCGGTGAGATTTTCTACCCGATCGCGACTGCCTGGACCCTGCGTTTCCGCACCGAGCTGGGTTACGGCGATGGCTACGGCAGTACGACCGAACTGCCTTTTTACGAGCACTTCTTCGCCGGGGGCTTTGGTTCTGTGCGCGGCTTCGAGAGCAATACCCTGGGACCGCGCAGTACACCTGCAGAGATTTACCTCGCCCAGCAGCCCGTGACCAAGATCGACGAGAATGGCAACCCCATCGAGTTGGGCGGCCCCGATGGCCAGCAGTTCGGTTACGTGGCGGTTACCGATCCGGATACCGGAGAGACCCGGCTGGTGGCAAACACGGCCAATGACCAGCCGGACCCCTTCGGCGGTAACGTGTTGATGGAAGGCGGTGTCGAACTCCTGTTTCCGCTTCCGTTCATCAAGGATCGCAGCAAGCTGCGCTCGGCATTCTTTATCGATGCGGGCAACGTGTTCAACACCAAGTGTGCGAGCAGCCAGATCAATTGCTTCGACGTGGACGCGGGAGAGTTCCGCTACTCGGTCGGGGTGGGCGTGACCTGGATCACCGGCTTCGGGCCAATGACCTTCAGCCTGGCCAAGCCGCTCAATGCCGGCGATGATGACGAGGAAGAGGCTTTCCAGTTCACCCTCGGTCGCGGTTTCTAATTTTGTCAACCATTGGAGAAAACTGTGTCTAGACTACTCAAAATCACCTTCATAGCCCTTGCACTGGCGCTGCCATCAACCGGTTTCGCCCAGGGCAAGATTGCCGTGGTCAACCTGCAGGAGGCTATCCTGCAGACTGATCTCGCCCAGAAACGCCTTTCCGAGGTTCGCAGCCAGAGCGACTACAAGGCCGACAAGGCCGAGTTTGAGAAGCTCAAGGGAGAGTTCGAGGAACTCGCCAAGAAGTTCCAGAAAGACGCCGCGGTCATGAGTCAGGAGCAGCAGGTCGCTGCGCGCAAGAAGCTCGCCAGCAAGCAGGCGGACCTGGAGCACGTAACCGGCAAGTTGCAGCAGGCAGAGCAGCAGGCCGGGCAGGGACTCTTGCAGGAAATGTCACCGAAAGTACAGAAGGTGCTGCGCGAGCTGATCACCGCGGAAGGTATCGGCCTGCTCCTGCAGCAGCAGGCGGTCATCCACGCGGACGCCGGCTACAGTATCACCTCCAAGGTAACGGACAAGCTGAACCAGATGCCCGCGGAGTGACACCGTCGTGTACTCACTGGAAGAACTGGCAGACAGGCTGAGTCTGGCGTTCTCCGGTGACCCGGCACGGCGCCTTACCGGACTGGCTACTCTCGATGGGGCCGGTCCGGAAGACCTCGCCTTTCTTTCCAACAGCAAGTACCAGGGCCGGCTCGCCACGACGCGCGCGGGCGCGGTGATACTGCATCCCGACTTCGTCGACCAGTGTCCGGTCGACTGCCTGATCTCGGAGTATCCGTACGTCAGCTTTGCGCGGGTCTCCCACCTGTTCGACCGGTCGCCTGCGGCAACAGCAGGCATCCACGCTGCAGCGGTGGTCGCCGTCGATGCAGAGATTCACCCCGGAGCCAGTATCGGCCCCCACGCTGTGGTGGAGGCGGGAGCGACGCTGGGCGAGGGCGTGGTGATAGGTGCCGGGGTTTATGTAGGCCACCGTTGTCGACTGGGCGCGGGAACGCGCGTGTTTCCCAATGCGGTGATCTATCACGACGTGCACCTGGGCGAACATTGCACGGTTCACAGCCAGGCGGTACTGGGAGCAGACGGCTTCGGTTTCGCACCGGGACCTGACGGCTGGGAGAAAATCTGTCAGCTCGGGGGGGTGCGCATCGGCGACCGGGTGGAAATAGGCGCCTGTACCACCATTGATCGCGGTGCGCTGGACCACACCGTGATAGAAGACGGCGCTATCATCGATAACCTGGTGCAGGTAGCCCATAACTGCCGCATCGGAAAAAATACCGCGATAGCAGGTTGCACTGGTTTGGCCGGAAGCACGATCATAGGGGCCAACTGCACACTTGCCGGTGGCGTGGGCGTCGTGGGGCATGTCGAGATCTGCGACAATGTGCATGTGACCGGCATGACCATGGTGACCAAGTCCATTACCGAGCCCGGTACCTATTCTTCCGGCACCCCGATGATGACCACCAAGGACTGGAAGCGCAGCGCGGTGCGTTTTGGGCAGCTTGACGCCATACAGAGGCGGCTTGCTGCATTGGAGAAGTCGTCGCAATAAACCAGAAGAGGAAGTCTTGCAGGATGATGGATATCGACGAGATACGCACCTATTTGCCTCACCGTTATCCATTTCTCCTGGTGGATCGCGTGGTGGAACTGAACCTTGGCGAGTCCATCGTTGCGTACAAGAACCTCACGATCAACGAGTCCTACTTCAACGGTCACTTTCCGGAAAAACCAATCTTTCCCGGCGTGCTGCTGGTGGAGGCCATGGCGCAGGCGGCGGGTATCCTGGGTTTCAAATCCCAGAACAAGACACCGGCGGACGGCTCGCTGTACTATTTCGTGGGTGCGGACAATCTGCGCTTCAAGCGCCCCTGCGTCCCGGGGGACCAGGTGATGCTGCGGGCGAAAATCCTCGGGGATCGTCGCGGAATCTGGAAATTTGAGGTGAGTTCCGATGTCGACGGTGAACTCTGTGCCTCCGCCACCATTCTCTGCGCGGACCGCTAGGCAGATAGGCCGCTGGTGTGATTCACCCCACCGCCATTGTAGACCCGTCGGCCCGGCTCGCCGATGATGTACAGGTGGGACCGTGGAGCGTGATCGGTCCCGAGGTGGAGATCGGGCCGGGCACCGTCATCGAGTCTCATGCGGTGATCAAGGGGCCCACGATCATCGGCGCCAACAACCACATCTACCAGTTTTCCACGATTGGCGAGGCCACGCCCGACCTGAAATTCCGCGGGGAGTCGACCCGCTGCGTTATCGGTGACAACAATGTCATCCGCGAAGGGGTCACCATTCACCGTGGCACCATTCAGGATCGCGCGGAAACCGTCATCGGCAATCACAACCTGCTCATGGCTTACGTGCATATCGGACACGACAGCGTGGTGGGTGACCACGTGATCATGGTCAACAATGCCAGCCTCGCCGGTCATGTACAGGTAGCGGACTGGGCAATTCTCAGCGGCTTTACCCTGGTCCACCAGTTCTGCAAGATCGGCCCCCACGCCTTTGCCGGGATGGCTACCGTCATCGGCAAGGATGTGCCTGCCTTCATCACTGTCAGCGGCTCGCCGGCGGAGGCCAAGACCATCAACACAGAGGGCCTGCGGCGCAGGGGATTTTCCGATAACGCCATCAGTCAGTTGCGACGCGCGTTCAAGATTATCTATCGCCAGGGCCTGACCCTTGAGATCGCCATGCAGCGTCTGGAAACCATGCTGCGCGAAACACCTGAAGTACAGATACTGATCGACTCCATCCATGCCTCCGAGCGCGGTATCGTACGGTAGTGTCCTGTTTTAGCCCATGCGCATAGGCGTATTGGCCGGCGAGGCCTCCGGTGACATTCTCGGATCCCGCGTCATCGCTGCGCTGCAGGCGCAGCACCCGGACCTCCGGGTAGAGGGCATCGGCGGCCCGCTGATGGAGGCGCGGGGCCTGCACAGCATGTTCCCCATGGAACGCCTGTCGGTGATGGGGTTTGTGGAGCCACTCAAGCGTCTTCCCGAGCTGTTGCGGATCCGCAGGGCGGTGTTCGAGCACTTTCGTGACCAGCCGCCGGACCTCTTCCTGGGTATCGATTCCCCCGATTTCAATCTGCGACTGGAGCGTCGGTTGCGCGAGTGCGGTATAACCACCGCCCATCTGGTCAGCCCCTCGGTCTGGGCCTGGCGTCAGGGCCGCATCAGCAAGATCAAGCGCTCTGTCGATGCGATGCTCTGTCTCTTTCCCTTCGAGACCGACATCTATACTGACCACGCCATTCCGACATACTTTGTCGGCCATCCGCTGGCGGATGAGATTCCCCTGCGGCTGGCGCATGCCGACGCGCGCCGCGCGCTGCAGCTGGACCCACCCGGCAGGCTGCTGGCCCTGTTGCCGGGCAGCCGCAGCGCGGAGGTGCGACTGCTGGCGCCGCTGTTCCTGCAGGCCGCGCGACTGCTGCGGGAGGGAGACCCCCGGCTCTCCTTTGTCATCCCGGCGGCCAGTCCCGCGCGACGCATTGAACTCGAGAGCTCTCTGCAGCAGTATCCCGACCTGCCCGTCACCCTGGTGGACGGTCGCTCCCGGGAAGTGATGGCAGCGGCCGATGCCCTCCTGCTCGCCTCCGGGACGGCGACCCTGGAAGCGGCATTGCTCAAACGCCCGATGGTGGTCGCCTACCGCATGTCGCCGTTCTCCTGGTGGCTGGTCTCTCGTCTGGTCAGGACCGAGTTCGCAGCCCTGCCCAATATCCTCGCCGGCAGAGGCCTGGTTCCCGAGCTGATCCAGGATGCGGCGACGCCGGAAGCGCTGGCCACGGCGGTGAGGCCATTGTTATCCGGTGGCGAGGCGGCACAGCGACAGGTTGAAGCCTTTGACGAGATCCACACCCGCTTGCGGCAGGATTACGCAGCCCGGTCCGCCTCGGCGTTGCTCGAGCTCATTGCAGAAAAAGGAAGGGGGGATGATGGACGACCTGTTCCAGGCTGATTTCGAAGGCCCCGGCATTGCCGGCGTCGACGAGGTGGGCCGTGGCCCCCTGGCCGGTGACGTCGTGGCCGCGGCCGTGATTCTCGATCCACAGCGACCCATCGACGGCTTGCGGGACTCCAAGAAGTTGTCCGGGGCGCGCCGGGAGGTGCTGGCAGAACTGATCCGCGACCGGGCCCTCGCCTGGTCAGTGGCGCGGGCCTCGGTGGCGGAGATCGACCGGCTGAACATCCTCCAGGCCTCCCTCCTGGCCATGCACCGGGCAGTGCAGGGTCTTAACCCCCAGCCGGACTATGTGCTGGTGGACGGCAACCGCCTGCCCCGGTGGGAATACTCCTCCGAGCCGGTCGTGAAGGGCGACGACCGGGTGCCCGCGATCGCCGCCGCCTCGATCCTGGCCAAGGTGCAGCGGGACAGCGAGCTGGTGGCCCTCGATCGCCAGTATCCGGGCTACGGTTTCGCCGCCCACAAGGGCTACCCCACCGCCGCTCATCTCGCCGCCCTGGAGAATCTGGGCGTCACCCCCGCGCACCGCCGCAGCTTTGCCCCGGTCAGAAAGCTCCTGTAATACTCCTGTAGAACTCCGTATCTGGGGGAAGGGATCCGGCACGGCTATCCGTCCCCGCGGGGTAAAACCCTGCTCGTTCAGAAGTTCATTCACTCGCAGGATTTTCCCCCGCGGGGACTCGGTCCGGACAGGTTCCAACCGGGCAGATTGCTGTTTGGCAGGGATTCCTGGTCCCGCAGGGCTATCCGTCCCCACGGGGTAAAACCCTGCTCGTTCAGAAGTTCATTCACTCACAGGATTTTCCCCCGCGGGGACTCGGTCCGGGCAGGTTCCAACCGGGCAGATTGCTGTTTGGCAGGGATTCCTGGTCCCGCAGGGCTATCCGCCCCCACGGGGTAAAACCCTGCTCGTTCAGAAGTTCATTCACTC
>JAHEEV010000233.1 GCA_024640505.1 Halieaceae bacterium
AACTGGAGACCTCGGTTCTTGATGACAACAGGATCCACGGTGCGGTCAAGTGGAGTATCCACGGCATCCGGGCGCTGTGCTCAATCGCGATCGTCTATGCCTTCACCGGCTACTACGCCGAACTGGTTACCCTGTACAACGTGACCCCCCTGCCTGGGGGCGATCTCTGTTCCCTGCTCGACCAGGGTTATTCCCTGCTGCTCGACCTGGACGAGTATGAGCCGCTCGACGCGGCCAACTGTGCCGCAGTTGGCGCAGAGGCATTCCGGTTTGACGACTTTGCGATCCTGGCGGACGGCGAAGTCCTGCAATCCGCACGTTGGCTGGCGTGGACCGATGTGATCAACGCGGCGGCGTGGATCCTGGTCGTCATCGTGCTGGAAATCGAGGTCCGCCTGCAACTGCGCGGCAACCTGTCGGACAAAGTCATGCACGTCAACAAGCTGGTCAAGTTCGGTGTCTACGGTATTCTGTTTGTCGCGGCCGCCTACTGGGGCTATGCGGGTGATTTTCTGGACTTCTGGGATGCGGCCCTGTGGTTGTTTGCCTTTATCTTTATCGAGCTCAACGTCTTTGAATGGCAGTATGAAACCAGCCAGCAGGCGACCGCTGCTGCCTGACAGGGGCGATTGTGTTCAGCAGTGACGAATTGAGCAGTCTGCGGTGGGATCCTGTCCGTGGGTCTGTGGAGATTATCGACCAGACTCTATTGCCGCATACCCTGCGCCGGTGCCACCTCGACACCCTGTCCGACTTCTGCCATGCCATCAGCACCATGCAGGTCCGGGGTGCCCCGCTCATCGGCATCGCGGCGGCGTTCGGGCTCGCACGTGCTCTGTCGGAGGATGGCTCCTCGAAGAACCTCGAAAGCGCCCGCTCCCGCTTGCTGGGCACCCGGCCGACGGGGGCAAACCTGCGCTGGGCCCTGGACGCAATCTGTGCGGCGGTGGGCGATCTGGAGCCGGACCGGAGGGGCGAGGCAGCGCTTGCCCGGGCGATTGCAATGCGGTCAGAGGATATTGCCCAATGTGCCCGCATCGGTGAGCACGGCCTCACGTTGTTGCGGCGTATCGAGTTCGGGGAGAGGCTCAACATCATGACGCACTGCAATGCCGGTTGGCTGGCGACCATCCAGTGGGGGACCGCGCTGGCTCCGGTCTACAAAGCGGTTGCTGCAGGAATTCCGGTCCATGTCTGGGTTTCGGAAACGCGTCCGCGCAACCAGGGTATGAATCTGACCGCCTGGGAGCTGCAGCGCGCCGGGGTGCCCTTTACGATTGTGGCCGACAACAGCTGCGGCCAGTTGATGCGGGCAGGCCTCGTGGACTGTGTGCTTGTCGGCAGCGACCGCACCGCAACCAACGGCGACGTATGCAACAAGATCGGCACCTATCTCAAGGCCCTGTCCGCCCGGGACAACGGCGTGCCGTTTTACGTAGCGCTACCTGAATCCACCATTGACTGGAACTGCCCGGCTGGGGAAGCGATACCGATCGAGGAGCGGGACCCGGCGGAAGTGCTGACCATCGCGGGGGTCGATGCGGCGGGTGAAGCCTGTGAGGTCAACCTGGCAGCGGCGGGCAGCCCTGCCCTGAACCCGGCGTTCGATGTAACCCCCGGGCGTCTGGTCGATGCCCTGGTAACTGAATACGGGGTTTACGAGGCCACCCCGGCGGGACTGAGTGAGCTGCGGGCGAGCGTCTACGGAAGACGATAGATTGATTGGCTGTTTGGCGGGTGTTTTGTGCACGCTATCCGCCCCCGCCGGGGAGAGGCCTGCTCGCTCAAAAAGTTCATTCGCTCGCAGGCCTCTCCCCGGCGGGGGCTCGGTTTCGGGGTTCGCGTATGCAGGCCGAAAGAATTTAGTCGTACAGAATTTTTTATCGTGGGGTCGAATGAGCTCGCCCATCTCTGGCGATCGTATCTCTGATTCAAGGTTGAGTGGAGAACCCAGCGCGGCAGCCGGTTCCGGGCTGGTCCTGCGGTGAATGAACTTTTGAACAAGCAGGACCAGCCCGGGACCGGCTGCCGCTGGCAGGGGCTCAACCCCGCGACAGGATGCTAGATTTTCTCGTCCAGCCCGATGTGGTCGATGCGGGGGTACTCCCGCCATTGGAAGGTCTGCTGGTGGTCGCAGATCAGGCACTGGTGCTCGATATCGCCGGTTTCGGGGTCCATTGACCCGGACCGCGCCATCATGCCCTGACCACAGGCATCGCAAATGTAGTTGACCTCGACAGGTCTGACTTCGCGTTTTATCTCTGGCATGGTTGGCGCCTCCTGAGCTTCTCGGTAACCTATGCTATCGCGACGAACGCGACTTCTGAAGTGTCCCTGTCGTCATTCCGTATCTGGCCCACGATCCTGCCTCCGGCCCAGCTGCCTCCGTCCGCCACCAGCAGAATCTCGCCGACGCCCCCTGGATGCTGTATTTCAAGCGTCTGCCGCTCACAGGGCGCCAGAGCGTCCCCGGGCAACTCCATCGCCGACAGGGCCTGATGTACTGCCGTGACATCGTACCCGAAAGTTTCCCGGATGCAGTGCTCTTCCCCCACCCGCGGGCACAGGGCCCGATCCAGCTGCAGCGTCTGCAGTGCCGGACCCGGGTCCGACCCGTGACGTTGGCAATGCTCTCGCAACGCATCGGCAATGAGCTCGTAGAGGTCCTGCGGATGGTGCAGCGCAGCCAGGTAAATGCTGTCCCGGGACTCGTAGACCGCCATCCGGTCGCAGATATCGAGACCTTGCAGTCCGGGTTGGAGGCGCCGGGTCAGCCGGTGCATGATGTCCCGCAACAGGGGGGACACGGGCACTTCACCGGTCAGGGCAAGCAAACGGATGGTAAGGGGCATGATGTGGCCGTGCGCCAGCAGTATGTGCGCGCTGATCAGAAAATACCCTTCCTCCCCCTGGTCGCGGTCAAAACTGTGGCAGCCGACCACGTATTCCCCTTTGGCCTTGCCATAGCCCGCCACCGGGATCGACTCTATGCGGTATTCCCGCCGCCGGCGATAGAACTCTGTACCCGGCAGCAGGGTATAGCCGAAGATGTTGATATTGGGGAACTCTGCCAGCAGCTGGTCCAGGTTGCGCTCGAAATCCGGCAGGTTGTCGCCAGGCAGGCCCCAGATGAGTTCGGCGGCAATCGGCACGCCCTGTTCGGACATCTGTTTGGCGATGGGCTGGTACTCGTTGGAACTCATGTTCTGGCGATTGCTGAGGCGCAGTGCCTCCGGGGTCAGCGTCTGCAGGGCCAGCTGGTAGTGGGGCAGCAGACGGTTCCTGTGCAGCAGCAGCGCGATCTCCTGGACCCGGCGACTGTGTTTTTTCGACCAGGAGGTGGCGAAGGAGAGGGGCAGGCCGGTGCGCTGTTTCAGCTCGACGACGAAACGCGCTTTATCCAGGTCCTGTTTCAGTGCACCAAAGTTGGAATCGGCCAGCCAGATATCCTTGATTCCGGCGGCCACGATTTTTTCCCAGTCCTGCCGGACACGCTCCAGCGACCACTGGACCATGCGGCTGCCGATCGCTCCCGTGCCCCACTCGCAAAAGGCGCAGGTGAAGGGGCAGCCGCGGCTGGTTTC
>JAHEEV010000100.1 GCA_024640505.1 Halieaceae bacterium
CCCATTCAGCGTAGGAGCTCGCTCCGCGAGCGATCGCGGTCGGAGACCGCTCCTACAGATTCCCATTCAGCGTAGGAGCTCGCTCCGCGAGCGATCGCGGTCGGAGACCGCTCCTACAGATCCCCATTCAGCGTAGAAGCCCGCTCCTACAGGCCCAAGACGTCCTGCATATCATAGAGGCCGGCATCCCTGCCCGCCAGCCAGCCGGCCGCGCGCACCGCGCCGCGGGCAAAGGACATGCGACTGGAGGCCTTGTGGGTGATCTCCACCCGCTCACCCTCTGCGGCAAACGTAACGGTGTGATCACCGACGATGTCACCGGCCCGGACCGTGGCGAACCCTATCGTTTCCCGGTCACGGGGGCCAGTCTGCCCCTCACGACCGTACACGGCTACCCTGGACAGGTCGCGTCCCAGCGCACTGGCCACCACCTCGCCCATACTGAGCGCAGTGCCCGAGGGCGCATCGATCTTGTGCCGGTGATGGGCTTCGTAGACTTCGATGTCCACCTCGTCCCCCAGCACCCTGGCCGCCATATCCAGCAGTTTGAAACACAAATTGACCCCGGTGCTGAAGTTGGAAGCCTTGCACACCGGCGTTACAGCCGCCGCGGCTTCCAGCCGGGCCTGCTCGTCGGCGGTGAACCCGGTGGTACCGATCACCAGGGCAATACCCTCCCGGGCGCACAGGGCGGCATTGGCCAGGGTGGCGGCCGGTACGGTGAAATCGATCAGCACATCGATATCGCCGATCACCTCCTCGAGGGAGCCGACCAGCGCAATGCCATTGCTGCCCAATCCAGCCAGTTCACCGGCATCCGCGCCCAGCAGGCTGCTTTCAGGACGCTCGATGGCTGCCGCCAGTTTCAAACCATCGCCAGCCATGGCGATGGCCTCGATGAGGGTACGCCCCATGCGTCCGGCGGCCCCGGTGATCCCGACTCGTGTCGTCATGGCTTCATGTCTTCAAAAAAGTTCTTTACGCCCTCGAACCAGCTGGTCTGCCGCGGGGACTGGGCGTGGCCGCCTTCACCCAGGCTCTCCTGGAACTGGCGCAGCAGTTCTTTCTGTTGCTTGTTCAGGTTGACCGGTGTCTCTACCACGGCCCGGCACAGCAGGTCGCCGACGCCGCCGCCGCGTACCGGCCTGACACCCTTGCCGCGCAGGCGGAACAGTTTGCCGGTCTGGGTTTCGGGCGGAATCTTCAACTTGACGCGACCGTCGAGGGTAGGCACTTCCAGTTCACCCCCCAGCGTTGCATCGACAAAGGTTATCGGCACCTCGCAGTAGAGGTGTTTACCGTCGCGCTCGAAGATCGGGTGCTGTCTCACGGCCATCTGCACGAACAGGTCGCCCGGGGGACCGCCCTCGGGCCCTGCTTCCCCCTCGCCGGAGAGCCGGATGCGATCACCCGTATCCACGCCAGGGGGCACCTTGACCGACAGGGTGCGGGTCTTCTCCACCCTGCCCTGCCCGTGGCAGCTGTTGCAGGGGTCGGAGATGGTCTTGCCGCGTCCACGACAGGTGGGACAGGTCTGCTGCACCTGGAAGAAACCCTGCTGCATGCGCACCTGGCCGGCGCCGCCACAGGTGCCACAGGTGGTGGGCTTGCTGCCCTTGCGGGCGCCGCTGCCGTCGCAGGTTTCACAGGCGGCCAGGGTGGGGACGCGAATCTCGACGGTCGTACCCCTGACCGCATCCTCCAGGGATATATCCAGGGTATAGCGCAGATCGGAACCGCGCTGGGGTCCGCCGCGGCCACCGCCACCGCCGCCACCGAAAATATCGCCGAACACATCGCCGAAGATATCGCTGAAGCTGCCGCCGCCGAAGCCGCCACCACCGCCGCCCATGCTCGGGTCGACACCGGCATGGCCAAACCGATCGTAGGCCGCGCGCTTCTCCCCGTCCATCAGGACGTCGTAAGCCTCGGTCGCCTCCTTGAACTTCTCGTCAGCGTCGGGATCGTCCGGATTACGGTCGGGATGGTATTTCATGGCCACCCGCCGGTAGGCCTTCTTGATTTCCTTCTCGTCGGCGCTCTTGCTGACACCGAGCACCTCATAGTAATCGCGTTTTGACATATCGCGTCCGGCGTCCTAAGCGTTCTTTTAAAGCATCATAACCGCTTTAACCACCATTCCCGCGAAGGCGGGAACCCGGTGACTTGACACCACCGGACCCCCGCCTTCGCGGGAATGAAAATTAACGTAGCGACCCACCAGGGGTAGATTTGACGCTACCCCTGGTGTCGCCGCACTACTTTTTCTCGTCGTCCTTTACTTCCTCGAACTCCGCGTCCACCACGTCGTCGCCCGCGGGTTCGGCCTGCTCTGCACCACCGGCGCCGGCATCCTCCGCTGCGGAGGCCTGGGCCGTGTACATCTTCTGTGCTACAGGGCCCGTCGCCTCAGTGATCGCGTTGGACGCCGCCTCGATGGCTGCCGCATCATCACCCTTGACCGCCTCTTCCGCGGCGGCAATGGCTGCCTCGATCGCCGCCTTCTCCTCGTCCGTGGCGTGTTCCTTGGCCTCTTCGACGGTCTTCCTGGCCGCGTGGATCAGCCCGTCGCAGGTATTGCGCGCGGTGATCAGTTCCTCGAACTTCTTGTCCGCCTCGGCATTCGCCTCGGCATCGGCCACCATCTTTTCGATATCCTCGTCCGTCAGGCCACCGGAAGCCGTGATGCGGATGGACTGCTCCTTCCCGGTCGCCTTGTCCTTGGCGGACACATGCAGGATGCCGTTGGCGTCCAGGTCAAAGGTCACCTCGATCTGCGGCATGCCGCGCGGGGCAGGCGGTATATCCGCCAGGTCGAACCGGCCCAGCGACTTGTTCTGGGCCGCCTGCTTGCGCTCACCCTGCACGACATGGATAGTCACGGCCACCTGGTTGTCGTCCGCTGTGGAGAAGATCTGCGACTTCTTGGTAGGAATCGTCGTGTTCTTCTCAATCAGCGGGGTCGCGACCCCACCCATGGTCTCGATACCCAGGGTCAGCGGCGTAACATCCAGCAGCAGTACGTCTTTTACGTCACCCGCCAGAACCGCACCCTGGATAGATGCGCCCACGGCGACTGCCTCATCCGGGTTGACGTCTTTGCGCGGCTCCTTGCCGAAATAGTCAGCCACCTGTTTCTGCACCAGCGGCATGCGGGTCTGCCCGCCCACCAGGATCACCTCGTCGATCTCGCTGGGGCTGAGACCGGCATCCTTCAGGGCGATTTTCACCGGCTCCATGGAGCGGGTGACCAGGTTTTCGACCAGGGATTCCAGCTTGGAACGTGACAGCTTCACCACCAGGTGCTTGGGTCCGGAGGCATCCGCCGTGATATAGGGCAGGTTGACCTCAGTCTGCTGGGAACTGGAGAGCTCGATCTTGGCTTTCTCTGCCGCCTCCTTGAGACGCTGCAGGGCCAGCGGATCGTTGTGCAGGTCGATACCGCTCTCTTTCTTGAATTCGGCCGCGAGATACTCGATCAGACGCAGGTCGAAATCCTCACCCCCGAGGAAGGTATCCCCGTTGGTAGAGAGCACTTCGAACTGGTGTTCGCCGTCCACCTCGGCGATCTCGATGATGGAGATGTCGAAGGTGCCGCCGCCCAGGTCATATACGGCCACGGTGTGGTCGCCCTTGGCCTTGTCCATGCCATAGGCCAGCGCTGCCGCTGTCGGCTCGTTGATGATGCGCTTCACCGTCAATCCGGCGATCTTGCCCGCATCCTTGGTGGCCTGGCGCTGGGAGTCGTTGAAGTAGGCCGGCACGGTGATGACCGCCTCGGTGACCGGCTCGCCCAGGAATTCCTCGGCGGTCTTTTTCATCTTGCGCAGAACTTCGGCAGACACCTGCGGGGGCGCCATCTTCTCGTCCTTGACCTGCACCCAGGCGTCGCCGTTATCGGCCTCGATGATCTTGTAGGGGACCATGCTGATGTCTTTCTGCACCACATCGTCCTTGAACTTGCGCCCGATCAGGCGCTTGATGGCAAAAAGAGTGTTCATCGGGTTGGTCACCGCCTGGCGCTTGGCGCTCTGGCCTACCAGGATCTCCCCCTCGTCGGTATAGCCGACGATTGAGGGGGTGGTGCGATCACCCTCTGAGTTCTCTATAACCCGGGGCTTGCCGCCTTCCAGCACTGACACGCAGGAGTTGGTGGTTCCCAGATCAATTCCGATTATCTTGCCCATTACTAGTCTCCAGTTTCGATGGCGGGCAATTCCGGCCCGACTCAGTTGCAATGTTGTCTATATTGGTGCCGATCGGCCAAAATCAAGGCCCTGGCGGCAGTCTGATATCGTAATTTTCACGCCCGGGTGCCGATTCGGGCCCCGATTGCGGCCATTGCGCTGACGGTCCGCGGCCCGGCTACCCGGAGGCCTTGCTCACCATTACCATGGCCGGGCGCACCAGGCGGCCGTTGAGGGTGTAGCCTTTCTGCATCACGGCGATCACACTGTTGGGCTCCACCTCGTCGTTCTCGACCATGCTCATGGCCTGGTGCAGGTTGGGGTCGAAAGGCTCACCCTGGGGGTCTACCTGCTCTATGTTGCATTTGCTCAGGGCGTCGAGGAAGCTCTTCAGCGTCAGCTCCACACCTTCGGCAATGGGCTTGACCACCTCGTCGTCACCGGATGCCGCCTCCAAAGCCCGCTCAAGGTTGTCCACCACGGGCAACAATTCCCGGGTGAACTGCTCCAGCGCGAATTTGCGGGCCTTCTCCACGTCCTGCTCCGCCCGCCGCTTGACGTTCTGGGCGTCCGCCTGGGCACGCAGGGCCAGGTCCTTCGCCGCCGCCACATCCTCATGCAACTGTGCGACCACGTCCTCCAGGGAGGCCTCCTGCGCAGGCGCTTCGTCTACCGTCGCCCCCTCGGCTGCAATCGACTCCCCGGTTTCCGCCAAGGATTCCTCCACAGCGGCGTCCATCTGCCCGGCCTGGTCTGCCTGTTCAGGCTGCTGCCCGGATTCAGTCTGCTTCTGATCTTGCTCGGCCACGCTTTCACTCCATGTTACGGCTTTCGGATATCAACACCCTGCCCTCGCAAGCAGGCGTGTCTCTGGGGCGGATATGGGGTCCGCCGGCGGGATTTCAAGGGTGGGGGAACGATCAGTTGGCGAGGGCTGTGCTGAGCATCCTGGCGGTAACGTCGACGATGGGTATAACACGCTCGTAGGCCATGCGGGTGGGCCCTATGACCCCGAGCACCCCCAGCGTCCGCAGGCCATCGCTGTAGGGCGCGGTGACCACGCTGTAGTCCCCAAAAACCTCATAGCCCGCCTCCTCGCCGATGAATATCTGCACACCGTCGGCGTGGGCACAACGCTGCAGCAGGTGCAGTACGTCCTTCTTCCGCTCGAAGGCATCAAACAACTCCCGCAACTTGCTCATTTGCTCGGCTGTGGCGCTATCCAGGAGATGGGACTCACCGGCCACCACGTATTGCTCGCCGCTCTCTTCCTGGTCCAGCGCTTTGCTGGCCAGATCCAGGGAGGCCTGCAGGTAGTTGTCTATCTGGCTGCGGGCCTCCTGCATCTCCCGCAGGATCTGTTCCTGCACCAGGTGCAGCGGCCGCCCGGCGAAGCGCTGATTCACCATGGCAGCGGCCTGCCGGAGCTGACCCTCGTTGAACGGGCGCTGGGTGTGGATTATCCGGTTCTGTACCTCGCGCTCGTTGATCACCAGGATCACCAGCACCCGGTCGCCGGACAGCGGCAGAAACTCGACCTGCCGCAGCTGGTTCGCCTCCTGTCGGGGCACCGTGACCAGACCGGCCTGGGAGGTGATGCTGGAGAGCAGGGACGAGGCGGACTGCACCAGCTCCGTGGAGGTCTTGTCCGGGTTGAGCTCAGACCGCAGCACCGCGATCGCCTCCTCCTCGAGCGGTTTGACCTGCAGCAGGGAATCCACGAACAGTCGATAACCCCGGGCGGTCGGCACGCGACCCGCAGAGGTGTGCGGCGAGTGCAGAAACCCGCGCTCCTCCAGGTCCGACATGACATTGCGGATGGTAGCGGCGCTGACCGGCAGACCGGCTTCCTCCTGCAGGACCCGGGACCCCACTGGCTGGCCGTGACGGATATACCGCTCCACCAGCGTTTTGAGCAGTATCTGGGCCCGATCCGAAATTTCCTCACTCGACATAATCGACTACCACACTAAAGCTGACCCAATTTTTATCACACCGGCCCGCGGCAGCACAATGCACTGTGCTACAACCCGGATCTGCGGTATAACACGCCAAAGCACAAGACGGTCCGCCATGCTCACCCAGATCAGCATCAGCAACTACACTATCGTCTCCTCCCTGGAGATGGATTTCAGTGGCGGTATGACCGTCATCACCGGCGAGACCGGCGCCGGCAAATCCATCATGCTCGACGCCCTCGGTCTCTGCCTCGGCGACAGGGCCGACCCGAAAACCGTGCGCCAGGGCTGCGAGCGGGCGGAAATCGTCGCCAGTTTCGACGTGGGAGGCATTCCCGCAGCACAGGCCTGGCTGAGGGAGCGCGACCTCTGCCTGGGCGAAGAATGCCTGATGCGCCGGGTCGTCACTGCCGAAGGTCGCAGTCGCGCCTACATCAATGGCAGCCCGTCGACACTCCAGGACTGCGCCGCGCTCGGCGCCCTGCTGATTGATATTCACAGCCAGCACGCTCACCAGTCACTGCTGCGCAAGCCGGTACAGCGTGGCCTGCTGGACGCCTATGCGGGCCACATACCGCTTGCCCGGGAGCTGGAACAGATCGCCTCGGACTGGCTGCGCTGCAGGCGGGAGCTGGAACTGCTGGCCGGCTCACGGGAGGAACATACGGCCCGGACCCAGCTGCTCTCCTACCAGGTCGACGAACTGGACGTGCTCGACCTGCAGCCAGATGAACTGGCGCAACTGGAAAGCGAACAGAAACTACTGGCCAATGCGGAGCAGATCCTGCAAACCGCACACCAGGCGCTGGAGCTTTGCGAGAACCAGGAGGGTGGCGTGCGACAGGCGCTGCAATTACTGAGCAGCGATACGCACACCACCGGGGCCGCAAACAATGCCCGCGACCTGCTGGATTCCGCCGCCATACAATTGAGCGAGGCCCGGGGCGAAATCCAGCACTATCTCGATAGCGTGGAGATAGACCCGGAGCGGCTGGCGCTGGTGGAAAAGCGCCTGGAAGCCATCTACGACGTGGCCCGCAAGCACAAGGTCCTGCCAGAGAAGCTGGGGGAACTGCACGAGCAGCTGAGAGAAGAGTTGCAAAGCCTGGCCGGCGGCAGCCAGCGCATTGAAGCACTGCAGGAGGAGATGCAGGATCTGGCAGATCGCTACGGGAAAGACGCGGCCCGACTGAGTCGCCAACGCGCTCAGGGGGCAAAAAAGCTGGAGAAAAATGCCGCGGGTATTCTCTCGTCACTGGCCATGGAACAGTGCCGGCTGGAGGTTGCCCTGACCCCGCGGGAAGGCGGCAGCCCCCACCCCCAGGGTGCTGAAGAGATCGACTTCCTGATCAGCACCAATCCGGGCACGCCGGTTCAGCCCCTGGGCAGAATCGCTTCCGGCGGCGAGCTTTCACGCATCAGCCTGGCGATCCAGGTGGTCACCGCCAGCGCGGGCACCGTGCCCAGCATGATTTTCGACGAGGTCGACGTGGGTATCGGCGGCGCCGTGGCCGAGGTGGTGGGCAACCTGCTGCGAAAACTTTCGCAGAAGGCCCAGGTACTGTGCGTGACCCACCTGCCCCAGGTGGCGGCGCAGGGCCACCAGCACCTGCAGGTGAAGAAAATCAGCGGCCGCAAATCCGTGGAAACCAGCCTGACCCAGCTGGAGGCAGACCAGAAGGTCGAGGAGATCGCCCGCATGCTCGGCGGTGTGAAGATCACGGACCAGACCCTGGCTCACGCCCGGGAGATGCTGGAGTCCTGCAGCTAGTCGCTTTCCTTCTTGCGCACGTACAGCACCAGCGAGTGGTCCATCAGCTCGAAGCCGTGTTCCTCTGCAATCTCGCGCTGGCGCTCCTCGATCACAGGATCATGGAACTCAACCACCTCGCCTGAAGCGACGCAGACCATGTGATCATGGTGATCCCCCTTGGCGAGTTCGAACACGGAGTGACCGGTCTCGAAATTGTGGCGGGTGACAAGTCCGGCGGTCTCGAACTGGGTCAGTACCCTGTAGACAGTAGCCAGCCCCACATCCTCCCCGGAATTGCGCAGCGCGAGGTAGACGTCCTCCGCGCTCATGTGCTGGGCGCCCTCCCCGGTCGATTCCAGTATCTGCAGGATCTTGATGCGCGGCAGAGTCACCTTCAAGCCGACTTTGCGGAGCTCCTGATTCTCTTCGGCCATATCCTGGGGCTTCTCTGTCTAGTCGAGTACCGGTATCATGCCACCCCAATATCCCAAGTGGAAGTTTATCCCCATGCGCACACTCCTGGCCGCCGTGGCCGTGGCCTGCCTCAGTGCCTGCAGCTTCGTCGGCTTTCCCGGCGTCTACCGCATCGATATCGAACAGGGAAATATCGTCACCGAGGAGATGGCCGAGCAATTGAAACCGGGCATGAGCCGGCGCCAGGTGCGCTTTATTCTGGGCACTCCGCTGGTGGAGGACACCTTCAACGAGAACCGGTGGGACTATATCTACGTCAAGCGCAATGGCCTCGACGTGCTCAGCGAATCACAGCTGACTGTGGTCTTCGAGGGTGACACGCTGGCGGAAATCAAAGGCGATTACCGGCCCTCCGATTCTTCCGCAGAGGTATCGCCCCCCGACGTTGAATCCGGGACGGAAGACGACGACGAGGCGGAGGGGGACTGAGCAGCCTGCTCCCGCGCCTTACGCTCCTTGACCCTGGCCGCCCGCGCCTTGCGTACTTCCTTGGGATCGGCCACCAGAGGCCGGTAGATCTCCACCCGGTCCCCTGATTTCAGCACCTGTTGCGGGGAAACCGCCTTCCCGAAGATGCCCAGCTTGGCATTGTCCAGGTCGATGCCCTCGAACTTCACCGCGATACCCGACAGCCGCGCCGCCTCCAGTGCTGTCGTTCCCTGGGGCACCTCGACGTCGAGAATGGCCTGCCGCTCCGGGAGTGCGTAGGCCACCTCCACTGCAATTGTGTTGTCGACATTCACGTCCAGACGTTCCCTATCCCTCGATAAATTCAGTCGCGATGGCCCCCAGAATGATCACCGGGGTGACATAGCGCAACAACAGGCGCCACAGGGAAAATGAGAAATCCGCTTCCCGGTCCAGTTGTGATCGCAACAGTTCCGGCCGCAGGCGCCAGCCTACATAAATGACCGTGAGTAACGATACCAGAGGCAGCAGCAGACCTGCAGCAAGCTTGTCCAGAAATTCCAGCAGATTACCGTTTACGTACCAGCCAGGCACCGTATCCATGGAGAAGGAGCGTGCCACCGCCAGACCCACGGCCCAGACCGCCACCACTACCAGCACCACGGCGTAAGGGCGCGCGATACGAAGTCGCTGGATCAGGGCGCTCACCGTGGGCTCCATCATCGCCACCGCACTTCCCAGGGAGGCCAGCGCCACCAGGATAAAGAAAAGCGCACCTAACCACTCGCCTTGCGGAACATTGCCGAAGGCATAGGGCAGGCTGGCAAACAACAGCCCGGGCCCCATGGTCGGCTCCAGGTTATTGGCGAACACCAGCGGGAAAACGATCAAGCCCGCCTGCAGGGCGACCAGGGAATCGAAGACGGCAACGGCCAGCACAGACCGCCCGATGGGTATACGCCTGGGCGCATAGGCGCCGTAGCAGATGGCCGCGCCGACGCCTGTGCCCAGGGTCAACAGCGCATGCCCAAGAGCCAGCAATATCGACTGCGATGAAAAATCCACCAGTTTGTTCGAGAACAGGAACTCCCGTGTGGCCGCCACGTCGCCATACTCGAAAGCGAAGCGACCCAGCAGCAGGAGCAGGGAGATCATCACCGGCACCAGCAGCCAGACCAGGACGCCGAGGCCGCGGCGTACCCCCATCGCGACAACCGCTCCGGTAACCGCCAGGAACCCCGTCTGCCAGAACAGCTGACGCATCGGATCTCTCAGGTGGGCATCGAATTCCGACCCCACGAGGCCGGCGCTGGCCGCGGAAAACACCCCGGACTGCATGTAATAGGCGTAGGCCAGGCTCCACCCGGCAACCACCGTCAGGCAGGACAGGATCACCAGCCCGGTCAGGCAGGCGATAGCTCCCAACGCCACCCAGCCGCGTGACACTCGTGACTGTTCGCTGGTCCAGCCAATGGCGTCCAACGGATTGGCGCGACCAGAGCTGCCGATCACCACCTCAGCGATGAGCAGCGGCACCGCCACCAGGAAAAGGCAGGCCAGGTAGGTGACGATGAATGCCCCACCCCCGTTGCTGCCGGCCAGGTAGGCAAATCTCCAGAAATTTCCCAGGCTCACTGCGGCGGCAGCCAGGGCAAGCACGAATGTGGTGCGTGCCTCCCACTCGCCAAGCTCGCATTTATGGGCCGATTTCATCTCTAAAAAACAAATAATTTCATGGGCTTAGATTGCCCCAGCCCATAACGGGTGAAAAGGGAAAGATTCACGTTTAACGCCCCACGCTTGCCCGTATAATGCGCGCCATGAGCAAGAAGAAACCCCAGAAATCCAGTAACGTCATCGCCCGCAACAAGCGCGCCAAGTTCGACTACCAGCTGCTGGAGACGTTCGAGGCCGGGGTTGCCCTGACGGGCTGGGAAGTAAAGAGCCTGCGCATGGGCAAGGCCGACCTCGGGGACTCCTACGTGCTCATAAAAGACGGCGAAGCGTGGCTGCTCGGCGCCCAGATCACGCCGCTGGACACCGCATCCACCCACTTTGTGACAGACCCTATCCGCACCCGCAAACTGCTGCTCAACAAGAAGGAGCTGGCGAAGATCCTGGCGGCCACCGCCCAGAAGGGCCAGACCTGTGTCTGCACCGAGCTCTACTGGAAGGGGCACCTGGTCAAGGCGCGAATCGCGTTGGCCCAGGGCAAGAAATCCCACGACAAGCGCGATACCGAAAAAGAGCGCGACTGGAGTCGGCAGAAACAGCGCATTATCCGCGACAACGTGAAGCAGTGAGTCTTCTTCTTAAACACGGTTATCTTAGAAACACATGATCTAAGACCGCGGTTGCAGAACCCGACAATCGATACCATAGTTAACAGGTGGATTGAGAGTTTCCACACTTAAGCATACGGTCTTATGACCGCCATACTTTCCCATGGAGGAAAGTGCCGGGTGAGGGATATGGTGCGAAGCCAGTCCCTGGCCAACGGCCTGATAAAGCCGCAATCTATTGCCAATCCCGGCACCAGATTGCGGCTTTTGCGTTTTCTCAGGCCGGTTGAATCAACGCATTACCCACGATCGCCAGCCCGACACCAAACAGCACCGCCAGTGCCACCCGCCGGTAAAATGCCGACCCGAAGCGGTGAAAGAGAAAGTGCCCCAGTTTGTCACCCACGTACATCGCGGGGAAAGCCAGCAGGAACAACCAGGGCGAGAGCGGGGTGACAAAGCCTGCCACGGTATAGCTGCACAGGGCCAGCAGCGCGGAAAACAGGAAGAACGTCATCAGAAGCGCGCGACTGCGGGCCGGATCCGGCTCCGTCGCCATGGCATAGATGATCACCGGTGGCCCGGGTATGGCGAAAGCCCCGTTGAGCAGGCCCGAGGCCAGACCGGTAATACCGCCCAGACCCGGGCGCGGCTCGCGATGCCGGGGCCGATAGAAGGTGAGCGCCAGGCAGGCCGCTATCACCGCCAAACCGATCAACAGCCGAAAATCCCGCGGGCTGAGGGACCCCAGCAGGAGGACACCACAGACCGTACCGACCAGCAGCATGCCCAACAGCGGCAGCATGGCACGCAGGGGGTAGTAACCCCAGTAGCTGCGAAGGGTCAACAGACTGATGGCCAGGGCCAGGGAGGAACTGAGGACCACCGCCTGGGTGGGCGGCATGAACAGCGAGAAAACCGGCACCGCCGCCAGGGCGAAACCAAAACCCGTAAAGGCACGCAGTACTGCCGCCGAAAGCACAACACCCCAGACCAGCAGCAGCTGGACCCACTCGGTGCCCGCGAGTAATTCTGTCAACTCGTCTATGGTGTTCGCCCCATCACATCCGCCAGGACCCGTCCCTGCCTTTATCGAGCATAGCCGCAAGGGGCCTGGTGTCCAATAGACCCGTGGAGATCCCTGATGGAACTTTTCCAGCCCCGGAGTGTCTATTAGTTCGCAATCCGGAAATAGTTTCGGTTGCAAGTGTCGGTTTAGGCTATAATCGGCACTCACTCCTGGGGGCGATTCGGATTCGACGACGGTAACGAACCCTGAGGTGCATGCCGTGATGGTAGCAATCACGTTAATCCAAAGCTGCAAACTTATTAGTTGCCAATGACGACAACTACGGTGCGCAACTCGCTGCGTAAGCAGCCTGTTTAACACCATCTAGTGGCTTCGGCCCTAGCGGTCTTTAGCAAGGTGCCAGCCCCGCGCTATTGACTGTCATACAGAACTGGATCGCTGTGAAGCCTGCCTGGGGTGGATCTGCTAAAACTTAATCAGGATCGCCAATTACGTCCTGCCCGTTGGGCTGTATG
>JAHEEV010000101.1 GCA_024640505.1 Halieaceae bacterium
CCGACAGACATCCCCTTGAGGGTGTCCACATCGAAGGTGGCGATCATATCCAGCCAGCCATCCAGCTGCACCCGGGTGCCCGCCAGCATCAGCAGGTTGCGCGTCTTGTCGACACGGACGAATGCTGAGGGCTCCGCCACCGGCTTGAGTATCTCCGCCATGGCCGGTGCGCTGATGTATTGGAGCGGGACGATAATCGTGCTGTAGCCGGCAATCGTATCCCCCGGATTGGAGACTGACGGTTTCAACTTCGTACCGTGTTGTTCGCCTGTCACCAGGTAGCGCCCGTCGGAACCCCGGATCATGACCACATCATTGGATTTGAGCAGGGATTCCAGGATAACCAGCAGCTGGTCCCGCGGGACCGGTGTGCGGGTGCGCAGGGTGACGTTGCCGTTGACCGGGTGATCGACGATGTAATCCAGCCCCAGGATATCACCCATGATCGCGTGCATGACCTCGCTCAGGGGTGCCTGCTCGAAGTTGAGACTGACATCCTCGCCGACGAAACGGACCGCCTCCGCCTTTTCCGGCAATCGCACCTGGCGGTCGTTGCCGCGATAGATGATGGGTTTGGAGCCGGTCTGGCCACTGTCGGGGCCCTCGACCAGAGAGTCCGCCGTGAAATAGACACCGTCGAGCGGCGTGGAAGTGGGTTCCTCCGCGACCAGGTCAGGCTCCGGCGATTGCGCTGCCTGTTCATCGCCGGTCGGCACTGAAGAGCAACTCACCAGCAAGGTCAGGCCAAGAACACCCACCATGTTTCGCGATTTGCTCACCCGGGATACCCCTCTTGATTTCTTCTTATTAAAGGTCATTGCGCCTTCTATTCCCCATTATCCGGAGAGGCAGTACGCCCCCCCAGTCGGCGCAGGGCGGCCGGTTGCGTCGGGGCGGGTTCGGATGCACGCAACGCCGTTCCGCCCGTCTGGCCTGAATCTCCACCCTCGTCACCCTTCACGGGAGTGACACCGCTTTTAACCATTGGCTGCGGCTGCATAACAGCAATCACCTTGCCCTGCTTCAGAAACAGCTCTTCGCGTTTGTCGCCGGTGACCAGCACCGCGCGATCCGGGGCGACCGATTCCAGGGTCCAGCCCTGCACAGCATCTCCCTGCAATATACGCTGTTTCTTACCCTTAACCAACGCGATCACACCGGCAGAATCACCGCTTCCAAACACGCCGACCAGCTTGACGCCCTTGATTTCACCGGCCTCTTCGGCTGCCTCCTCAGATACAGCAGCCACACTAGCGTCATTTTCAAGAGGCCGACGATCCTGCCAGAACAGGGGCCGACGCCGAATCTCGTCACTTTGCTCTGCAGTGACGGTAGCCACGCCGTCGGCAGCCGCGGCGCGCAATGCATCTTCCGCCGGCATAACGGCCGCTGGTCTGGACACGAAGGCAAGCCGGGCGCCACTGTAGAGCAGTTGCAGACACAGGGCAAAGCCCAGAACGACGAGCATTGCTTCGACTCTACGCTCGCTGCGCAGCGGATCCGCCGTTACCGCATACCGAGCGCGCACTCGCTCAAGCAGCTTCACTGTACGGCCCTAAGGGAGAACAACTGCAGGCTGGCACTGATGGTTTGTGCTGGCTGCTCCTTGAGCGCCGCCCCCCGGTTCGGCCAGAGATCGAGTGATTCGACCAACAACAACGGGGTATAGCCCGACAGGGCGGACAGCGCCGTATCCAGGTCGGCCAGATCGCCCGTCACGGTCAACTTGAGGCTGATATAGTCAAACTCGTCCTCCTGACGGACCGGCAGGACCTGGCTGTTACTGACCGACAGGCCGGATTCCACCAGTATCTGGCGCACATCTTTCTGCAAGGTAGCGGAGACCGTATCGCGGTCCGCCGTCACCGGGTACACCAGGTTGGCGACTACCCGCCCCACTTTTTCCGCCGAGCCCTGTATCGGGTCGCCCGATGCGATCAGGCCCTCCAAACGGGCAATGCGCGGCAACAGCCTGTCTGCGCTCGCTGCGTATTCCTGGCGCACGGCCAACAGACCCAAGAGAGCGTTCAGGTAGATGAGCACCGGAACCAGCAGCGTGAGACCGATGATCCACGCACTGCGCTTGTTGGCCTGCAACCAGTTCACCCGGAGGCCTCACTGCCCAGTGTGATATTCAGCGAGAACTGCTCCAGTCCCACCTTGGCCACTTTGACGATCGCCTGCGGCGCGGTGACTTCCACGTAGGCGGGCTCACTGGTCAGCGTCTCCATCACCGCGGCAGCATCAACCGCGCGCCCGCGGATACGCATCTCGCGACCGTTCATCGAGAACTGAACGATAAAGGCATCGTCGCCCAGCAGGTGTGTGAGTCGGGCCAACTCGGCGTGCGGATTCGGGTAACGATCGGCAATCTGGTTGGCCGCCACGATCGTCTCATTGGAGACTGCCAGGGTATTGCGCCCGCGGGAGGCGTCCGCCGCTTCCCGTTCGGTATTGGCGGCCATCGTTTCAAGTTGTGACAACTCCACACGTTTGGTGACGACCGCAATCCCGGCCATCAGCAGGACCAGGACGGCGCTCCCCATGATCATGGCACTACAGCGCATCAGGCGCCGGCGATAACGGCTCTCGCGGGCACTCTCGCCAAAACCGTTTACCACGACCTTCACACCCTCGGCGTCTGCCCATACCTCCCGGGCCCGCGCATCGTGAATGTCATACTGCCGCCCCAGGTAAGCCATCACTGTGCTCATTGAGACAATGACCAGGGCAATCTGCACATGCGACGAACCCCGACTCAGCTGTCGCCAGCCATAGCCCGTATCATCCGCCGCAAAAGGGCTGCTGGCCCGGACTTCCATGGACAGGACGGCGTCGATATCAGCCTCCGCGGCCAGGGGAATTTGCAGGCTGCGGGCCAGCACCAACTCTTCCGGCAGCAGCACCGCCTCGCACTCATGGGGCACCGGCATCGACGGTTCTCCCGCCTGATAGAGGCCCGAACCGGCTTCGCTGTGCAGGCAGACCGCCTCATCGAGTCGTCGGCGGATCGGGGATTCCTGCCCCCATAGCAGACTGCGCCAGGCCGCAAGCCAGTGCTTGCCGATCTGGCGCATGTCGTAGCCGAACAGTTCCCAGTTTTGCCCCGAATCAAACATTCAATAAACCGTGCTGGTTACAGCTCCCTCAACTATCGTAAATGACGCGCGGTGGCTCATTGCGCAGTGATCGCCAGGACAACATGGAACCCGCATCCGACCCGGCATCCAGCCAGCGACGACGCAACCAGGTCCTGTCGCCGTAGCGGATGCGGGCGTCTGCCCGAAAAGGCCCCGAGCCGATGCCGCCCTTGACTGCCCGACTGCCTGGCCGCGACGGCCCTGCAAGTGCACGTTTTCTTCTTAGCGCTTCCGCCTTCTTCGGGTTACTCAGAGCGAGCACCTCCAGCACCAGCTCCGGGGACAGGGAAGCGTCACCGCCTCGCGTCACGAGCCCAGCCACCACATAATCCCTCACTGCGTCCAGCAACGTGCGACTTACACCGTCCACACGCAGCAGATCCTCAATCGCAGTAAACGCGAGAAAACCCTGCGAACGGCCGCGCGATCCCGTCTTCGACGACCGCCACTTTACCACATTGTCCGCAACAGTTTGCGCCTCGCCCGCGTCCAGCCCGGCGGCAAGCGTGAACAGCGCCGCCAGCACTTCACCGGAAGCCGAGTTCAGATCGACCAACCCGGCCGCGGGAACGAGCGTGACCTCCGCCTCCAGCTCTCCAAGCCTGAAACGCCTGTTTGGCAGGCCTTCCTCGAGAGAGGTCTCTATCCGGCCCGCAACCCACTCCGCCATCATCAGCTGGATGGCTCCGTCCCCGACAGCCGCCGCCTTTGCCCGGGCCACGTGCAACTGGGCCATGTGGGTGTCCGTGCGCGACGTCGCCACGATGCCCGAAACCAGCAACGACATACCCGCAATGAACCACACCACGATGGCCAGCGCGAAACCGCCCTCCCTCGAGGCGCTGCCGCCAGCTCCTGAGCGGACAACTCTATTCATCGCGTTCTGTGCACCTTGAGAATGAGATCCGGCCAGTAGCGACCGGCGGCCTTTATCTGCAGGCGAACCAGCTGCGGAATCACATTCCGGTCCGGATCTTCAGCCCAGGGCGTGTTGAAGTCCGGCCGGTAGGCTATCCTGAATTCATCCAGTTCCTCGACCAGGACCCGGGAGCTGGCTTTGCGCCAGTCCGGTGATCCGCCACTGACAACCGGGTCGGTCCAGCGCAGCACCAACTGGTCATTTTCACGGGCCACCCTGACCAGGTAGGCGCCACCATAGAGCTCCCCGAACAGAATCGTCGATTTCCACGCGATGCTGTCCCGGGTCAACTCAAAATACGTGGCGTCCCCGCCGCGTCCACCCAGGGAAAGACGGCTTCTTTTACTGCTCAGGATGGCGGATTCCAGCGCTTCACGAAGAAAATTACTGACCGAGCGGATCTCGTCTACCCGCCCCGTCTGCCGCTCGATAGCCACCTGCGTACTGGCAAGGGTGCGCAAGCCGGTGACCGTGGCGAGCATGACCAGGGAAAAGATCGCCAGCGCCACAACCACTTCGACCAGCGTGAACCCCGACAGTGACCGGTTCGACACCGACACATCCTGGCGCTCCGGGGTCCTCACAGGGGGGCCCCTTCCACGACGGAGTTCAGGACAACCTCCCGCCGTTTGCGGCCATCGAGCCAGCTGACGCCTATCTCGATCTCCTGCAGGCTGCCCATCGGCAGTGAACTGCGTCGGAGGTCAACCGGCCTGGCATCCACCCGCCAACTGAAACCGCCCGCCGTCTCGCCCTGCTTGCTAACACCCGCCAGAGGCACCTGGCCATGCTCCGCCAGCAGTGAACGGGCCAGTTCGGTGCCATACGCGTACTTTTCGTCGATGCGTACGTTGCGGGTAGCGCCGCTGGCGGCCTGGTATAGCGCCGCCAGTGCCAGCCCCAGAATGGAGATGGCAACCAGCATTTCCAGCAGGGAGAAACCGCCCGCCGGAGATCTGCGACTAATCGAGGGCATAGCGCGCATGGGTTACCCGCCCGTCCAGCCAATCGACCGACACCCTGATACCATCCGCGTCGGGCCGCTCCAGTTCGATATCTCCGCCACTGGAGCCCCCCTCCGGGTAGAACCGGATGACACCCTCGTCACGCCGGTTGATTTCGCGGGCGGAATGCACGACGACATTGAGTTTCTCCGGCAGCTGCGTGACCTGTTCCCTGAAACTGATCCGGTTGGTCCCGGGGTTGATCGCCACATCCTGCGCGCGCCCGGAATTCACCGCGGCATAGCGGGCGGAGGCCAGCACCGTGATCACCTCGCGCACCGCCTGGCGATACTGGATCGACTGATAAAACCGCACGGATGCCGGAACCGCCGCGGCCAGCAACATCCCGGCTATGGTAATCGCCGCCAGCAGCTCTAACAGCGTGAATCCTGCAAGCTCACGTCCGGCAGGCTGTCGTCGAAGAGGAGGGGCGCGCATTCAGCTGGCGACCTCAATCACCCGCGTCAGGCACTAGCGATTCATTTCCAGTTGCCCACATCGGCGTCCTCGCCCTCCCCACCGGGCGATCCGTTCTGTCCGTAGCTGAAGATATCGACCTCAGCATGATCACCCGGGTACTTGTAGTTATACTCCCGGTTCCATGGGTCCAGCGGCACATCGGATTTGAGGTAGGGCCCGTTCCAGCCCGCCGCACTGTTGGGTTTTTCGACCAGCGCTGCCAGTCCTTCGGTGGTGTTCGGATACCGCCCCACGTCCAGCTTGTACATCTCCAGCGCCTGTTCCAGGTCCTTGATCTGGATGGCGGCGGTCTTGGTCTTGGCGCCGCCCAACTGATTGAGGACCCGGGGACCCACCAGGCTCATGAGCAGGCCCAGGATGGCCAGCACCACCAGCAGTTCCATCAGGGTGAAACCCGCCTGACGACGGCTGCGGTTGTCGCGTTTCATTCTGTATTCCTTGGTCATAGCTTGCGATTTCCTAATACGATTGACAGACACGGCTGACGATCACTCAAACAGCCAGGTCGTTAACGGACAGGATGCCCATGAGTATCGCGATGATGATCACGGCGATAATGAACCCCATCCCCAGTATCAGCACCGGCTCCAACAGGGTCAGACCCCGCTTGATGCCGGATTGCACGTGCTCCTCGAATACTTTCGCCAACTCCAGCATCATCTGGTCCAGGCTGCCCGACTCCTCACCAACGCGTGTCATCTGCACCACCATGGGCGTGAACATGCCCGTCTCCTCCAGGGCCACGGACATGCGCTTACCTGCTTTCACCGCCGGTGGCAGCACCTCCAGGGAATCCCTGATCACCCGGTTGTCGACCGTATCGATGGCAATAGAAATAGCCTTGAGCAGGGAGACACCGTTTCCCAGCAAGGTCCCCACGGTGCGCGCGAACTTGGACACCTCGAACTCGAAAATGATCCCGCCCGCCACGGGTAGTTTGAGCAGGCGTCGATCGAGGCTCTCCCGGCCCGCATCGGTGCCGAGCCGGCTGCGCAGGTACAAACCGAGGCCAAGGGCGACCAGACCGAGCAGCCACCACCAACGCTTGATGAAATCTGCACTGCTGATCACCAGGCTGGTGAGCGGCGGCAGGGCTTCCCCCATGTCCTCAAACAGGGTCTCGAACTGGGGAACCACGAAACCCAGCATCACCACGATGGAAAGGACCGAGACCACCAGCAGTATCGCGGGATAGATGAGGGCGGAAATAACGCTGTCCCGGTTGGCTTTGGCATTCTCGAGATACGCTACCAGTCGATCCAGCACCTCCGACAGCTGGCCGCTGGCCTCTCCCGAACGCACCATGCTGATATAGAACGTACCGAATACCTGCTCACGACCCTGCAGGGCCTGACTCAGTGAGCGCCCCCCCTTGACGGCGGACAGCAGCTCCCCGAGCAGCTGGTTCATGGCGGGCTCGCCTGCCATATCGATCAGGACCTTGAGGGCCCTGTCCAGGGGCAGGCCCGCTCGCAGCAGGACGGCCAGTTCACTCGTCATGGACAGAATTTCCTGCCGCCCCGGGGCCCGTCCGGACGCCTGCTTCGAAGTTGCACCGCTGCCGCCGGCGTCCAGCTTCAGCAGGGTCAGCCCCTGGGCACGTAACTCCCTCGACGCCAGCTCCAGCCCGGCCGCCTCGATGACGCCCTCCCGGGACTTGCCGTCGCGGCCAATCGCCTTGTAACTGAATTGCGGCATGAATCAGGTCAGGCCGAGGCCGACTCCAGCGACTCCAGGTGAGGGGGCGCTGCCCCGGTGGTCGCGTCCGTTTCACTCTGGTCCTGGGTAACCCGCAGCACTTCCTCCATCGAGGTGACGCCCTGCACCACCTTGCGCAAGCCATCCTCGTAGAGAGTGGTCATACCCTGTCGCCTGGCCGCGGCGTGCAGTACCGTCGCATCCGCGCCGTTCATGATGACACGGTGCATCGCATCATCCAGCAGAAACAGTTCGTGAATACCGGTCCTGCCCGCGTAGCCGGTCTGCATACACCGGTCGCAACCTCGGGCCTGGTATACCTGCTGGGTGTCGCCCTGGACAAACCGCTGCAGACCGGTCTGCCGGATGTAGTCGGCGCCGACTTCCACCGGTTCCTTGCAGTGTTCACACAGGGTGCGCACCAGGCGCTGGGCCAATACACCATTCACCGAGGAGGTGATCAGGTAGCGCTCCACACCCATGTCCTCCAGGCGGGTGATGGCGCTAGCGGCGGTATTGGTATGCAGGGTCGAGAGGACCAGGTGCCCGGTCAGCGCTGACTGCACGCCGATCTGCGCCGTCTCGGTATCGCGCATCTCGCCGATCATGATGATGTCCGGGTCCTGGCGCAATATGGAGCGCAGGGCCCGGGCAAAGGTGAGGTCGATCTGCGACTGCACCTGAATCTGGTTGACACCCGGCAGCTGGTATTCCACCGGGTCCTCCACGGTAATGATCTTCAGGGACTCGGAGTCCAGTGAGGCGAGCGAGGCGTAGAGCGTCGTGGTCTTGCCCGAGCCGGTGGGGCCGGTGACCAGCAATACACCATGGGGACGGGCCAGCAATTCGCGGTAGCGTTTGAGGGTATCTTCACTGAAACCCATGGATGCGAGGCTCAGGCGGATACTTTCCCGATCCAGCACCCGCATCACGATGCTCTCGCCATGCACGGTGGGTATGGTCGACACCCGCAGGTCCAGTTCATGCCCCTTGACCCGCGTCATGATTCGCCCATCCTGGGGCAGGCGGCGCTCCGCGATATTCATCTGCGACAGCAGCTTGATGCGGGACGCAATCGCAGCGGCAAGGTTCAGCGGAGGCGGATCCGCGAAGTCCTGCAGAACCCCGTCTACGCGGTAGCGCAGGTGCAGGCCATCCTCGAAGGGCTCGATATGGATATCTGATGCGCCCATATCCAGGGCGCGGTGGATCAGCTGGTTGACCAGCCGGATAACCGGCGCTTCACTGGCCAGGTCCTTGAGGTGTTCGATGAACTCGTCGTCACTCTGGCCGGAAAACTGATCATCGAGGGACTGGTCCTCGCCCTCCTCCGGCTCCTGCACGTAGCGCTGCAGCGCTTTGGCGATATCACTTTCCAGCCCGAGCTCGATGCGGACCGGTTTGTCGAGAGCCATGGCCAGAGCCTTGGCGAGGAAGGGGTCCTGGGGAACGGCCGCGGCAAAGCTCACCGCCGCATCGTCTGTCGCCAGGGGAACCGCAGAGTGACTGACCAGGAAATCCCTCGACAAGCCCTCCAGGTGCAACGGGTCGGCCGGGTAATCGGTGGCGACCCGCAGGGGAATATCCAGCAGCGCACTCAGCGCCGCGGCGACATCCTGCTCGGAGACAAGCCCCAGCCTGACCAGTACCTGGCCGAACATACCGCCCATTTCCGTCTGGGCAAGCAACGTCCTCTCCACATCCCTCTCGGAGATCTTGCCCTGCTCGACCAGCAATTGACCCAGTTTATTCATGGCTCGGCACGTTTCCAGACATGTCTGCCGCGGCGAATGCCCCAGGGGCACTGCCATTGACCGCGCCATTGTAGCACAGCACCCGCCCGGAACAGCGTCGTCCGCTGCGCCCGGGCCAGCTGAGAATCAGGCTACTTCGAACAGGCCCGCAGCGCCCATGCCACCGCCGATACACATGGTGACAACCACGTATTTGACCCCGCGGCGCCGACCCTCGATCAGGGCGTGCCCCACCATGCGGGCACCACTCATACCGAAGGGGTGACCGATAGCAATGGCGCCCCCGTTGACGTTGAGCCTGTCGTTGTCGATGCCCAGGCGATCGCGGCAGTAGATCACCTGGCAGGCAAAGGCCTCGTTGAGCTCCCACAGGCCGATGTCGTCGACGGAGAGGCCCTGGCGCTCCAGCAACTTCGGAATCGCGAACACGGGGCCGATCCCCATTTCGTCCGCGGCACAACCGGCCACGGCCAGGCCGCGGTAGATGCCCAGGGGCTGGAGCCCGCGCTGCTCCGCCAGCTTGCCCTCCATCACCACACAGGCGGAGGCGCCATCGGAAAGCTGGGAGGCGTTGCCCGCGGTAATGTGCCGGCCCTCCTTGACGAATTGTCCATCCCGAAACACCGGCTCCAGTGAGCCGAGTCCTTCCAGGGTGGTAGAGGAGCGATTGCCCTCATCCTGCTTCAGCGTCACCTCTTCGTGGGTGGTCTCCTTCGTCTCCTTGTTGAACACGGCCTTGACGGTGGTCATGGGAACGATCTCATCGTCGAAGGCGCCTGCCTCCTGGGCCGCCGCCGTGCGCATCTGGCTCTGGTAGGAGTACTCGTCCTGGGCGTCCCGGGAGATGCCGTAACGCTCGGCGACCACTTCGGCGGTCTCGATCATCTGGATGTAGGCCGTGGGAGACACTTCCAGCACGGTCTTCGATACGTTGCGGTAACTGTTCTTGTGTTTGTTCTGCACCAGTGAGATGGACTCCAGCCCGCCGGCCACCGCAACGTCGTAGTCGTTGCACATGATGGACTTGGCCGCAGTGGCGATGGTCATGAGCCCCGAGGAGCACTGCCGGTCCATGGTCATACCCGCCGCCGTGTCCGGCAGGCCGCCCGCAATGCCGCACAGTCGGCCGAGGTTATAGGCCTGGGTACCCTGTTGTGCTGCCGCGCCCATCACCACGTCATCCACCATACCCGGTTCGATGCCGGCCCGCGCCACTGCGGCCCTGACCACATGCCCGCCCATGGCAGGTGCCTCGGTGTCATTGAAGGCGCCCCGGAAGGCTTTCCCGATCGGAGTGCGCGCGGTGCTGACGATTACTGCTTCTCTCATGTCCTTGTCTCCTGTGAGAACATTTGGTTACCTCTGTTCCGGAGCCGGACGTGTGTTCAGGCTTGCCAGACTCGCCGTGAACCCTTCCATGGGGGCTCGAGGCGCGCGTCCATGCGCGCCACGGTCTTGCAAGCCTGAACACACATCCGGCTCCTGCCCTCTGGCCCTACAGCAAAATATGCCTGTGTCCATTGGCTCTGCGATATGGTTGGCGAGACGGTGGCCGGGAAACACTCAAGCCCGCTGGCTGGAGCAGGAGATGATTTCTCCGGTCATGTAGCCGGAATAGTCTGAGGCCAGAAACATCATGACGTTGGCTACTTCCCAGACTTCCGCGGCCCGCCCGAAGGCCTCTTTGGCGGCCAGTTCTTCCAGCAATTCCATCGGCGTGGTCTTTTTGAGGAACTCGTGAAAGGCTATCGAGGGGGACACCGCATTGATGCGCACGCCATGGTCCGCTGCCTCCAGGGCCGAACAGCGGGTCAGGGCCATCACCCCGGCCTTGGCCGCGGCGTAATGGCACTGCTCCTTCTGCGCCCGCCAGCCGAGCACCGAGGCATTGTTGACGATAACCCCTGCACCTCGCGGCTGCATCCGCTTCAGCATGGCCCGGGTCATGCGCATGGTCCCGGTGAGTGTAATATCCAGCACCCGGTGCCACTCGTCGTCTTCCATCTCCACCAGCAGCCTGGTACCGCCCAGGCCCGCGTTGTTGATCAGGACGTCCACACCGCCCATCTGCTCTTCCGCCGCATCGACCAGGGCCTGCACCTCTTCCTCGAGGGTCACGTTGGCGAGTTTGCCGTAGACCGCCGACAACCCGGTATCGGCTTTCAGTGTCTCTACGGCCTTCGCCAGACGGCCCTCGTGGATATCGCTGATCGTGACCGCCCGGGCACCTTCTTCAGCGGCGCGGGTGGCGGCGGCAAAACCGATCCCGGCACCTGCCGCGGCGGTAATCAGCACGGACTTGCCCTGCAACAGGTTATGTCCGGGCACATAGGGTGGGGGTTCTTTCAGGGCCATAGCTGTCTCCTTTAACCGCGGGGTTCCCGGGGCATGCCCAGCGCCCGCTCGGCGATGATGTTGCGCTGGATCTGGTTGGTTCCGCCATAGATCGTATCCGAGCGGGTGAACAGATACATCGACTGTAACCGGCTGAGTCGGTAGGGCGCCTCCTCCAGGATCTCGCCCTCGGCTCCCAGCACGTCCATGGCCAGCTTGCCCAGGTTGCGGTGCCAGGTGGCCCAGTAAAGCTTGTAGATCATGGCCTCCTTCTGCAGGCTGCCATCCTCCCCGCCGCCCGACAGCATGCGCATGCTGTTGGCGCGCATGATGCGCAGGCCCACGTGGGCATCGGCGATGCGCTGGCGGATGGCGGGATCACGGGCCGCGCCATTGGCCTTCGCCACCCGGACAATTTCGTCAAATTCGTTCTGGAACAGCATCTGCTGACCCAGGGTAGAGACCCCGCGCTCGAAACCGAGCAGTCCCATGGCCACCTTCCAGCCGTCGCCGGGAGATCCGACGATATCGTCGGGGCCGCACTCCGCCTCGTCGAAGAACACCTCGTTGAATTCACAGGTTCCTGTCAGCTGCTCGATGGGACGCACGTCGACACCGGGCTGGTCCATCGCCACCAGGAAGAAGCCCAGCCCTTTGTGGCCGACCGAATCGGGGTCAGTGCGGGCGATCACGAAACAGTAGTGGGACTCGTGGGCCAGGGAGGTCCACACCTTCTGCCCGGATATCTTCCACTGCGCGCTGGCCTCGTCGAAACGGGCCCTGGTTCTGACATTGGCCAGGTCGGAGCCGGCACTGGGCTCGGAATAGCCCTGACACCAGAGTTCCTCCCCCCGCAGGATGCCCGGCAGAAAACGCTCTTTCTGCGTCTCCGTGCCGAAGGCGATCAGCGTGGGACCGGTAAGCGTCTCACCGATATGGCCCATGCGCCCGGGTCCCCCGGCGCGGGCGTACTCCTCGTTGAATATGACCTGCTGCTCGATGCTCGCGCCACGGCCGCCGTAGGCCTGCGGCCAGCCGATACAGGTCCAGCCGCCCTCGTAGAGCTTGCGTTCCCAGGCCTTGCGCTCTTCCACGAACATATGTTCGTCACCCGGGCCACCGCGGAACCGGATCGACTCGAACTCGCCGCAGAGGTTAT
>JAHEEV010000023.1:0-7989 GCA_024640505.1 Halieaceae bacterium
AACCGGCAGAAGCCGGTAATGCCCGCGTTATTGACCAGGATGGTTATAGGCCCCAGCTCGTCGCGTGTCCGTTCTGCACTGGCGGCAATCTCATCCGCCGCAGCCGCATTGCCGACACAGGCTATGGCGCGCCCACCGGCTTCCGTGATCATGGCCACTGTTTCATCAGCGCCTTCCCCATTCAGGTCCCAGACCGAGACGGCGGCGCCGTCCCTGGCCAGTTGCAGGCAGATAGCACGACCGATGCCGCTGGCGCCGCCGGTGACTACGGCCACTTTTCCCTCGAGTGACATAACTGTGTACCTCTTCGACTGATAGACGGCGCGACAGACTATTGCGATCCAGGCTCGGCAAGGACATCGCTTCCAGTTGTTTCAATGAAAACGCCCGATGTTCGGTTTTTTCGCGCGCCCAGGGCCCTTTAATATTGCGGCAGGCCAACGCGTGATGGGACGTTACTGGAAGTTCTGCCAATAGTCAACAGTGGTGTATACTACTGACTCTGGCCGGCTAATACCAGGCCTGTCGCTTTGCAATCGCTGCGGTCGAGTCGGGGCTTACCGCCCACGGTCGCAACCGTCGTTGAATGTATCCATAGTGATCAACATGTATGTTACGCTGTGAGTGACTATTCAGGGGATAAGGGGCATAGCATGTCGACCAATACCAAACGGGCGCGGCGGAATAATACCGATCCGGAATCAACCCGCCAGGAAATCCTCCAGGCCGCGCTGGAGGTTCTCGCCAAGGACGGACCGGAAAATCTCAGTGTCACTGAGGTGGCTCGTCGCGCGGGAGTGAACCGGGGCACGGCCTACCAGCACTTTCCCACCCGGGAGGATCTCGCTCACGCCACGGCCAATTGGGTCAGCCAGCGGATGTATGAGGAATTTTACGGGGACGCCAAGGAACTGTGGGAAAAAAATGAGCCCTATCCACCGGACCTGGCACAGGAGCGACTCTCCAATTTCGCGATGAACAACCCTGAATTGAGCCAGGCCTGGCTGTTCGATGTGATGACCACCGGGGGTGAAGTGACCGACCCCTTCTGGAAAGAGTACGTCCACCGGTTGCAGGAATTTGTCGACGAGGGCCATGGTCGTAAGGACGTTGACGTTGAGGTTTTTGCCTTCATTACGCTGGTCAGTTCACTGCTGTGGCCCCTGTGGGTGGGCGCTCACGCCAAAGGCGACAAATCACGTAAAAAAATGCAGCAGCGTTTTTTCGACGAGATGATGCGCCTGGTGTTGTTCGGATCCCTGGTGCCTGAGCGTCATGCTGAATTGGTCGAGCGTTTCGGTGGCAAGCGCACCTGAGTATTGGGGTTGTCCCTGAGGGCGAACCTCAGGCCATATTAAACATCGGTGTTGACTAATTGGGTATACTCGGCTAGGTTTGTGCCGATTCGCCACGGGAACTCTAACAAGAGGAACGTCTAAACCATGTTTAATGCCATTCTCATCGAAAAAAATGACTCGCAGCAGGACGTCAAAGTCACTTCCCTGGAAAATGATGCATTGCCCGAGGGCGATGTATTGGTGCGTGTCGATTACTCGACCATCAATTACAAAGATGCCCTGGCCATTACCGGTGCGTCGCCGGTGGTGCGAAGCTTTCCCATGGTTCCCGGAATCGACCTGGCCGGCGAGGTAGAGCATAGCGATCACCCTCGCTGGAAGGCCGGCGACAAGGTGGTGCTGAACGGTTGGGGTGTCGGTGAGGGCCACTGGGGTGGCCTGGCTCAATACGCCCGTCTCAAGGGCGAATGGCTCGTTGCTCTGCCGGACGCGTTTGACAGCCGCCAGGCCATGATTATCGGTACTGCCGGCTATACCGCCAGCCTTTGTGTCGACGCCCTGGTGGATCACGGTGTCGCGCCCGAGGCGGGTGAAATCCTGGTCACCGGGGCCAGTGGCGGCGTGGGCAGTATCGCCATCGCGCTGCTCAAGCGAGCGGGTTTTACCGTGGTGGCTTCCACCGGCAAACTGGATGAGAGCGACTACCTGAAAGGGCTGGGCGCATCCGAGGTGATTGACCGCGCCGAACTGTCTGAGAAAGGTAAGCCGATGCAGCGGGAGCGCTGGGCCGGCGTGGTCGATGCCGTTGGCAGCCATACGCTGGCCAATGCCTGTGCCCAGACCCGCTACCGCGGTGCGGTGGCAGCCTGCGGCCTGGCCCAGGGCATGGATTTCCCCGCCAGTGTGGCGCCGTTCATTCTGCGCGGCGTCACCCTGTACGGCATCGATAGCGTGATGGCGCCGCTGGAACCGCGGGAGCGCGCCTGGTCGCGTTTGGCCAGTGACATCGACGCAAAGACCCTGGAGGCGGTCGCCAGTGATATCACCCTGGCGGAGGCAGCATCTGTAGCCGGTGATGTACTGGCGGGCAAGGTCAAGGGTCGACTGGTGGTCGACGTCAATGCCTGATCTTCGAACCTTATCGCAAGTAGAGTTCGGTATTAATTCGGCTGCTTCCCTGCAGGGATTTTTATAAGCTTACCAGTGCAAACAGATTACGGGAGAACAATAATGAAGTACTGTGAACACCTGAACAAAAGGCACCTTTCCACTTCCCTGATCGCCCTGGCTGGGGCGCTGGCCGCCCCGGCCATGGCCCAGCAGAGTGGCTCGCTGGAAGAGATCGTGGTGACGGCGGAACACCGCGAGGTCAGCCTGCAGGATACCCAGATCTCGATCAGTGCCTTCAGTGCCGACGCGATCCAGGAACTGGGTATCAGCAATGGGCTGGACATTTTCGGCCATGCGCCCAATGTCAACGTCCAGGAATACCAGGGCGGCAGGTCGGGACTCTCTTTCTCGATCCGGGGTATCGTCAATGCCGAAACCCTGATCACCTTTGATCCCGGCGTGAGTGTCTACATGGACAACGTCCTGCTCGCCAAAAATGTCGGTTCCCAGCTCGATGTGGCGGAACTGGAACGGATCGAGATTCTCCGGGGTCCCCAGGGCACCCTCTACGGGCGCAATACCATGGGGGGCGCGGTGAACTATATCACCCGGAAACCCGTGAGTGAGTTCGAAGGTCGTGTTCAGGCCACCGCCGGCAGTTACGGACAGGCGGATCTTCGGGGCATGGTGAATGTACCCCTCCTTGGCAGCGATACGGGAATGGGCGAGTTGAATCTGCGCGTCTCCGCTGCCACCCTCAATCGGGACGGTATTCAGGATAACGACTACAAGGCACCCGGTGTGCCGGATGAACTGGGCACTGTGGATCGGAACGTGGGTCTGCTTCACCTTCAGTGGGCGCCTACGGAAAATCTGTCTGTCCTGTACACCTACGACATCACGCGCGTCGACGAGATACCGATGGTACCGTGGACGACCTTCACCAGTGACGTGGTTGCCGGCCCCTTGCTGGCGCCCTATATCGTGGACGATGAGAGCGATTATCCCGAGGACGGTTTATGGGACGAGACCAATAATGTCGCCGAGACCGATGTCGATGGTCATGCGTTGAACATCAGTTGGGACCTGTCGGATACCATGAAGCTCCAGTCCATCTCGGGCTACAGGGAGATGACGAACACCGGCGCGGCGGGCACTGACGGCAGTCCCCTGGCAGTGTTCTCCACCTTTGACAAGCAGGAGTTCGAGTCCTTTTCGCAGGAGTTCAGACTGGTGGGTTCTGCGATGGATTCGCAGCTCGAGTATACGGCGGGCCTGTTTTACTGGGACGAGGATGGTGATGTCTACAACACGATCAAAGTGTTCGGGGGTCCCGGTCCCAGCAATGCCGTTGCGAAATACAGCAACGAATCCTGGGCGGTCTATACCCAGGTCACCTACCACCTGACAGAGCGCTTGAATATCACCGGCGGTGCGCGTTATACCGAGGAAGATCGTTCGATGAGTAAAGCGACGCTGGCAGGTTACTCTGCTGACAGTCCCATCTTCTACGACGATTATGTGAAGCTGCCCGGCGTCGGGGACTCGATATTCCCGAAAGCGGACGACACGTTCGATAATTCATCGTGGCTGCTGTCGGTCGGGTATGACTGGACCGACGACATCATGACTTACGCCAAAATCAGTACGGGATTCCAGTCGGGCGGCTTTAATGTCCGTGATACCAGACCGGATACATTTGTCGAAGGATTTGACGATGAGACGCTGACCTCTTATGAAATCGGCGTCAAGTCAGAGTGGGCAAATCGCTTTATCGTAAACGCCGCGGCCTTTTTCGGTGACTACAGCGACAAGCAGGTGAACGTGTTCGACCCCGAGTCCCTGGGAAATGTGCGCCAGAATGCAGACGTTGAAATCTATGGTGTGGAGTTGGAGGTGCTGGCCCAGCTGACCGAGCACTGGCAAATGGGTCTGGGTTACGGGTATCTGGACAAGGAGTACACCAAGTTCAATGACCTGCAGGGTAATGATGTTTCCGACAGCACCAACTTTACCTACGCGCCGGACAATACTGCCAATGGCCATGTCGCCTACGAGCACCCCCTGGACCTCGGCACCTTGAAAGCGCGGGTCGATTGGAGTTACCGCGATGACATGAACTTCCTGGCGGCCAAGCCGGAACCGAATTCCTCGGACGCATTTCACCTGTTCAACGCCAGAGTCTCCCTGGATGACATCGACGGACCGGGAGATACCACCATGCGCGTTTCACTCTGGGGTAAAAACCTCGCGGACGAAGGTTACTGGACCAGCGGGGTGAATGTACTCGGTAGCTTCGGTTTCGCGTTCAACCTCTGGGGTGTGCCGCGCACGTACGGCGCAGACCTGGAAATTCTTTTCTAGTCACTGCGTGAAGGGTGCGGCGAGTGCGCCGCGCCCTCTCTCATTGCCGCGCGACGCTGTCACCATGTCGAGTGTGGTATTGCCTGTCACGGCAGCCTGTTAGACAGGAGAAGCAGCGCATGTCAGAAACCCGAAAAATCGCACTGGTGACCGGCGCCGGAGTCGGTATGGGTGAGGCCATCAGCCGCAGGCTGGCAGAGGATGGCATGGCGGTGGGTGTTCTGGACATCAATGCCGAACCCGTTGCCAGTGTGGCGCAGGCAATCAATAGCGCTGGCGGCCGCGCACTTCCCGTCGTCGCAGACGTGTCTGACCGCGATCAGGTTGAGAAGGCCGTGCAAACGATTCGCGAGTCACTCGGTCCGATCACCGTACTGGTCAACAACGCCGGCGTCGAAAACTTCACGGCCTTCGCTGAGATCGACGACGTCAACTGGGACCGCATCCTGGCGGTCAACCTGAAAGGCGCCTACCTTGTCACCCAGACGGTATTGCCGGATATGCTCGAACTGGCCTGGGGACGGATCATCAATATCTCTTCCTTCGGGGCCCAGATCGGCGCTCCCAACATGGTTCACTACAGTGCCTCCAAGGGAGGGCTCATCTCCATGACCCGATCACTGGCGCAGGAGTTGGGCTCCCGGGGCATCACCGTTAACTCGATCGCGCCTGGCTTTATCGACACGCCCATGGCCCGGCGGGCGATAGCGGGTAACAAGCTGCCCCCGGTCGATGAACTGGTGCGGGCTTACCCGATTCCCCGCATGGGACGCCCCGAGGAAGTGGCGGCGGCCTGCGCCTATTTCGCCTCTGAAGAGGCGGGCTATGTGACTGCCCAATTGCTGGGCGTCAATGGAGGGACGGCTGTTTAAACATGCGGTGGGGCAGGGCACTCACCCGTGCAGCATGACCCGCCCGCCATTGACCGGCAGGATCTGCCCGTTGATGAACCGGGAGGCATCGCTTGCCAGAAACACCATAACCGGCGCCATGTCCCGGTCCGCATCGCCCATTTCACCCCCCAGGGGCACGCGCTGTTTCTCGTTGGCCAGGAATGCCTCGAGTGCTTCGGGAGAGAGGCTGGCCTTGTACTGTTCGTACATCGGTGTCTTCATGGTGGGATTGACGCAGTTGCAGCGCACATTGTATTTCGATGCCCACTCCGCCGCGATCGTGCGAGTCCAGGAGAGTACAGCCCCCTTCGAGGCAGCATAGATCGCGCCGTTGGGCATGCCGGCCAGGGCAACATCCGAGGCGAAGTTGATGATCGCTCCCTTCCCCTCCTTCCTGAATTGCCTGCATGCCGCCTGATCGCACAAAATCGTGCCGTTGAGGTTGATGCTCCACATGAAGTTCATATCCTCCAGCGTCCAGTCCTCGGCAGGTTTGGAGCGGTCCACCCCGGCAATATGAGCCAGGACATCCAGGCCGCCCAGCCCGGCTACAGCCGTTTCAAACGTACTGAAGACCTCTTCCGGCTGGGCGATGTCGCAGTGATAGAACGTTGCCTGTCCGCCTCCCTGCGACGCCGCATTTGCCTGCTCCACGACTTTCAGGCCTGCCTCGTCAGTGACATCGAGTGATGCAACCTGTGCTCCCTCGCCAACATACGCACTGACGGTGGATGCACCAATACCACTTGCCCCACCGGTGACGATGATGCGTTTTCCTGTAAGTTGCATACCCTTCACACCCTTTTCTGCCTCGAAAGCATTGCGGTAGCGGAACAACCTGTAATTCAGCGTGATACCATGGCGCTGGCCTCTGAATAGTGCAATAAATCACCGTTCGGTTCCATGGTAAAGCGGCATTTGCAACGCAGGTGCGACAGAGACGTTTCGTTGATCAATGACTAAAGGTAAGAACGTCATGAAGAAGTTGGGATTACTGGATGACGCCTTCCTGCGTCTGGAAAGCCGGCGGCAGCCGCTGCATATCGGTGTTCTGATGCTTCTGGAGCCCCCGGCAAGGGCCGGCAAGGACTTTGCTGAGAAACTGGCTGCCCGGCTGCGGGAGTCCACCAGAACCGTCCCTCCATTCAATCGGCGCCTGGTGCAACGCCGGGGTATGCATTACTGGAGTGAGGACGAAGAATTCGATCTGGACCATCACTTTGCCCACACCGCGCTTCCTTATCCGGGGCGCATCCGGGAACTTTTGGCAATGGTATCCAGGCTGCATTACGGCCATCTCGACCGGGAGTATCCCCTGTGGCGCATGCATCTGATCGAGGGGCTGGAGGACGGGCGCATCGCAGTCTACATGAAAATTCACCACTCCCTGGTCGATGGCATGGGGGGTATGCAGCTGTTGCTCAAGTCCCTTTCCACCAGTGTCGCAGAGTCCAAAAAGTTGCCGCCACCCTGGGAGGTGCAGACCAGGAAATCGCAGGCGCAGCCATTTCCGGTACCCCATGCGGCGTCAGACAGTCTCTCCACGCTGTTCAAGCTGGCAACCCAGGGCTGGAAATCCGTTACGCCGGTGGCCAGTGAATTGCTCAGTACCTACAAGGAATTTTTGCACGACGACCCGGAGCTCGCCAAGTTCGGCAAGGCCCCCAGAACGGTATTGAACGGCAAGGTAAGCGCCACCCGTCGCTTCGCCGGCCAGTCCTACTCCACGCCACGCATCAGGGCAGTGGCCGAGCACTATGAGGCAACGGTCAACGACGTGGTGCTCGCCATGTGCGCCAGCGCGTTGCGACGCTACCTGGCGGATATGGGCGAACTCCCGAAGAGATCGCTGACAGCGGCCGTACCGGTGTCTGTGAGACGCCCGGGTAGTGATGCCGCCAACGAGGTCGCCTTTACCATAACGACTCTCGCGACTCACATCGACGATCCGGGAGCAAGACTGCGGGCGATTAAAAAGGGTATGGACCATAACAAGCAGCGGTTGCAAAGGCTGACCTCCATTCAGACCATGGCCTATACGGCGGGAATCATGATACCGGGGCACCTTGGCGCCATGCTGGGAGGCTCAAAAAATGACGCCCTGGCCAACGTGGTGATTTCCCATGTGCCCGGTCCCCGGGAGCCCATGTACTGGCACGGTGCGAAGCTCAGCGGTCTTTATCCGATTTCACTGGTGATCGACAATGGGGCGTTGAACATCACGCTGGTCAGTCGCCACGATTTTGTCGATTTCGGCCTGATTGCCTGCCGCAAAAGCGTTCCGCATATGCAGCGGCTGCTGGACTACCTGGAGGATGGTCTGG
>JAHEEV010000023.1:8089-42889 GCA_024640505.1 Halieaceae bacterium
GGACGCTTCTTCTTGGCCGCCGGGCGCTTTTTCGTCGTGGCCCTGCTGGCTTTGGAGCGAACGGCCGCTTTTTTCCGGCCGGGGATGCGCTTGCCGGTCAGGGCCACGTACTCCGCCAGGGATTTGTGAAGGCCCTCGATAATCCGCCACGGGTCGGGAACCAGGTCGGGGTCGATGGTAATCCCGACATCGACATTGCCGGCACTGCTGAAGCAGGTAATGTTCAATCCTCCTCCCGGCATGATTACCGACATCGGGTACATGCCCGTCGCGCGGGCTCCGGCTATATACACCGGTTCATCAGCGCCGCGTACGCTGGAGACCACCACGTTGGCGCCCGCCATCCTGGCGACCTGGTCAGCGGGTGTAATGCTCATCATTGCCTTGACCATCACGGGCGGTAAGAGCTGCATGAACTCCATGAATCCGAAACCTTGCCCACTGTGGGCCTCCTGCTTGACTCTCTCGGTCTCCTCAGTGATCTCCCGCAGGCGTTGTGCGGGATCGGAGATGGCAGTGGCAAGGGTGACGCTGCGGGATGTCACATTGTTGCTGAATGCATCATCCCCTTCCTCACGCAGGGACACGGCGATGTGGGTGCGCAGGGATTCATCCGGCAACGCGTCCCGTGCCAACAGGTAATCGCGGAGGCTGCCACTGACCACCGCCAGAACCACTTCATTCACGGTGACGTCGAAATGGTTTTTCACCGTTTTGATATCTGCCAGCGATAGCGACCCAAAAACAAAGCTCCGGTCGCTGCCAATGTCGGTATTGAATGCTGTCGTGGGAGTGTTCGCCTTTTCGCTCCCGGATCTTTTTGAGCCCAGCCGCTTGCCGAGACCGGAACGGAGAGTGTTATACAGACCGCGGCCGGTCTCGATTGGCATGCGATACAGGTGCAAGACGGTATTCAGCGATTCCTGCCAAAGCTGCGGTACGGCACCCGGGCGGGCATCGGCGATGGCGTGATCTGCCTTTCGGGGCGGCGGGTCAGGCTCGTGATCCGTCAGGCTCTCCATCAGTCTGGTCGCGCCCTCGCCATCCATCATGCAGTGGTGTTGTTTCTGGAACAGCGCATATTGGCCGTCAGCCAGTCCCTCGATGAACCAGATTTCCCACAGGGGCCTGTTGCGATCCAGGTGCTTGCTGTAGAGGTACGAGACGACTTCTACCAGTGCATCGCGATCCCCGGGGGAGGGCAGGGCAATCCGGCGGATGTGGTGGTCCAGGTTGAAATCCTCGTCCTCCACCCAGTAGGGCAGGTCGAGCCCGAACGGTACCTCGTGCAGCCGCCAGTGGAGCTGGGGAATTTCTTTGATACGCTCCGCGGCCAACTGCCGGTATTTTTCAAAACAGAAATCAGGGCGGTCGCTGGCGTCAAGCAGTAACAGCCCTCCCGTGTGCTGGTAGACGTTGGACATCTCCCCGCCAATGAACATGACGTCCTGGGGTTTCAGCTGTCTTAAATGCTTCATAGTATACCGCCGGCTAGCGTGAGGCTGGTGGAACCGTCTGGAACCCCGTCGTCCTTTGTCAAACTTCGGTCAGCGCGTGACACTTTTGCGCAGGTAGGCCGCTGTAAAATTGCTTATGTCCCGATAGGGCCCGCTGTAGTCAAACGGTTGCATTTCGAACTGCGAAAAACTGACCGCATAGTGGCCGGAGGGCAGGTCGTGGAAGATCTGCGCGTGTTTTTCATAGCACTCAATGTCGTACTGATATTCGGAGAGCAGAAAAACGGTACGCCACAGGTTGTCGCGACTGTCGAAGTTTTCGGCCATGACCGGGTTCCAGCTGTCCTCGTCGACATACCAGCGGCGCTTTTTGTAGATATGTCGCTTACCCGGGGCCAGGTCCGCTTCCACTACCCAAACCCGGTGCTTTTCGAAGCGCACATAGTTCGGATTGACATGGTGGAGGGTCAGGCGATCGTCCAGGCTACCGATCGAAAGGTCGTTGAATCCATAGTTGTTGTAGGGAATGTAGATCTCGCGTTTGCCCAGAGACTTGTAGTTATAGCGGTCGAAAGCGCCGTTGAACCCCTTGTTGTCATCGGAAGTCTGCAGGCCGCCTGGGCCTGTCGGCGTGTCGTAGCCGATCGCGGGCGCCTTGCGCACCCGGCGGATATCCGGCTTGTAGATCCATGCGTTGCGCTTGGAGGATTTGAAGTCTATTGGCTCCTGTACAACGATGGCTTCACCCTTTTTACGTTGTGGCAGCGTATAGTTCGTGGCGCTGAGGGCGATCCGGTCTCCGACCACCTCTTCTGTCGTCGGGATCGGGTTGGCGGGGTTATTGAAGGGCAGCGACTGGGTGAATTCGGAAGTCTCCAGGGAGCGTTCGCCGTTGGCGAAAATGCCCCAGAGTTCGACAGAGCCGTTCGCCGAGTGGTGGCAGTAATTGGTGCGGGTATTCCACAGTACCTCTTCGCCACTTTGCGGGATCGGGAATGCGATACCGCCGGTGTAGTGACTGACTGACTCCACTCCGTTCGAGAGCAACGTGTTGCGGGCATTCCACGCCGCCTTTTCTGCCATCCGCTCTGAAAAGTCGAAATCCCTGTGGGAGGGGTAGATGTCCATACGGAAGCTCGGATAGCGCTCGAAAAGGGCGATCTGTCCCTCGATCAGATTGTCCTTGTACTGCTGGTAGTTCTCCGGCGTGATGGAGAACAATGGCTTTTCGCCCGGGTAGGGGCTGGGCAACTCGGCAGGATAGCCGGCATAGTTGACCCCCGGCGGTACGCCTCGCCATTTACCGGACCACTCGGGTATGGTGCCATCCGCGTTGCCGGCCACTTCTCCACCAAAAGGTGTGAGGTCCTTGCCCAGCCGGGACGCCTCCTCTTCCGGAACTTTGGCCTGGGTCAGGCTCGCGGCCAGCAGTGCAGACGCAAGAGCGCCGGCAAGAAACAATCGGGGGTGTTGCATATCAAAATTCTCCTGTCGAGATTGTCGGGCGATGACAGCGCCTGATGCGTTTTTTCATAGTCCGCTGACGCTGTCGATCTTGTTACCCGATACCATAGGGTTTGCTAAAACTTGTATTTGGCGTAAATGCCGAAGTTGTCCCGGTCGTCCAGGCTGGACGACTGCAGATCGTCATTTCCGAACCACCAGGTGTATTTCGCATCGAACTCCCAGTTATCCAGGTAGTTCAGGTGAACCCCGGCCGATGCCGATTTCTGGTTGTCTGCGAGCGAGTTCATCAACGATGGCGCGTAGCCCTCCAGGACATGCTGCCAGACGAAGCTGGTCGTGACGTCCAGGCCCGGCAGCACGGAGAAACTGTTCAGATTGGCGATGATTGAATAGGCCCAGGCATCATCGGTGACGCCATAGGGCGTATCCTCTTTCTCGTTACCTCCCAGATTATTGCTCTGGTAGGTCGCCTCGGCGACCAGGTCTATCCGCTCAGCCAGCCAGGGGAGGGCTGTAAAGCTGTCGAGGTAGCCTACGACCACCTGCCGGTAATGCCCCCGGGTCATGGTAGTGACCAGGAATTGGCCATCGTCGTTGACGTATCCGGTGCCGTCGGAGAAGGGGGCATTGTCCGAGTAGGACAGGTCGGCAAATACAGCGGCCTCACCCAGGGTGGTGTTGACGCCGAAATGCCATGCATCGATGCCTTCCAGGTAAACCTCGCGGTAATAAGAGTCTGCGCCAAGGGCGATCTCGGCGCCGGGCTTGTTGGCGTGTGAACGGGTGCGGCTGACAGTGAAAGTGGTGCCGTAGTCTGTGGTGTAGCGCAGGAGAGCGCCCCACTGGCCATCGTCGTCGGGTTTGTCTGCCCCGATGACCGGAATATACGAACCCGGCCCGACGATAGCGCGTTCGGCGCCGGGTCCTAATATGTCAGCGGGAGCCAGGAAACTGCCAACGCCTGGCAGGGTTGTCTCCTCCCATTCCAGTTTGTAATAGGCCTCGGCGCTGATATTCAGGTTGAAATTCCACTTCAGGTCCAGGGCGGCGGTGGGCAGGAAAACCTCTTTCAGGTCGACCCCGGGAGACAGGGCGACACTCCCGTCGACAGGGTTCTGCAGCGCATTGACGCTTGAGTAGACAATCCCCTCGCCCCAGGCAATCACCTGGCGTCCGACGCGCACGCTGCCTGCCTGATCCGCCAGCTCGAACTGGTAATTGATGAACGCCTCCAGCAGGCGCATTCGCTTGCCGTGCTCGTCGAGAGTCTTGTCCGGGAAATCCCCGCGTTTCACATCACCACCGTTGGGGATTCCGTTGTTGTAGGTGAGGTAGTTCTCCCTGGACATGTCGGATTTTTTATCTTCGTAGATATAGTCGTAGAGACCGTCGCCACGGAGAAAGAAGGAGAAATCATGGTAAACGCCGACGAATTCCACGAGAACGCTGCCCTTGGCCGAGGTCATGCTGCCGGAATCGAAGTTGTTGTTGCCATCATTGAAGTTTGTCTGGGCGGGATCGGTACTGAGGGTCTTGTCTCGCGATTCCGTGCGCCATTGTGCAGCAGCGGTCAGCACGGTATCGAGATCGAACTGCCAGTCGCCGGATTCAAAAGTGAGTGCCAGAGCCGTGCTGGGCAGCGCCGCGGCTGCACTCAATACGGTTGCCTGGAGTGTCGCGGCCCGATTTTTTTTCCTGTGGGGAATTCGCATGGTCGTAATCTCTATGGTTAGTAGTGCTGTGTGGCAGCCTCCGGCAGTGCACCCGTTGGCGCTTTGCCGGCTGGCTTATCAGCATCCGGTGATTGGTCTGGTTTGATCAGGAAATGTGCCAGGGCCGGCAGCAGCCACAGGGCGCCCACCATATTCCACAGGAACATGAAGGTCAGTAGAATTCCCATATCCGACTGGAATTTGATGGGTGACAGGAGCCAGGTGACCACCCCCACACCCAGGGCGAAGCCGGTGAACGCAACCGCCCTGCCGGTGGTGGAGAGGGCCTGGTAGTAGGCCTCCTGCATGGGCAAACCCTGCTTCAGGTAGAAGGTGAGACGATTGTAGATGTAGATGCCGTAGTCCACGCCGACACCGACGCCCAGGGCCACAACCGGTAGGGTTGCCACTTTGAGGCCGATGCCCAGGTAGGCCATCAGGGCCTGGCAGAGTACGGTGGTCAGCCCCAGGGGAATGATGATGCAGAAGACCGCGACCGCGCTGCGGAAACTGAGGAACACCAGCGCTGCGACCACACCGTAGACCAGAGCCAGCATCTGGCCCTGGGCCAGGGCGATCTCCTGGTTGGTCGCCGCCTCGACCCCGGCGTTGCCCGCCGCCAGAGTGAAGTGCACCTGCTCGTTCCCGAATTCCTTCTGGAAGCTCTGCACTGCGTCAACGACTGTCTCGATGGTGTTGGCCTTATGGTCTTCGAGGAACACCACGACCATGGCCAGACTGCACTCCCGGTTCATCAGTCCCGGAGGCACATTCTGCAGACCGCCGTCGATGGCACGCTGGCGACGGGACAGCGTATTCCAGCGGGGATTGCCCTCATTGAACGCCATGTAGGTCAGTCGCACGACATCCGCCATGGAGACGACGGACTCCACCCCCGGTACGTTTTCCATGTACCAGTCGAACTTGTCGATCAGCCTGACGTTTTTATAGAGCCCGCAGGCCTGCACCGGTGTTTCGACCATGACCACAAGAATATCGGAGCTGACCGCGTAGTTACTGGTAATAAAAGAGTTGTCCAGGTTGTAGCGCGAATCCGGGCGCAGTTCCGGCGCGCCCGCATCGAGATCTCCAATCTTCATCTGCTGGCCACCTACGATGCCGACACCGTAACCGAACGCTGCGACCGCGATGGATATCAGTGCCACCTTGCGGGTGGCGCACAATGATACCAGTGACCACAGCTTGTGGCGCTGCTCCGGGTCTACCCGCATATGCCGGATGCCCTTGTCACTGATACCGATGTAGGAGATGACCACGGGCAGCAACACCAGGTTGGTAAAAATGATACAGGCCACGCCGATACTGGCGGCGATGCCCAGCTCCTGGATCACACCGATATCGATCACCAGCAGGGTGATAAAGCCTATGCCGTCACTGATGAGTGCCGTCATGCCGGCGATATACAGGCCGCGGAACGCAAGCCGGGCGGCGAGAAGTCGACCGGTATCTCTTTGCAACTGCAGGGCAATGGCGTTGATAACCTGGACGCCATGGCTGACCCCGATGGCGAGCACCAGGAAAGGGACCAGGATGGAGAAGGCGTTGAGTCCGAAGCCCGCGAGGTGCAGCAGGCCCAGCTGCCAGATCACCGCGAGAATCGAGCAGAACAGCGGCGCTATGGTGGCGCGAAGGCACCGGGTGTAGATGTACAGCAGGATGAAGGTGATGACCAAAGTCACGATCGCGTACAGGACAATGGCCCCGATTCCCTCCAGCAGGTCACCCACCACTTTGGGAAAGCCCACTATGTGTATGGTGATGTTGTCGTTCTCGTAGCTCTGTCGTACGAGTTCTTCCAGCTGGCGGGAGAATTCCAGGTAGTTGAGCTGCTCGCCGGTGGCGGGGTCCTTATCGTAAATCGGGACTTCGATGATGGTGGATTTGAAGTCGTTGGCCACCATACTGCCGATAGTACTCGAGCGCGTCAGGTTGACCCGCAGTTGCCGCAGCGAAGCCTCGGATCCATCGTAATCCGGTGGGATCACGGAACCCGAATCGAAACCCTCCTCGGTCACCATGTTCCAGCGGGTGTCGGGGCTCCAGAGGCTCTTCAACCCATTCTTGTCCACGCCCGGAATATAGAAGATTTCATCGGCGATCTGGCCCAGTGTGGAGAGATACTCGTCATTGAAAATGTTGCCTTGTTCTACGGCAACGGCAACTTTGAGGCTGGCACCACTGGCCCGCAGGTCACCCATATGCTCGTTCATCTTCTGGATGAAAGGGTGCCCCTGGGGGAGCATTTTGGCAAAACTGGCGTCAGGTCGCAGTTGGGCGGCCTGGTAGGCCAGGAAGATCGTGATTAGCGAGAACAGGACCAGGATCACCGGGCGTGAGCCGAAGATCAGGCGCTCGGGAAGCCTGGCGGTCCTGACGGCGGGGTAGTGCAATTCCTGTTCGACCATCGGTAGCTTACCTCCCTGTATCCGGCACGCCGGAGAGTGGGGCACTACCACCTTCGCCGGTGACAAAGAATTGCCCATTGCCCGTCACTGTCACACCGTACAGGCCGCGACTGGAGCCCTGGTCCAGCACGGTGAGGCTGTTGCCGTCATCATCGGTGAGTAAGGCCGTGCCGTTCTGGCCGACGAAGACGAGCTTGCCATCGGCAGCGCAAGCGGCACCGAAGAGGCTGTCCCGGGTATTCGACTCCAGTGGCTGCCATGTCTCCCCGCGATCGGTTGAGCGGTAGATGGTGCCCAGCAGGCCATAGGCGAACACGCTGTCACTCACGGGGTTGACGACAACGCCGAAAAAGCTGCCATCGAAGCCGGTCTCGACCGCTTCCCAGGATTCACCATTGCTGGTGGAACGCAAGACAATACCCCACTCGGAGGCCAGGTACAGGGTGCCGGATGAATCACCCGCTACGCCGTTGAGGTGCGGTTCTTCCGGGTTGTTCAGGGAATGACTGCTGTCTTCCCATGATCGGCCCCCGTTCGTCGTGTGCAGCAGGGAACCAAAAGCGCCGGAAGCCCAGCCCTGTTCCCCGTTGGCAAACCAGACGTCCATGAGGGGCGGGGCATAGACCGGCTCATCCATCACTTCGAGCGCTGATTCCAGCGCGGACCCGGCTTCGGCGAGATCTTCCTGCAGATCGCCATTATGTTCCGTGGCCCCGGAGGCGAGCTGCCGCTGCAGGTCGCTCACGTGCCCCCTGGCGGAAGCCACACGGTCCTCGTTGATAAGCGCCTGATCGCTGACACCATCGCGCTGCAGCACCCAGTTTACGCCCCCATCAGTGCTCAGCAGGATATTGCCGTCGTGCCCTACCGCCCAGCCGGTTGATTCAGAAAAAAAGAACACCCGCGTGAGCATCACCGAGGTCGGTACTTTCGACTGAATCCAGGACTTACCCGTGTCATTGGAGTGCAGGATATGACCCCGTTCGCCCACCGCAACCAGTCGATCACCAGCCGCGGCGATGTCCAGGAGCAGCGAACTTTCCGCCCCGGGCATGATGAGCGCGTAATCTGTTGTCGCAGACCGGGCTGTCGGTGCGAGCACCAATACCCAGCTCGCAAGCAGCAATGCTACCCACGGCGAATGCAGCGGTGAAACAGAGACATCCTGTCTATTTTTTGGTGAGCGCATCGAGATATCAGCTTTAGGGTCGTTTATTGATTAGCCGAATGCATAATCTTGCGAATCTAGCATTACCGGGGTTTCGTAATCCATGCGTTGAATCAAGGGAGGCTTCGAAATACACGGGAAGCCCAATAAATCCTCGGGCAAGCGTTCGTCGGCCGTTTTTGGATCGGGTTATCTCCGTTTGCTGCCACGCCACTTTTTCACACTTTCCAGTGGTGTGACACGACCGGCATCAATCGCGTGCGCCACATTCTCGTGGACGAATGAGGTCATCGCCGCCGTAACCTTGCGGGCGTTACTGCCACCCCCTCGGGTCGTGGAAAGTATCAGAAAATGGGGGTCGATCAGATCATCGGAGGGTTCGTTGTCATTCCGGTCCAGCAGCACCAGGCTCGCAGGTACTGCAAGATCCCGCTCACGTTTCACACCTTCTTTTTCCAGCCTGGCGGCCAACAGGTACTCATGTTCCTGGGCATGGCGGTTGGCTGACACCATCAGATCCTCCCGGTGAATGATCGACAGGTAGGGAATGTCATACTTGATAATGGCGTCCAGCGCCTTGATGTGCCGGTTCTGGTATTCCTCGGGTTGATGCAGTGCCGCGTTGATTTCCTTCAACACACCGTAAAAAGAGACCTTGTTCAACACGCGATCGCCCAGCAGGCGCTGGCCATAGGGCGCTTCCTGGTGCTTCAGGAGCTTCGACACATCTACTTTTTTGGCCAGGTATCGGACCCCGACGTTCAGTGCGTTGATAACGCCTTCGATACCGGGAGCCTTCATCAGCTTTTCGAGCACTGGTGGCGTAGATATCAGGCCTTCACGGTGTGCTTTGTTGAGCTTCAAACTGCCTTCGGGGGTCGCGTCGTATATGTGCTTCGGACTGGAGATTGAACGCTTTTTGTTATCCTGCTTGCGGGCTCTCAGCTTCTCGATATTCGGGGTAATGTGACAGAGATCACTCGGTGCCCAGGTAGCGATATGGATGACACCCGCTGCCTGGAGTGCCTCGACCAGGCGCCGGTCTTCTGCTTTTAGCTGATCGAATTCTGGCAGCGGGTCGTCGTAATCCCGAAGTACCGAAAGCAACAGATGGTCGGATATGCTGCCGGCGAAAGAGTGACAGCAGATCGGCGTCGGTCGCTTTGAACGCCAGTTTCGCAGGATCATTTTCCTGAGGGTATTGGCGTAATGAGGGAAAACCTCCGCGTCTGGCAGTGTCTTGGCATATTTTCCCCGGCGCAGCGCCGAGACTCGCCAGGCGCTGGGGAGGCGGATCAGCAGGTTGATATAGCTATACAGTCCCATGAAACCATGGACCAGTAATATGTGTATGCCGCCTTCTTCGTCGCCGTCGCGAACCTCGGATTTGATCTCGACAGTCTTGCCGTTTTCCTCAAACTGGAAAGTGCCCTCGTCGAAGTGCAGTGCCCGATCATCGGCGAAGATATACACCTTTTCGGCAGTTTCAGTTGACTCCCGCAGCATGCGGATGGGCGTTTCCATGACAGTCTGCTCGAAGGCGGCGCTGTCTTCCATCTCGAAGCGGCCGAGAGCCCTGAGTTTCAGGCTGCCTGAAACGATCAGGGAGACGGTCTCGGCTGCGGTCAATACGCCCCGGTTCAGGGCGACGCTGATGGCACCGTCTGGATTCTCGACGACGATGACGGCGGGCTTCTTCCTTTTTAATTCTGGCGTATAGGGGGGGAATGCGCCGATGCCGCCGTTCCTGCCGAAACCACTGATAATCAAATGAAAGGACATCGACGGCCCGAGGAGTTTACGGACCAGGGCCTGGTAGCGACGCGCCTCGACGCGCGCGCTCTCCAAGGCACCTTTGCGATCTCCCCGCTTGATACGTTGCTCTACTTTGCGCGCGTCTATAGGATAGGTCATCACTTCCATGACCCGCTGCACGATTTCCTCCCGGGAGGCGCCACGCTGCAGATCCAGTGTTTCCGTGAGTTCGCGTGTGCCTTTGCTGGCGATCAGCTTTCTGGCCAGGGGGGCCAGGAACGTTGTTGCCAGTCCGGTTCTGGTACTTTCCCAGTTTTGCGCATTACAGGTCTCTTCCAGAAAGAAGAAACGTACATGCTCGAGCCAGTCGATATCGTGGAAGTGGTGCTTGAGCAGTGCCTTGTACTCGTTCTTGACGGTGTTGCCGCCCCCGACTGCGATCGTGAAATATTGTTCTTTGAAATCTGTATCTTCCGGTGGACCCTCACCGCTCAACCAGGCCTCGTACTTTTCTGCGGCGATCTGCGCCGCATGACGCCCGGTTGTCCTGATCTCAGGAGAAATACTCAGGTTAAAGCCCGCCGTTTCCTGAACCAGCAGCGGTTTTTCGAAACTTTTACGACGGGCAAGTCCCGGCAGGATGCCAAGGCACGCGATCCAGGGCTCCATGCCCATCGGGATTGAATGCAGCCACGGCATCCATTCGAGCATAGGGGAGATTGGCATCTTTCAATCCCTCGCAGTCGTTTGCACCTGTCCCGGGTGAGGCGGTTTTACGCCCGGGGAAGACAGGCGATCTCTCGCCAGCCTACGCAGGCAGCAGAACCCACGGCGCGCGTCTGACAATTGAACATCAATGTTGACTATTGTAAGCAAATCCCGACGGCGCTGCAATCGTTAATCCACAGGGGCTCAGCCTTTCGGTCGCAAGTCTAAGTAGACAGCAGTGTTGACTTAGCGAGTGGTGCCATAGTACTCTCACGGGCTCTTTTATACGTCGGGCAGAGGGCATTTTATGCCTTTTAAAACGCCCGCTAGGCCCATTAGAACAAGCGCTGATCGCGCGACCCGGAGTCACTGCACAATGAACTTGGATCTTTCTGAAGATCAGCGTTTGATGCGCGAATCGTTTGCGCGTTTCCTGGATGAGCAAAGCAGCATGGAACGTGTCCGCGCTGCGGCCGAGAACGGTGGATTCGACCCGGCTCTATGGCGGGGGCTAGGCGAACTGGGCGCCTTCTCGCTGCGCATACCTGAGGAAAATGGCGGCCTCGGTCTGGGCCTGATGGATGCGGCGGTCCTGATGGAGGAGGCCGGGAGGATGCTGGCGTCAGGACCACTGGCAGAGGCACTGGTGGCATCGCGGGTACTGGCGGTGCTGGCCGGTGACGTCCAGGCGGAACGGCTGGGGACGGTACTGTCCGGGGAGCAGGTTATCACCCTTGCACTCCACGATGTCGCCGATAAAGCCGTGCAGTGGGTCGCAGGTGGCGCCGTGGCAGCAGTCGTGATCGCCCGCCACGGAGACCAGGTGGTACTGGTCACCCCCGATGGTGAGGGCCGCGGTGAGGCGACCCTGGCTTCCACCCCGATCGCGGAACTGGATCTGGCGGCTTGTGATCACCTCGTTCTGGGAGAGGGGGCAGATGCACTCAGGGTTTATGCCCAGGCCGTGGAGGAGTGGAAACTACTGATGGCCATAGCTCTGGCAGGGCTGTCCCGGGAATCGATACGGCAGGCAGCAGAATACGCCTGTGAGCGTGTGGCCTTCGGGCAGCCCATCGGTACCTACCAGGGTATATCCCATCCCCTGGCTGACCTGATCACCGACGTAGATGGCGGCAAGTACTTTACCTGGAAGACGATCCACGATATCGACCTGGATCTGCCGGAAGCCGGTGCGCAGGTGTCACTGGCCCTGTGGTGGAACGCTGATACCGCGACGCGCGCGGTAGCACAGGCCCTGCACACCTTTGGCGGTTATGGGCTCTCTACCGAATACGATACGCATCTTTACAATCTGCGGGCAAAGGCCTGGCCGCTGGTGCTGGGTGATCCTGCGCTGTTGCTGGAGGAGGCCGGCCGGCGGCTCTACGCCGGTGAGGTGGCAGCATTACCGGATGTGGGTGAGGTGTCGATTGATTTCGACCTCGGTGATGACGCCCGAGCCATGGCGAGTGAACTGGATGATTTTTTCCGGAGTAACCTGACGCCCGAACTGAAGGCCAAGGCCCATTATTCCTTTGATGGGTTTGATGCAGGAATACACAAAAAACTCGCCGAGGCCAAGCTGCTGTTTCCCGCCTGGCCCAGGGAGTATGGCGGCAGGGAAGCGGCTCCCTACGCAGTCAATGCGCTGCGCAAGGTGTGGGAGGACTACAACTGGAGTACGCATGCCAACAGCACCACCATGATGGTGGGGACCATGATTCAGAAGTTCGGCACCGACGAACTCAAGCAGGAGGTGCTCACTAAAATCGTATCCGGGGACGTGATCTGCAGTCTGGGCTACAGTGAACCGGGCTGTGGCTCCGACGTGTTTGCCGCCCAGACCCGGGCTACCCGGGACGGCGAAGATTGGCGTATCGACGGTTCCAAGATGTTCACCAGTGGGGCAAATATTGCCCAGTACGTTTTGATGCTGACCCGCACCAATCCCGATGTGGCTAAACACAAAGGACTGACCCTTTTCATTGTGCCGCTGGATGCCGAGGGCATCGAGGTGCAACCCGTCTATACCTTCCAGGATGAGCGCACCAACATCACTTACTACGATGGGGTCAGGGTAAAGGACAGTTACCGTCTGGGTGATGTCGACGCCGGCGTGCGGGTCATGGCGGCGGCGCTGGAGCTTGAGCACGGAGGAGGGTTTGCTAAATCCCAGCGCTCCATGGTGGATTCTGCGGTGACACTCTGCCGCGAGTTGATGCGTGACGGGCGTCCCCTCATCGAAACTACGGACGCCCAGAAGCGGCTCGCCCGTGCACTGCTGCACGTGCGTCTCTCCGAGGTTATCGAAAACCGTGCCGTATGGGCCGGTGTACAGAAATTGCCGAATATGGGGTACGGCCCCATGGCGAAGCTGTTCTCCTCGGAGAAGTTCCAGTCCGATTCCCGGGACCTGCTGGACCTGACCGCTCCGGAGTCGCTGTCAAAACGGGATGGCGCGGCAGGTGAACTCAACCTGGCCTATCGCCACGCCCAGGGAACCACCATATACGGGGGCACCAGCGAAGTTCACCGCAGCCAGATTGCCGAACGCACCCTTGGCCTGCCGCGAACCCGTGGTTAAGGGAGAGGTTGGATATGTCTGAAGCGCCACACCTGCTGGTTGAAGAGCATGACGCGATACTCGTGGCGACGCTCAACCGTCCGGACAAACTCAATGCCCTGACTGGCCAGACCATGGCACTGTTCGAAGAAGCCCTGCACCGTTTTCGCGATACGCCGGGGCTCAAGGTCATGCTGATCCGGGCCACGGGCCGCTATTTCTGTTCCGGTGCCGATCTTCGCGACCGGTCGGGGGAGCCCGAGGAGCCCGCTCGCAGCGGTTCTGCGATCCGCGAAAAGCATCGCCTGAAGCTGCACGGGATGCACCGCATCTATGATGAGATGGAGCATATAGAAAAGCCCATCGTTGTGGCACATCAGGGCCCCTGCGTGGGGGGCGGTCTGGAAATGTCCCTGTCCTGTGACTTCCGGCTGGCGGCCAAAAGCGCCAGCTACGCTTTCCCCGAGGGCAAGTTCGGTGTACTGCCTGCATCCAATGGCGTGAGCCGGCTGGCTCGCATCATCGGCACCCACTGGACTCGCTATCTCATCATGGCCAACCTGCCCGCGGACGCGGACCGGGCCTACGTGATGGGCCTGGTACACGAGGTGTTCCCCGACGAAAGCTTCGAGGAAGACGTAATGACATTCTGTGAGCACCTTGCGGAACAGAACAGTGAGCAGATGGGTACGGCCAAGATCGCCATCGAACTCGCCCATGACGTCGGTCTGGCACAGGCGCGGCAGGTTGAGCGTATGGCCAATAGTGCCCTGATGCTCAATCCGGATTACCTGGCGGGCATGGAGCGTTACATCAAGAACCTTGGCGGTAAAGGCAAGGGTAAATAAGCTACCGCGCAGCGCGAACGATGAGTAGACACGCAGGATAAAGACCCGATGGATTTTGACTGGACTGAAGAACAGCGGGATTTTCGCGCCACTGTGAGGGCTTTTCTCGACGACAACCTGCCTCCGGATTGGGAGGAGCTGGCACACGGTCCGGGCTCGGCAGTGCAGACCACGTTTTCCAAACAGTTTTGCGGTGCATTGGCCAAGGCAGGGCTGCTGGTTCCTCACTGGCCGGCACGCTGGGGCGGGCGCGACGCCGACCCGTGGGCCAGCTTTATCCTTGCCGAGGAGATGTGGGCGGCCGGTGAGCCTCGAGGCGGTCAGTACATGAACGTGAACTGGATCGGTCCCACGCTGATGCGCTTTGGTTCAGAGGAGCAGCAATCCCGCTATATCCCGCCCATGGCACAGGGACAGACGCTATGGTGCCAGGGCTTTTCCGAGCCTGAGGCGGGCTCTGACCTGGCCTCCCTGCGCACCCGCGCCGACCAGCACGGCGACGTCTATCGCATCAACGGCCAGAAGATCTGGACCTCCTACGCCGGGCACGCGGATACCTGTTTCCTGCTGGCGCGAACCTCGCAGGGAAAGGGCGGTATTTCAATCTTCCTCCTGCCCATGGATACACCGGGCATCACCGTGAGGCAGATCCCCAGCATCATCGGTGAAGGCGACATTCACGAAGTTTTCTTTGACGACGTGGAAGTGCCGGCCACCGCGATGCTGGGTGAGGAGGGGCAGGCCTGGACGATTGTGCGTGAGGCCCTGTCGCTTGAACGGGTGGGCATTCCCCGCTTTGCCCTGGCCTCGCGCATGCTTCATCGCGCAGTCGAGGTACTCAAACGTGAAAATCGCTTCAGCCACGGCGCCATCGATCAAGCCGCGCGGGCGCACGCGGCCTGCGAGGCCGCACGCCTGGGCAGTTACAATATTATCGACCAGCGCTGCCACGGCCAGATACCCGGGCCGGAGGCCAGCGCGGCACGTTTTGGTACGGTCAACGCCGAGCGTCTGGTAGCCGAGTTTGTGGTGGAGCACGTTCCGGAGGCACTGGCCGGCGGTGACGCCATGCTGCAGGCGCATCACCAGCGCGCTATCGTCGCAGGTATCGCGTCCGGCGCAGCGGAAATCCAGTTGAATCTCATCGCCACCGAATTGCTCGAGCTGCCACGGGAGCCCCGCTGATGGATTTCACCCTGACCCCCGACCAGGCCGCGGTCCTCGATGCCATCGATCGCCTCGGGCGGCAATTCGAGGCCAAGCCCACTGATTTTGATGGCTTCGCTCTGGAAGGCAACGAACTGGAAACGGAACTCGAGGACGGGGGATACTTCGATATCGCCGCCATCCCGGAGATGGGCCCGGTGACAGCCGCCCTGGCGGTTGAGCGCCTCGCCAGATCGCCCTATACGGCGGAGGTGGCACTGTCCATGCTGTTGCGCCCCCAGTTGGGGATGGATCTCCCACGTCCCCTCGCCGTAGTGGAAAACGGGCGCCCCGGGCGCTTTGTGGATCGAGCCAGAACCCTGCTTGTTATCGACGGCGAGACGATCGGCATCGCCCACCCGGACGCTGAAGATCTCGAGCCGGTAGAGTCCCTGTATGCCTATCCCATGGGACGGGTGACGGGAGCGCTATCGGTGCAGGCGCTATCCGCGGAGCAGGCCGATCTCGCACGGACATGGATCAGGGTTGCCTGCGCCGCCGAGATCGCCGGCCTGATGCAGGCAGCCATCGATGCCACCGTGGAGCACATCAGTGTGCGCAAGCAGTTTGGCCGGGCTCTCGGCACTTTCCAGGCACTGCGCCACCGTATGGCCGAGTGCGCGGTGCTGGCTGGCGGCGTCCGCCGCCTGGCGTTGAAAGCCGCCTGGAGCGGGGAACCGGGTGATGCTGCCCTGGCAGCCTTTCACGCCCAGGACAGCGCCGGCAAAGTCAATTACGACGTCCACCAGATGACGGGAGCCATGGGGATGACCCTGGAAATGCCGTTGCATCTGTGGACGTACCGCATGAAAGCCCTGTTGTCAGAGCTGGGTGGTCGAGGCGGTCAGGCGGCCGAGGTGGCGCGCCACTGTTTCGCCGGCGGCTCCGGGGACGAGTAACACCCCGAGGTTTTTTTCACCCCGGGGTTTCGCCCGCCAGGGGATTACGCTCGCAGAGCAGGGCTTCCCGGCAGAGATATTTGGTGGTTGACCAGCCGCCATCCAGGGCGATGGTCTGGCCATTGATGTAACTGCCCTGATGCGAAGCCAGGAAGAAGATGGCATTGGCCACATCCTCCGTGGTGCCCTCGCGATCGAAGGGGGTCATTTCGTGGTTGATCCGCTGGAAGGCCGGCACGTCCCAGGCCGCGTCCGTCATGTCGGTCCTGATGACACCGGGCGCTACCAGGTTGGTACGGATACCCTCGGCGCCGTACTGTGCCGCCATCGTCTGGGTAAGCCCCACAAGGCCCGCCTTGACGGCGCAGTAGATGCCTCCGTCCAGCCCGCCGACCGAACCGAACACCGAGCCGACGTTGATGATACTGGAACCGGGCTGCATATGCGGCAGGACCTCGCGACAGAACCGGAACGGCGCCTTGAGACTGACATCGATAACCTCGTCCATCATCTCGTCGGTGGTCTCGCCGACGGGCGCCCAGGTACCCGCCCCGGCATTGTTGACCAGGCAGTCCAGTCTGCCGAACGCCTCGATCGCGAGGCCGGTGGCGCGCCCGGGAGTCTGCGGATCCGCGACATCGGCCGCGAGAATTTCCACCCGGGCCGTATCCGCCAGTTCGCGCGCGAGTTGCTCGAGGCGCTCTTGTCTGCGCGCCACGGCCACGATATTAAACCCTCCCGCGGCAAATTTGCGGGCCGTCGTATCACCGATTCCCGAGCTGGCACCCGTGATCAGGACGACGGGTTTGTCAGACATTGTTGCCATCAACTTATCTCCATGAAGCTCACCAGTCAGGCAGGATTTTATACGCTATCAGCAGTTACGGGGGCCAATATCGCTATCGGTGAAGGGACAACTGCGGCCACAGGCATCTCGCAGCTCCTGTGCGGGCTATTCGTGGGTTGGCGTTATATCCCGGCGGAACGATTGGCCGCGGCGAGACTGAAGGCGGCGGGCATGGCCTTACCACGGGTGGTATCGAGTTGCTGGCGGTAGAGTTTCGGCGTCAGTCCCGTCCAGCGCTTGAAGGCCCGACCAAAACTGGACTGCTCGGCATAGCCGAGCATTTCTGCCACGTCGTCCAGGGACAGGTGCGACTGTTCGAGGCAGCTTTTGGCTATTTCGAAGCGCTGCTTTTCCAGGATATCAGAGAATTTCAATTCACCGGATTCAGCCAGCTGGGTCTGGAGGGTGCGAACCGAGATGCCCAGTTTCATGGCGCAGCGCTCGATCGAGCAGTTGCCGGAGGAGAGTGAGCCTCGGACGTAGTCCTCCACCCTGTCCGCGATGGTGGTGCGGGCGGAGGCCTTGACCTTTTCAAGGTAGCCCCCGAGCAGCCTGAAGAGCAAGCCGTTGGCGCTCCGGACGGGCTGGTCCAGGAAGTGCGCCGGAAAGGCGATGGCGTTGTCGGATCGTGTCCTGTTGAAGCGGCAGCCAAGGCGTCGCTCAAGTTCGCACAGGTCGCGCCGGCGGGCTTCGACCGCCAGGTTCACGTAGCTGGGACGGAAATTACGGCCGCCGACCAACCGCAGCAGCTTCAGGTTGAGCAGGGCCGCCTGGTAGTTGGCCTGTTCGTTGAGCCCCAGATCGGTACCGACACTCCAGCGGATTTCGGCGACGTCTTTGCCCTCGACCAACTCCAGGATGGTGTCGGGCGCATGGGTGACGGGAATATAGTCGATGAAACTGGCCACGGAATCCCTGACGGTGGGGGCTGCCCGGCATAGAGCCGTGACACAACCGAAGACGTCGGGATCCTGGGTTTCCGCCAGGTCCAGCCCGAACAGCGGGTCGTTGAGGGCATGGCTGCAGTCCTCGAACAGCTCGACCACGGCTTTGCAGTCGATGTAGCGGTCCGGGTCCCGGATCAGCTGTGGATCGATCTCGTGCCGCTCGAGAATGGGCAGGGGATCGCCACCGTGATCCCTCACCAGGGCGGGGAGGCCTGATAGATTGGCAATGCGCATCTGCCGCGTGGCAGGCATCGAATCCAGGGGACCTTCGAGGCTGTAAAAATCGTTATCACCCATCCCGGTGTGCTCCTCTTCATGCCGGTCGCAAGAGCCGGACGGCATGGGGCTTGCGTCAACTGTTTATACTAACACACCAGATGTCGAGTAAAAACGCAGCCCCTGTGGCCTAATTGTCGGGCTGAACAGTGAAAATCAGCCGTTTCACCATGGCACAACAGAATACGAAAGCTGCCGCTGCGGGGTTGTGTAACCACACCCCAGAATATGAGAGGGAGAGCCGATGAAAGACTACGAAGTACTCAAAGAAGAAGCCAAACAGTTCATCCGTTACGAAAAGGACAAGGCGACCAAGATCGCCACCCTCACCTTCGACCGGCCCGAAGCACAAAATGCCACGACGGCTGGCATGCGCCAGCTTTATGCGGACCTTATCCACAAGGCCAATACCGACGACGACGTCAAGGTGCTGGTGATACGCGGGGAGGGCGAGGACTTCGGCTCCGGGGGTGACCTGCCCGAGCAGGCAGACATGCTTTCCGAATCCGACGAGGACGTCGACCTGAACTGGGAGATCGGGATCAATGACCCGGACGTGAAGTACCCGCCGAAAAAATCCTACCGGTTCCTGCACAACCTCACCGACCATTACTCCAAGGCGCGCGCTGGCTGCCGGCCATTACAGGAATTCAAGAAAATCAGCATTATCGAGGCCAAGGGTTACTGCTATGGCTGGCACTTTTACCAGGCGGGGGACGCCGACCTGGTGGTCTCCTCGGATGATGCGCTGTTCGGTCACCCCGCATTTCGCTATGTCGGCTGGGGGCCGCGGTTGTGGACCTGGATAGAAATGATGGGCCTGCGTAAATTTGAGGAGATGTTGTTTACCGGCCGGCCTTTCACCGCTGAGGAAATGAAGGAGTGCAACAATTTTGTGAACAGCGTGGTACCGCGGAAAGATCTCGAGAAAGAGACTGCGAAATACGCTATGGCCTGTGCGCGAACCCGCCCCACAGATACCGTCCAGGCGCAGAAAACGTTTATCGAGATGTACAAGCAGTATCGCGGCGAGTACCTGGGCAGCGTGATGACAGGCTGGCTGGAGGGCATGCTGCCGCTGATGCAGAACGACACCTTCGATGACGTGCAGCTCGGGGACAATGTGTTTGGCGAAGGCCTGAACAATATCGTCAAGAACAATGATATGAACTACCCGCCGGAGTGGCGCCTCAGCCGCTCCGGCAGGAAGAAGCCCTGACAGCGCGGTCTGACGTGTTGCGACTGGATGGTCGGACGGCGCTGATTTCCGGCGCTTCATCCGGGCTCGGGGCCGATTTCGCCCGTTTGCTTGCGTCCGCCGGCGCCAGGGTTGTGCTGGGAGCACGCCGCCTGGAACGGGTTGAGGCCCTGGCCGGGGAACTGGAACGCGGGGGTGCCGAGGCACTGGCTGTCAGACTCGATGTAAGCGACGAAGAACTGGTCTCAGCTGCGTTTGACGCCGCAGAGTCCCGCTTCGGTACCGTTGACACGGTCATCGCAAACGCCGGAACTGCCGCCGGCGGCCGCTCCACGGAAATCGCGGAAAACGACATCCGGCGCGTTATCGACACCAACCTGCTGGGTACTTACCTGGTTGCCAGGCAGGCGGCAAAACGACTGATTGCCAGTGGCAGCCGTGAACGTGAGAACGGTCGCATTCTGTTTGTCGGTTCGATCACCGCGCAGCAACATCACACCGGCGATGCCGCTTATGCAGCAACCAAGATTGGCATTGCACACCTTGCGCGGCAATTTGCCAGGGAGTGGGCGCGACAGGGGATAAACGTCAACACCATCCAGCCCGGCTGGATTCATACCGAGCTCAATGACGACTGGTTCCACTCCGGGGAGAGCCATGAGGCGATTGCCTCATTGCCTCGCAGACGCATGCAGGAGAAGGAATCACTTCATGACATGGTGCTCTACCTCTGCTCGGATCGCTCGAGAGCCATCACCGGGGCGACATTCACGATAGACGACGGCCAATCACTCTGAACAGGCCTCCGAGGGCTTGCCCCGACGCTGCGCATTAACTGTCGATAGGATCTCGCGTTCTGTCGTCTTATGGGCCCTGCAGATGGTGTATCGTTTCCGTGATTACTCATAAAACAGAAGTCCTCTTTGCAGGAGAAGTACCCGCATGTCTTTTGAGTTGAACCGGAAGCTCGCTGCCAGGTGTGAACCGCTGCCGACGTCGGCAACGGTCGATCCCGTGACGGCGACTATCATTCGCGGCGGCATGGAAACCATCTGTTTCGAGGCGGCAACCCATCTGGGGCGGGCCGCATCGTCGGCCATTATCAACCAGAGCAACGAGCGCAACGGCAGCATTGTCGATGCGCACGGACGCCTGGCGGGAGCGTCTATCGGAACGCCCCATCTCACGTTCGTCACCGGATTGACCGTGCGCTATGGGCTCATGCACCAGCAGGACTATGACTGGGGCCGCGGTGACGTATTTCTCGGCAACGACCCCGACTGTGGCGGTGGTCATCTGCCCGACTACAACGTCTATGCCCCGGTGTATGACGAAGCCGGTGAGCTGATCCTGGTCCAGTGCCTGCAGGCGCACCAGGGTGATACCGGCGGCAAGGACCCCGGGGGCTTTACCCTCGAGGCGACGGATATTTTCACGGAGGGCCTGGCCTTTCCCTGCCTGAAACTGGTGCATCGCGGGCAGCGGCGTCGCGACGTGTTCGACTTTGTCGTCCGCAACAACCGGTTCCCCTCATTTGCCGGTGACCTGGCCGCCATGATCGGCGGTGTACAACACTCGGTTCGCCTGCTCGAGGGCCTGATAAAAAAGTGGGGTGCGGACCAGGTCAAGGCCGCAATAAACTACAACATCGAACACACCGAGCAGCGCGTGCGTGAAGAGGTCAATAAGTGGCCCGACGGCACGTATGAAGCCGATGTTTTCGTCGATCATGACACGGTAGGGAGTGCCAGTGATATCCGGGTGCACGTGGCCTGCACCGTGAAGGGCCCGCAGTTGACGGTGGACCTTGCCGGCACGGACGACCGACCGGACCTGGTGGGTGTCTGGAATACCTTTGCCAACAGCCGCGGCTACGTCATGACACAGATCGTGGCGGCCATGGACCCGAGCATCAACAAGAACGAGGGTTTCTTCAACGCTGTGGACATCCTTATCCCGGAAGGGTGTATAGCCCATCCTCCGCCCAACAAGCCCGCAGCGCTGGGGTCTTTCCATCCGGCCTGCGAGATTACCGAGGCTGTCTGCCTGGCCCTGTCGGAGATCGTCCCGGAACGTTCGGCACCCCAGGTTTACAAGATGGGTATGCCCAACGCCGTCATCGGCTTCGATGAGCTCGGGCGCATGTGGATGGATCAGGGGGTTGACTCGCGCACCTGCGATGCTTCCGCCGTTCAGGGTATCGATGGCTGGGGAACCTGCCCCGTGAGCCTCGGCAACCTGCTGCTGGCCCAGGTCGAGGATGCCGAAAGCCGATTTCCGGTCATCAATATCAGCCGCGAGATGACTCTCGATTCGGAGGGACCCGGCCGCTGGCGGGGGCAGCCCGGCAGCCTCAATGTCAAACAGGTGCTGGAGCCGGCCACGGCCATGACCTGGATGGTTACCTCGGAACACCCCCTGCGCGGCATGTGCGGTGGCGATGACGCCAGTCCCTATGCAAATTATTTCAAAGTTGGTACTCCGGAAGAGCACAAGGTCGAGCTATCGGCTAACGAGATGCTGCCCACCGGCTCGGTTATCGCTTATCAGTATGGCGGCGGTGGCGGTTTCGAGTCCGCGCTGTTGCGTGACCCGGAGGCGGTCAGGGAGGACGTGCTGGACGAGATAGTGAGCATCCAGCGGGCCAGCGAAAAATACGGCGTCGTTTTCACGGGCTCGGTTGAGGAATTCGACCTGGCGGTGGATGTTGCCGCTACCGAGGCGCGGCGCAAGGCAATGAGCGCAGGCCGGACAGCCTGAGCGCGGGAGTGTATTGATGGGTTTTCGTGTTGGTATTGATATCGGTGGTACGTTCACCGACTTTGCGCTGCTCAAGGGTGCCGATGTGGTCCTTTACAAGAACCTGAGCACCCCGGAGGACCGGTCCGTGGGCGTGATGAACGGACTTGAAAGGCTCGCCGGGATGGAAGGCCTGCCAATGCAGGAGTTCATGGCGCGGTGCGACGCCATCGTCCACGGTACCACGGTGGCGGACAACACCCTCATAGAGATGAACGGGGCGGTGACCGGTCTCATTACCACCGAGGGTTTTCGCGATGAAATGGAGTACCGGCGCGGTTTCAAGGAGAATGTCTGGGACGTGCGTCTGGAACCGCCCCCGCAGATTACCCCCCGGCGGCGCCGATTGACGGTCCCCGAGCGTATTTTGCACGATGGCTCCATTCACAAGCCGCTGGATGAGGACGCGGTGCGCGAGTGCTGCCGTAGACTGCAGAAACAGAACGTGGAGTCGGTGGCGATTTCCCTGTTGTTCTCCTTTGTGAATCCGGTCCATGAACGGCGAGTTGCAGAAATCGTATCGGAGGAGATGCCCGGCGTGCATATTTCGGCCTCCCACCAGGTGCTGCCGCGAGCGCCGGAGTACGACCGTACCAGCACGACCGTGGTCAATGCCTATGTCGGACCACGGGTCACATCCTACCTGGAGCGCCTGGTCGCGCGCGTCAAGGAAGCCGGCTACCAGAAGCAACTCATGGTGATGCAGGCCAGCGGCGGCGTGATGACCAAAGAATATATCGAGGGATCACCGATCCGCGTGCTTGCATCGGGACCCGCCGGCGGCGTGATCGGTTCGGCCTATGCGGGGGTAGCCAAGGGACACAACAACCTGCTGTGCGTAGATATGGGCGGGACATCCTACGATATCTCCATGGTTCTCGGCGGCGCGGCGCCCGCTGTGGCGGGCTGGAATATGCACCACCGGTACCTGGTGGGCGTGCCCATGGTCCAGGTCGAGACCCTGGGCGCGGGAGGCGGCTCAATCTGTCATGTCAATGAAGGGGAGGTCGAAGTGGGGCCTGCCTCGGCAGGGTCTGAGCCGGGCCCGATCTGCTACGGGCGCGGCGGCGACCGGCCGACCATCACGGATGCGCTGTTGATGCTGGGTATTCTTTCGGCAGAGTCGGAATTTGCGGGGGGCAGTTTCTCCCTGACCAGGAGCGGTGTAGAAGAAGCGTTCCAGGCGATTGGCGACCAGATGGGCTACACGGCAGAGGATGCCGCCTTTGACTGCTGGCGGATGGTGAATGCCAACATGTCCCAGGGCGTCAGGCGTATTACTGCGGGTAAGGGGGTCGACCCGGGTGACATGTGCATGCTGGCCTATGGTGGCAACGGACCGGCCTTCGCGGCCATACAGGCTGAGGACCTCGGCATTGACAGAGTACTGGTACCGAAGGCGTCACCGACTTTTTCGGCGCTGGGTACACTGGTAGCTGACCCGAGTATCGACGAGGAGCGCTCCTACCTCGTATCTGCCGATCGTGTCGAGGCCGGCAAATTGAAGGACCTGTGGGGTGAACTGGCAGAGCGCGCCCGACGGTACTTCACGGATGCCGGCTTTGCTGCCAGCGAGGTCACCGCCCATTATCAGCTGAATATGCGCTATCCGGGACAGAACTGGGCGCTGACCTTCAACGTCAAGGTGAATGAGGGCCTCGATGATCTCTCGTTCGTTGACGCTGCCATTGGCCAGCGCGGGATCGAGGTTTTTAACAAACGCCACATGGAAGAGTACGGCCATATCCGGGAAGACGAGGTGCCGGAGATTTCCGGTGTTCGCCTTGCCACCTCGGTCGCCACGGCCTCGCCCATCGTCGCCCACGGTTTCAATGCGCCCACCCGACTTGCCCGGGTGGCGAGGACGCGACGGGCCAACCTGGGGCAGGGCTACCAGGAAACCGATATTATCAATGGATCGGAACTCGAACCGGGGCACGAAGTGATCGGCCCCGCCATCATCGAGGAAACATTCACTACCATAGTGGTATATCCCGGCTGGCGAGCCCTGGTGGATGACGCCGGGGACTATGAGTTGACGCGGGTCCGTTAGGCCGGCCGTGCACACAGCCGTCCGCCTGGATGGACAAGGGAGATTAAGATGAGCGCCCTGAAGGGGATCAAGGTACTGGAGTTGTCGCAGAGCGTGGCAGGTGAGTTCTGCGGCAAGCTGCTCTCGGATTTTGGCGCCGACGTCATCAAGCTGGAACGGCCGGGATCTGGCAGTCCTACCCGGCGCATCGGGCCATTTGCCCCTCACGGCGAAGACCCCGAGAGGAGCGGGTTATTTGCCTACCTCAATACCAACAAGAGCTCCGTGGAACTGGACCTGGAGTCGGATGCCGGGCGCGAGACGCTGCTCGAGATGGTAGAGCATGTAGATGCGGTCATCGACGACCACGCGGCAGGCTGGCTGCAACGCGTCGGGCTGGATCCCGATACATCCCCTGAGTCACACCCCCGCCTGGTCCTGTGTTCCATCACGGCGTTTGGCGCCTCGCCCCCTGCAGATCGCCTTTATGCTGAAGACCTCAACGTATTCCACAGCAGCGGTTGGGGCTACCATACGCCCAGCGGCGCCGACGAACAGGTGCCTCCGTTGAAGGGCGCCGGCCGCTTCCTCCCCAGTTACGAATCCGGCCTGGAGGCCGCCATGTGCATCGCCGCCGCTCTCTTCGATCGTGAAGAATCCGGGTTAGGGCGCTCCATCGACATCTCCAAACAGGCGGTACTGGCTTCCAGGATCGATTACGTCCTGGCCCAGATGGTGGCCGGAGACATGCCTGTGGGTACCGAGCGAACGGCACTGGACCTGTTTGGCCCCGCCGGCATCTATCCCTGCCGCGAGGGCTATTGCTACATCTGGATGTCGGCGCCCGCTCACTGGGAGGCACTGCGCCTGTTGCTGGACAATCCTGACTGGATGGCGTCATTTCCAGAGAACTGGCTCGAGCGGGAGTGTACGCCCGATCGCGTTGCGCAGTGTCGCCATCATGTTGCCGACTGGTTGCGCGCCCAGGACAAGCATGAGGCGGCAGCTGCTGCCCAGGCGTTGGGCCTCACGCTGGTTGCGGTAAATGATGCCCGGGATCTGCTGGCTTCACCGCAGTATGATTTCCGCCGCTATTTCGTCCCGGTCAATCACCCGGTTCAGGGAACGTCAGTTTACCCCACGGTTCCCTACAAACTCAGCGCAACGCCGGCGCGGATCGAGCAGGCTGCTCCCCTGCTGGGTGAGCATACGGCGCAGAGACTGGCCGAGCTTGCGCCTGCCACTCAGAAGGCCGCCGCACGACCGGTAAGTAACACACCGGCAGCTGGCGGCCCCCTGCAGGGTGTGCGTGTCGTCGAATTGACCAAGGTTTGGGCCGGTCCTTACGTGGGAAAAATGCTGGCCTACCTGGGGGCGGAGGTGATCCGTGTGGAGAGCGAGGGCTCGCTGGATGTGACGCGATTCTTCGGAGTCGATGACATCAACAACGCACCCGGCTTCCAGTCGGTCAATCCTCAGAAGCTGAGCGTGCAGATCAATATGAAGACCGGGGAGGGTATCGATTTACTCCTCGATCTTATCGGCAAGTCCGATATTGTCGTGGAAAACCTGCGCCCCGGTGCGATTGAACGGCTTGGCCTGGGTTATGACCAGGTCAGGTCGGCCAACCCGGGGATCATCTATGTCTCCATGGGCATGTACGGCAGTGACGGCCCGTTGAGCTACCAGACCGGGTATGCGCCCTGTTTTGCGGCGCTGGGTGGCTTGAGCTCGATTGTCGGTTACGAGGGAGAGTCCCCTACGGGCATGAATGTCCGCTACGCGGACTCCACCTTCGGCACCATGGCCACCTATGCCGCTCTGGTAGCGCTCTTTCACCGCCGCCGCAGCGGGGTGGGGCAGTTCATCGATGTCTCGGCGGTCGAAAGCATGAGCAGTATGATCGGTGACACCCTCATGGACTTCACCCTCAACGAGGTCGTTCGGGAGTGCGACGGAAACCGTCATCCCGAAATGTCTCCCCACGGCGTGTATCCGTGCATTGGCGGGGAATGGGTCAGCGTAGCCGTGGCCTCTGATGAGCAATGGCGCGCCCTGGCCGCCTGTATGGACCGGCCTGAATTGGCGGAGCATCCGTCCTACAGGACTCTGGCTGACCGCAAGGCTCATGAGGCCGAACTGGATGAACTGGTGGCACAGTGGTCGACCGGGCGCATCGCAGCGGAACTCGTATCGGGATTGCAGCAGCGTGGTGTTGCCGCTGCCAAAAGCCAGAGCTCCCTGGACATGATCGCTGATCCGCACCTCTGGGCACAGGGCTTTTACCGTGAGGTGAGTGACCAGGCGGGACAGACCAAGACCACCCTGGGCCCTGGCTGGAAGATGTCGCGTGAAGCCGATATCAGCAGGGCGGCGCCGCACCTGGGCGAACACAACGGGTATGTGCTGGGTAATATCCTGGGTTTATCGGAGCAGCGACAGCGCGAACTCGCCGCTGCGGGTGTCACGCGGTGAGATCGGGTTCCGGTTTTACAGGGAAGACGAAGAGATGACAGAGACACTGTTTGCATTCGACGAGCGCAATTATCTCGATTGCCAGGAGGCTTATCGAGGGCACAAGAAGCAGGAATACTATCTAGGCGACTATACGATAAAAGCCGGCTCGAGCATTGATGTTCGTGCTGAAAAGAAGGCGGTAGGTTCTTACTCGATTATCCGCCTGCGTTCCAAGACAGGTTTGTCATTTCTTCGCTCATGGAATCACATCCGTGAAGATGCGACCGATGTGATGGTGCTCTGGTTTGTGAAGCGCGGACGCCTGTGTATCGCCCATCACGGACAGCGCAGCGTCGCTGCGGCCGGCGAGTTTGCAATAACGACCTCGATGAAACCGTTTTCGATAGAGTGCGAGACGGATGAAGCGTCACTGCATGAGGTGCTGCATGTCATCATCCCGGCACATGAATTCAGACAATTCGTGCCCCGGGAGATAAAATCCGGGTTCACCGTGGATAGCGCGGGGCGCGAGCTTGCACTTGCCGAACACATTATCACCGAGGTTTTCCAGGACGCCGGCATGCTGTCCGAACAGACGGAGCAGCTTTTGCTGAGTGGGGCCATGGCGGCAGTCGCCGAGGCGATCGGTGGGCGTGAGGAATGTTTTCTGGTCAGGCCATCGCTGCGTGAACAGCGACTTGAGGAAGTACTGAGGTATATCGATATCCACCTCTCGGACCCGCACCTGAGTGCCGGCATCGTGGCAAAGGCCTGTGGCATATCGCCGCGCTACCTCTCGGCTTTGCTGAAGGAGAATGGCACACCTTTTTCTGAACTGGTCTGGGACAAGCGAGTGAACATAGCCAGTCGATGGCTATCCACTTCCCGGCCCAGTGATATCTCGATTGCTGAAATCGCGTTCCGCGTGGGATTCAAGAGCCCCGCGCACTTCAGCCGTATGTTCAAGCGCGTTTTCAAGCAGGGACCGCGGGAGTTCCGGACCGCGTGTCTGGAGCGTCGGGGTGCATCGCCTGAAAGTCAGGCGGACCTGGTGCCCGGCCATATGTCAGGGTGCGGAACCAATACCCTGCAATAATGCATTAACGACCATGATTTCTGGAGGATGATGTAATGAGTAATAGCGACCTGAACGAAAAAATGGACAGCTGTCCCGCTGCCGGACACGAGGTCGACCTCGCGGGGGCGACACTGCAGGACCCTGAAATACTCGCCCGCCCCAACGCGTTTTACTGGGCGATGCGCCACGAGGACCCGGTGCACTATGACCCGGGCCTGGATATGTGGTTGGTATCGCGCTACGAGGACCTGCAGGCTGTGCTCGCAGACCCTATCACCTTTTCTGTGGAGGCAGGCTACAAGGAACAATACGCCAAAGGCTATATCGAGGATTTCAAGGAAATACTGGAGCGGGACGGCGGGGGATTTTTTCCCGACGCGATCATGACGGACCCACCCCAGCACACCCGAATCCGTAAGTTGATGGAGGGCGCCTTCACCGCCCACCGGGTCAAACAGCTTGAGCCGGAAATTTCCAAGGTCGTGTCGGGCCTGATCGACAAGTTCGCCGACAAAGGTGGCGCCGATGGGGTAAAGGATTTTGCCGTACCCATGACCATCGAGATCATCTGCGCCCAGCTGGGCCTGGACACGTTTGATCCGCAGGAGATACAGCGCTGGTCCCTGGCGATCACGGCCCAGATCGGCAGGATGCAGGACAGGGAGCAGATGGTCGAAAATGCCCGGGAAATCTGCGATTTGCAGAATTACCTGATCGCCGCTATTCGTGAGCGGCAGGAAAATCCGCGAGACGATATGCTGTCTGACCTGGTGCATGCCAGGACCGAGGACGAAGAGCATCCCACGTTGACGTTCAAGGAAGTGGTTTCGCTGGCGCGCGCACTGCTGATCGCCGGCAATGAAACGACAGCTACGGCCCTGGGCAACCTGCTGTTCATTCTGGCGACCCAGCCTGACCTCGCACAGGAACTTTATGACAATGTAGATGATGAGCGCTACACCACCCGCTTTGTCGAGGAAATCCTGAGACTGGAACCCCCTGTCCGGGGTCTGTCGCGCATGACCACCAAAGAAGTGGAACTCGGTGGCGTCACCCTCCCCAAGGGCGCCCACATGTTGAATCTCTATGCCTCCGGCAACGATGATGAAACAGTATTCGAATGCCCGCGCAAATTCGATATGAATCGGCCCAATATCGGTCGCCATGTGGCATTTGGGGGCGGTGTGCATCGCTGCGTGGGTCTGGCCCTGGCTCGCATGGAGGTGAAGGTGGCCGCGCGGGAATTCGTCAAGCGACTCAAAGACATCAAGCTCGAGATCCCGATCGAGGACATCCGCTACCTGCCGACTATCGCGACCCGCTCGATCGAGCATCTGCCACTGAGTTTCAGCAAGCGATAGTCGAAGTAGCGTGTTGCCTAGTGCTGACCGATAAAAACCCGGAGGATTACATGGGGCAGGAACTCAAGCAGAAAGTTGCGATAGTAACCGGTGGCGCCGGCGGAATCGGCCGGGCTACTGCCGGGCTTTTCGTGGAGGAGGGTGCCAGCGTCGTCGTGGCTGATATCGATGCCGAGAGCGGCGAGGAATTTGCAGCAGAGCTCGGCGACGCGGCGCGCTTCAAACAGACCGATGTTTCACGTGCCGATGATATGCAAGCGCTGGTCGATTACGCGGTGGAACAGTTCGGCGGTCTGGACATTATGTTTAATAATGCGGGTATTTCCGGCGCGCAGCATCCCCGGTTCCTGGATGACGATCTGAGTGATTTTCAGCGGGTCGTCGGCATCAACCTGTATGGAACAATGATCGGAAGTCAGCTTGCCGGAAAGTACATGTCGCAGCACGGCGGCGGGGTGATCATCAACAATGCCTCCATCGCCGGTATTCTGCCGGGCCAGGCGCTGGTGTCCTACCGGATGACCAAGGCAGCAGTGATCCATTTCAGCAAGTGCATCGCAATCGACCTGGCGGAATACGGCATCCGGGTCAACTGCCTGGCCCCGGGCCACATCCGTACACCGCTCACGGCCTTTACCATACCGGGCATGGACGAGGAACAGATGACGCGGGTCCGGGAAGCGCTGGCGCCGGTGTGGGACTCCAACCAGCCGCTGAAACGTCACGGCAAGCCGGAAGATGTCGCACAGACCGTGCTGTTCCTGAGCAGCGACCGCGCGGCGCAGATTACCGGTACCGTGTTGCCCGTCGATGGCGGAATTACGGCCGGGGACCCGGTCAATCACCTGCAGGAACTTTTTGATGCGCGCGCCCGGGCCCTTGGTTCCTGATGTCGTGACTCGCCAGGCCGGTCACCGATGGGCAGTATTCTTGAAAGACGATAACAATCAACTAACCGAGAAACAAAAATGAAAAAACCCAACAAACAAAAGCAGCAACAAAACCTGAAATTGCTTGGTCGTTCTTACGGTCTGTGGGCACTGGGCAGCCTCGTTTTCCCGGGTATAGCTCTGTCTCAGGAGGTAAATCCTGGGGGCGCGATCGTCACCGGCGACAGCAAACTCGAAGAAGTCATGGTAACGGCACGACGCCGCGAGGAGGGCATCTCGCGGGTTCCTATTTCCATCAGTGCCATTGCTTCCGAGGAGTTGCTGGAGCGATCCATCCGTACGGATTCCGACCTGCAGTCTGCGGTGCCCGGGCTTACGATTCGCCAGACTCAGGGCAATAATTCCCTGACCTACGCCATCCGGGGCCAATCGGCCGATACATTCAGTGGCTCCCCTTCAGCCGTCGTCGCCTATCTGGACGAAGTGCCCATGACTATCAGCGGCGCCTCGACCTTTTACGACCTGGAATCCATCCAGGTCCTCAAGGGGCCGCAGGGCACGCTGTTCGGCAGAAACACCACGGGCGGGGCTGTACTCTACACCACGGCAAAGCCGACGGAGGAGTTCGAAGGCCTGATTCGCCTGCGCGGTGGCAATTACGACCTGCAGGAAATCGAGGGCATGATCAATGTGCCTCTGGCAGGCAACAAGGTATTGTTGCGCGGCGCATTCAATACGCTCGACAGGGACGGCTATATCGACAACCTGTTTACCGGGGAGGAGCTGGGTGAACTCGGGCGGGATAGCGGCCGACTGGCTATGACTATCCGGCCCTCGGACCGCTTCGAGAACACTACGGTTTTCAGTTACTCCGAGACAGATGGCACCAACACGGGCGCTTCTTATACGTACAGCGTCTACCAATGTGGTGACACCAATAAGGGCTATGCACTCAACTGCGGCAGCGCTTTTCTGTTCGGCCCCACGCTCGATGTCGCCTTTGATTTTCCCGGTGCCTGGGACGCCTATCTTGCGGGTAACCCGAAGGCTTATCCCCCTGGTCTGGCTGCTTACGTGGATGAGCAGAAAAGACTTGGTTACTACAAGACCAATCATCCTGCCGGCGCCAGCCACGAGGGGGAAGACTGGCTGCTTTCGAACACGACAACTTACGATTTAAGCGACAATTTCCGCATCAGGAATATTTTTGGCGCCTCTCATGCAGAGACCGACTCTGAACAGCCGCAGCTGGGTGCACCGTTCGTCACAATCCTGACCGCAAACGTGGCGACCGGTAAGTCTGGAAATGAATTCGATGTGGATTCCATATCCAATGAGCTGCAGTTGCAGGGTTTCGCGTTCAATGGCGAGCTCACCTACATCGCCGGACTCTTTGTTCAGCGCCAGGAGTCTGAAACCCTCTGGCCGCAGACCTATTTTGATTTGCGACCGGTTGCAGGCCCGCTGAGCCTGGCGACCAACAACTTTGGCATCGATACAGACACGGAGGCCCTTTACGCCCAGGGCACTTATAATTTCACTCCAAGGTTCAGCGTCAGTGCCGGATTCCGCTACACGTGGGAAGAAGTGACGATCGAGCATCTTTCTCAGGGTGATGCCGCCGGATTTCCGGACCAGGACGAGACCTTCGAGGAACCCTCCTGGGAACTCGGTGTGGAGTATGATTTTACGGACAATGTATTCACCTATGTCAAAGCTGGAGGAAGCTTCCGCAGTGGTGGCTTCAATGGCTCGGCGTTCCCACCCATCGACGCGTCGGCAACGGTCGGCGGCAACAAGTTTGACGAGGAAACCACCGAAGATGTGGAAGCGGGCCTGAAATATGCCGGCACTGTTCTGGGGCGTCCCGCCAGCTTCAACATAGCGCTCTACAAGCAGTGGATCGATGATGTGCAGCGTGTGGAATTCCCTGACCCGGATGGCGACGGCCCCCTGGCGTCGATCGCCGTGACCGCCAATGTGCCCGAGATGGAAGTGGAGGGCGTGGAACTCGACGGTTCTCTCCTGGTCGCGGACTGGTTGGAACTGGGCTTTGCCTATGCCTACACAGACGCCGAGTTCACGGACGGTGAGGTGCAGCTGTTCGGTACGCTTTATCGATACGGACCGGTGGCGAATACACCGGAGAATGCGGGTTCCGCCTGGGCGCAGTTCATATTCCCTGAAAGTGGCCTGGGTGAATTCAGGTTCCGCGCCGAGCTGTATGCCCAGAGCAACATGTATTTCTCCAACACGTTTGATTCCCTGGGTCCGGACACCAAACTGGATGGCTACGAGTTGGTCAATGCCCGACTGGACTGGAAGAACATCCTCGGCAGCGGTTTCTCCGGCGCACTGTTCGGAAGAAACATCACCGACGAAGACCACTTTGTTGGTGGTATGCCCCTCGCTGCTGCACTGGGGCATAACGCCGCCGCGGTGGGCGAGCCCCTGACCTGGGGTCTCGAGCTGACCTATGCGTTCTAGCAGGGCCATTGGTGTGCGAGTCAGCATGCGCTCGGACACTCCATTTACGTATTGTGTCCAACGTATGCGGACCCGGAGCCGCTTCGCGGAAAATGGAGGTGAGAATCAATGAGTACACTCAAGGTGACCCTGGTGGAGCGCGACGGCAGGGAGGTAACCATCCACGACGCCGGGATTGGAAAATCCCTCATGGAGGTCGCCAAGGCTAACGGTGTCGAGGGTATCCTCGGCGAGTGCGGCGGCGGCTGTGCCTGTGCTACCTGTCACGTCTATGTTGATGCAGAATGGCAGGATGTAGTGGGCCCTCCCGAAGTGCTCGAGGAGATGACCCTGGATGGGGTATCGCACATCACCCGGGATAACAGCCGGCTGGGGTGCCAGATCGTGCTCAGTAGGGAAATGGACGGCTTGCGGGTTGCGGTAGCGCCGCCACAGTAAGATACATGAAAAAAGTGATCCCGCCCGGATCGAAGCAGGGGCGGGGACAGGAACCGGTAGCGGAGAAGGGTGATGGGTACAGGCGAGGAATACGATGTAGTAATTGTCGGGTCGGGGGCGGCGGGTGCGATGGCGGCCCTGCGCTCGGCAGAGCAGGGCCTGTCCGTATTGATTGTGGAGAAGGCACACAAATTCGGTGGCACCTCCGCAACGTCCGGCGGTGTGATGTGGATCCCCAATCACCAGCTTGAGCCAGGTGACGACAGCAGAGAGCAAGCGCTGGAATATCTGGACAGCCTGATCAAAGTCCCGGTTCAGCGGGAACGCCTGGACGCGTATCTGGATACGGCACCGGAGATGGCCAGGTACCTCAAGACACTGGGTATGCCCCTGGCGGCGGGCGTCTGGCCGGATTACTTTCCTGACCTGCCGGGCGCCCGTGCGGACCGCTCACTTGTCTGTGACACGTTTGACGGGCGTGAGCTCGGGGATAAGTTCCCCCTGATGCGGGAGCAGTACACCCGTTTCAAATTGCTCAACCGGTATGCCCTGGATCTCCCGGAGTTCTTTTCCATATCGACACGTGGTCCGGGCTGGATCAAGGCACTGCTCAAGATACTGTGGCGCTACTGGAGCGATATCAGCACCCGCCTCATCAGCAGTCGGGACCGCCGCTTTACCCAGGGCGGGGCACTGATGGGGCATCTCTACAAGCATGTTTTCAATCGCGGCGTGGAAGTGCGCCTGGAAACCCGCCTGGATGAACTGGTGGTGACCGATGGAGAGGTCAAGGGTGTGAGGGTCAGCCATTTCGGGCGCAGTTACGAAATAAATGCAAAATACGCCGTTATTCTCTGCGCCGGTGGTTTCGAATGGAACCAGGAACTGCGCGATCGCTTTCTGCCGGTTCCCGGGCTGACGCGCCACAGCAGCTCTCCGGAGGATGCCAATCGCGGGGAAGCGCTTATCGCAGGGATGCAGGTTGGCGCTGACACCGAGCACACCGACGACGCATGGTGGATTCCCACCATGCAGATGCCTGCGCCCAAAGCGTCCAACTTCGAGGAAATTCACCAGGCCGCCTTCGACGTCGGACGCCCGCACAGTGTGTGCGTCAATCGCAACGGGGTTCGCTTTGTCAACGAGGCGTGCAGCTACGATGAGTTTGGCGAGGCCATCGTGGCCGATCAGTTAGAGAGTGGCGCTAACAACCCCTGCTGGCTCATCTTCGATGCCACTTTTCGTGCCAAATTCAGTGCCGGCGGTTTCATGCCGTCGCTGATCATGCCGGACTGGCTGATCAGCGTCGATGCCTGGGATCATTACATTTTCAAGGCAGATACCGTCGAGGGCCTGGCAACCAAAATCCGCTTACCTGTCGAGGCCGTGAGGCAGACAGTGGCTAACATGAATAACTATGCCCGCACCGGTGTCGACCCGGAGTTCAATCGCGGCGCCAATGATTACGATAAGATGTTCGGTGATCCGACCGTGGCACCCAATCCCTGTCTGGCGCCGATCGATAGGCCACCCTTTTATGCCGTGCCCATCAATAATGGCGATCTGGGTACCAAGGGGGGCTTGAAAGCCGATGCCCGGGCCCGGGTCCTGGACGCGAATGGCCAGCCTATTCCCAACCTGTATGCAGCGGGTAATAATGCGGGAAATCCGTTTGGCAACCGCTATCCCGGTGCAGGTGGCACGATTGGACCCGCCATGACATTCGGTTTTGCCGCGGCCAATGACATAGCCGAGCGGGCGTCCGGAGGGGCCTGATCTGC
>JAHEEV010000102.1 GCA_024640505.1 Halieaceae bacterium
CCCAGCTACCGCCCGCGTTTCCGTTACAGTCACTGGTCGTTGTCCCTTCTTGGCGCCATCGGGTGCGGCGTTGTGATGCTGCTCATGAACCCGCTATGGGCGGTGCTCTCTATCTGCATCATGGGCGGGTTGTTTTTCCTTATCAGCCGCGCAGAAATTATCGCCCGCTGGGGCGATATTGGCAGCGGTGTCGCGTTCGAACGCGCCCGCAAGGCCCTGCTGAAACTGGAAGAGGAGTACTACCATCCCAAGAACTGGAGACCGGCGATCATGGCCCTGTGTGGAAGCGCCAGGAGCCGACTGCGGCTGGTGGACTATTCTCATTGGATGGCCGCGGGTCACGGCATTGTCACCCTGGCCCAGTTCACTCCCGAGGAAGGACTTAACCGCATCGAGCGTCGCCGCCAGGCGGAGCGTCAACTGCGCAAGTTCATTCATGAAGAGGAATTACGTGCGTTTCCCGTGGTCGTGATTGAGAACCGCATGTCTGTCGGCGTGGAGTCCCTGCTCCAGGCCCACGGCATAGGTGGCATGCGTCCCAACACAGTATTAATGGGCCTGCCAGGCAGCAAGGATCGTCTGGACGAGTATTGCGCGTCATTACGGGTTGCCGACCAATACGAGCGAAGCATCTTGCTCATCGACTGCGATGAAAGCCTGGCCAGCGGTGAGGCCCCGGAGGGACGTATCGATGTCCTGTGGCAGGGCGCCGAGCACGGTGAGCTCATGGTTCTACTCGGCCACTTGTTGAAGAAGAACTCGGCCTGGCGCAGTAAGCAGTTGCGCTTGCTGGCAGCGTTGCCGCCAAAAGGAGATGCGGAGAACCTGCGCAAGTCGTTGGAAGATCTTGTCGCCCAGGCGCGTATCGATATCAGTGTGCATGTATTCAGCAGTGAGGACTTGTTCGTCACTCTTGCCAAGCGTACCGGCAATTCAGCCGCCCTGTTCGTGCAGTTCACGCCTCCGGCACCGGATGAACAGGAAGAATTTTTCGACTGGACACAGAAAATGGCCAAACTGGTTCCTGAGATCATTTATGTGCATAGCTCGAAGGGAGTTTCGCTGCTTGCCTGATGGGCGGGTAAGCTGTACAGCATGATGAACCTGTATAAGGGCCCGAGCCGAGCAGCCCGCGCGTCTATTGGCAGTTGCCTCGTCATGTTCTTGAGTGGCGCCTGGGCCGATACCTCTGACATGGTGGTAGAGGGCGGACTGACCGGCGTGTATCAGCAAGAAACCGGCGGCTCAGGACATGACAGTGAGGCTTCCGCCGATCTGTTCGTGCACGTTCCCACCGGCGGGGGCGAGTGGCTGCTGTATCTTGAAGCCGCCACCGGTACCTCCGCTGACAGCATTTTTAACCTGTACCCTGAAATCAATTCCGATGCCGGCACCGCAGCGGACAGCCAGGGCGGGAGCAGGGTGCAAATATCCGAGCTTAACTTTCGCTGGGATGTCAGCGAGGGCCATCATCTGACCCTGGGAGAAATTGATCCCTCGGCACACCTGGACCGCAGCCGCATCGCGAATGACGAGAACGCCCACTTTCTCGGAACGAGTTTCGTTAATAATCCCACCATTGCATTCCCTGACTATGCGCTGGGCATGATGTATCGCCTTGACCGCACTCCGGACACGCCAGAAATTACCGCCATCGTTTCTGGTTCGGACGGTCTGGCCGACAACCCCGGGCGGTCTTATCAAGAGCTGGTGGATCTCGCCGGCCAGGGCAAGGGGATATTCCTGGCGTTGGGGTCGCGCTGGGCCATCGATAACACGCGCATCGGGATTGGCGGTTGGTACAGGACGGACGATCATCCAGTCCTGGACGATCCCGCTTCCATTCAGCACAACTACGGCGTGTATGCACTGTATGGCTGGCAGGCCGGGAATAACGGCGTGAGCCTGCGCGCCGGGGCTGCCAACTCTGCCGTCTCGCCGGCCGCCTACTTCCTGGGTGCGGCCTACGAAGGCGTAACCCGTATAGGCGCTTTCGGAGCAGGAGTGGGCAAGATCTACCAATCCAGTCGCCTGAGCAGCCCCACCACGGATGACACCTTACAGGTTGAGACCTTTCTGCGCGTTCCCCTGCTATCCGAGCAGTCACACATTACCTTTTCCCTGCAATACGTCGAAAACTCGGGCTTTGACGCCTCGGATGCAAACATTGATTCCAGGGCGCTGATCGCCGCTATCAGGCTGCACGCCTGGTTTGGGAATTAGGCCGTTCTCGTCATGGTGGCGCTAAACGATGGTAACGCCGAAGGCTCAAGCCAGCCTATTCGGCTACAAGCCCCAGATTCGAGTAAGATCAAACGCGACACGTTCTGACAAGGCATCTCAAGAAATGCAGACACCACTACTGGTTGCAGTCACAGCTCACCGCGACATCTTGCCGGCAGAAGTCCCTGGAGTAAGGGATTCGATTCGAGCATTTTTTACGGATCTCATAGAAGCGTACCCGGAAATACCCGTACAGCTCGTGTCACCGCTTGCGGAGGGCGGAGGTCGTCTGGCGGCAAAAGTGGCGCTGGAATTGGGTATGGAGCTCATCATTCCACTGCCAATGCCTCGCGAGCTTTACCGGGAAGATTTCGAAACAGCATCCTCACGCCAGGAGTTTGACGAATTGTGTGCCAAGGGGACGGTACTTGACGGAAAGATTCTGGAAGGAACTTCTCTCGAGGAGGTGCAACGCCCAGGCCCGGCTCGTACTCGGCAATACGCGCAGCTCGGGGTATTCCTGTCCAGCCACTGCCACATACTGATGGCTATCTGGGATGGGATAGAACTCGACTTGCTGGGTGGCACATCACAGGTAGTGCGCTATCACTTGACCGGCGCGATGCCCGGTTTTGCGGGTGGGCCGCTTTCGTCGCAGCGCTCACTGGCAGGAAATGAAAATGATCTCGTGTATCACATTGCCTGTTCTCGAGCGCGAAGTCCGGGTGTGACCGCCACAGGATTACAACCCGGCGACTCAGGCTTCTACACTGCGTCGTCCTACCGTGAAATGACGCCATCCATGCCAGATTCCGCTCGGCGAATGTTCACCCAGATGCAGATCTTTAATGAGGATTTGCAGAAGACATCTGATTCAGCGCTGGGTGAATCACTGCTCGCAGCGGGTTCTATCCAGTTCGACGATGCAGCAATCGCAACAAACAACTATTTCATGAAGGTCAACGAGCTGGCAAAAATCTACCAGTCCCGCGTTCACTTTAGTCTCAGGGCTATCTATGCGCTTGCCGCGCTACTGGGCGTGTCGTTTATTGCTTACTCCGATTTCGAAAATATGCAATTTATGATCTGGCTGTTCCTGCTTTTCTTCTCCTGCGGCGTAGCGGTTTACCTGGTTGCCAAGCGTCAGGATTGGCACAGAAAGTACCTGGACTACCGGGCACTGGCGGAAGGTCTCAGGGTCCAGTTTTACTGGCATGTTGCAGGTGTTGAGGAAGAGTCCGGCACTGCGTTCGTGCACGACAATTTTTTGCAAAAGCAGGATATCGAGGTTGGCTGGATTAGAAATGTCATGCGATTCATTAGCCTCAGCACGCCGATGCCCACCAGCAAATCTACATCTTCCGGACTGGACTACGTAATTGAGAACTGGATCGGCAAGGTAGGTCCTGAAGGAGTTGGGCAGCTCGCATATTTTGACAGGACAGCTTTACGAAGAACCCGGACCCATCAGCTTACTCGAAGCCTGGGCCTGGCTTGCATGTGGCTCGGCATTTCCATCGCCCTGGTGCTTGCAACAAGCGGACATCTTTTGTCGAACTCCATCCAGACATTTCTGCTGGCCCTGATGGGAATATTCCCCTTGATGGCTGCAGTTCGAGAAGCATACGCTCATAAAAGAGCCGATAAGGAGCTCATCAAGCAGTATCGCTTCATGCACCGCTTGTTCGGAAATGCACGGGACAGAATTGACCATGCAGCCTCGAGTGCAGAAAAACGCGCTATTCTCAGGGCGCTGGGCACTGCTGCCCTTGACGAACATGCCGAGTGGATTCTGATGCACCGTGAGCGACCGTTGGAGCATAGCAAGCTCTAGCCAATGCCAGACTTCCGCAACAGGCCTGGTGCGCAGCACGGGAGAATCGCCATAATCGGCCTGTATCCGATACCTTTCCTCAATGACGGGGATCCGCGGCATCAAGCCCCTGGGATATGCCTGGAGGATTGCCAGAGGCATATTTGTTAATCAAAAAAATGGCCGGCGCCCTGTTTTGGCGCCGGCCATTCGGTTCTAGTGTCTAACTAGACCAGGGTTAATTTCTTAGCCTTCTTACCGATTACGGATAATCGGATCAGATGTCAGCGTTGTGTTATTCGGGCCATTCACCGTAATACAGTAGCAATAGTCGGTCTGGCCTGAATTATCATTCTTGTCGTTCACCGTAACTTCGGTCGAAGAAACGCGAACATAGTTGTCGAACTCGTCATTGGCGTCATGGCCGGGTTCATAGGTAACGCCAGCCTTATCCGATAAGGCCACACCATAATTGGCAGCGGCGGGAAATGAATAACCCGGCAGGCCCGTCAAATTAAACTGCACGGTCGTGTTCGCCACACTGCCAACATTCACCTGGGATGGCGTGCTGAGTGTCGGCGTTCCTCCATTATTACTAACTACGCAGGCAACATTAACTGTCATTTTCTTCTCCTTTTTTATTTTTCTTACTCATTCACTTGGCGCTTGGAAAACAGCCCCCTACTGGTTCATTTCCTTGAGGCGTGAACATACTCCGGATGCTGGAATCCAATATTTTCAAGTTTCGTCGCAAGTTCGTCGGATCTCACGTTATCGCCTTGAAGTCGCAAGCTGCGACTTAGCAGGGCGAGCATCCGTGGGGGCAGTGTCGCCTCCTTGTCGGACAACTCTGACACGATCAGCCCGAGAGTCGTTTGCATCTGTGAAGTATTTCCCGCCCGTTCCTGGGCGACCGCCAACAAGAAGCGCGCGTCTGCAAGCAAGTAGCGTATTTCCAGGGCGTCGGGCCATTTCATCGCGAGATTAGCCAGGGTCTCAATGAGACCCTTGATTGTCATTACTTGAGCGCCACCCCGACTCAAGGCCCCTGCCAGCTTGCTCTGCCGAATCTGAATTTTGTGCGATAACTCCTGCCACTCCATCACGTTTTGGTCTAACGAAATCAGTCCATCGACGATCTCTTTCGCCGTGTCGAAAAGTGGCGGCGATAGGGCGGAATCTACTGAGAATGAAATCGCCTCACCCAGGTCACTGTATATGGATGCTCGCTCCTGGGCCGTCAATGTATTGTCAGGATCCAGGGCTGAAAGTTGGTCCGCGACCAGCCGTGCTTCCTGCAGGTGCTCAACAGCATTGGCAACATCTCCTTGCTGGACCAGGATGTCGGCCCACTGTCGGTAAGAGGTGATCAGGGACAACTGCACGTCTTTATCGCCGGGCTCTTCTGCAAGCAATTGTCGGTAGAGACCAACTTCGGCGCTGCGCTCGGAACTCGCGCCCTCAAGCGATCCATTACTTACATATGCATCGGCAAGCCATGCATGCGCCTGCGCCACCAGCCATGGCCACTCGGCATTGTCCGGGTCCTTCTCTGCAACCTGTTGATATACCGCCAGGGCCTGCTCGAAATATTGTGTGGCTGCGGCCGGGTCACCGGTTTGCAGCGAGTAGACTCCAAGATTCAGACCGGCATGGGCAGCCTCGACAATCCAGTCAATATTGTCAGGATCTATCTCGCTGAGTCTCCCGGCCAGTCGCAGGTATTCCAAAAACGCGCTTTCTGCCCCAGCCAGATTTCCCAGGCGCCAGTCCAGGTATCCCACCCAGAAAACCGACTGAGCGTGATCGAAAACCAGGTTTCCGTTGTAGGGCGACCTCCTGACAAGTTCCCCGGTGGATTCGTAGGCTTCCTCAAACCTGGATCTGGCTGCCTCCATGTCGCCGCTGAGATCATCAACCTCACCCAAAAGATGGAATGCACGGGCCCGTCTTCCCAGGGAGGAGTCGGTGTGATCATCCAGGTCCATTTGGGAGTAATAGTCGACAGCCTTGTTGCCAACTGCGTCCAGTACATCGAGTCGGCCCACGGCCTGGAGGCGGTCGCGAAGATCTCCAAGCATGAATTCAATCAAGTCCTCGGCTTCGGCCCGGCGTTCTTGCTCGGCGTTGCGCGCATCAATGGCGGCTATCGACAACACCGTCATCACCACCATCCCGGTCAGGGAGGCCACCGACAGACCTAACAGCCTTCGGTTTCGGCGCTGCGCATCGCGCTGAATTATCGAGTCGAGGCCGACTCCCAATATTCCGGCAATAATCTTGAGCTTCGCCAGGCGCTTGCCGTCAGCGCCTTTTCGGATATCGGCCGCAACGGGCTCCACGACATCTGACGAACCGGATTCACGACTGAGTTGATACTCCAGCGCTGGGGGAAAACACTCTTCGGGACTATCGGGATTGCCCTGGGATGCGAAGGGTTCGCCAGCCACGATCACGCAGAAGATCTTGTCGGCAGTATGAGTCTTCTTAAACTCGGCAATTTCGCGATTGACCCATTCTGAACGGGCCGAGGCGGGCGAACAGACCACAATCAAAAACTCCGATTCAAGGAGTGCATTACTAATGGTGTCGCCGAGGTCACCGCCCGCAGACAGTTCCTCACGATCACGAAATATTCGACCCAGGTGACGGGAGGTTTTACCCCTCGACTTTGACGCTGCACGGAAATGTGCGGGGACCCTGTAGGACTCCAGTGATTTTTGCAGCCAGGCGGCGACCTTGGCGTCGCCGTGGCTATAGGTAATGAAGGCTGCGTAGCGGTATTCGTCCATGTCTGAGATGTCCTGTATTCGAAAAGCGGCGTCAAACCGAAATTCGTCTATAGATGACCTGTTGCCCGGCTCGACTCCTGATTGCTCAGAGCTGTCCAACGCCATGCCGGATAAACCGACAATGCAACATTGAACACGATAATCAGGCTTTCAAGCACGCATCCTGCGAATTCACATTCCAGTGTGAAGTCGGCGCGTATTACTGTGAGGCTGAACCCCTTTCTTTATCTTCTTTGTAAAATCATCGTACACGAGGTTTGTGATTTTCCAAAACCCGGGCATCGTCCGGGAGTGAATCGGAATAACCGGTCTCGAACCGCCCACAGCACACAGATGAAAAATGCCCTGATGACTCTTTCCGGTCAGGCGGCACTTTCATCAAACCCCAAGCAGTTTTTCCAGTCCAACGGTTACACCCGGGGCCAGTGAGCCGATTTGACGCAGGGCCAGGATGACACCCGGCATAAAACATTCGTAATCAGTCGTGTCGTGACGCAAGGTGAGGTACTGGCCGACGGTGCCGAGTATGACTTCCTGGTGGGCGGCGGAGCCGTGAAGGCGAAGCGAGTGAACCGGGATACCTTCCACCGTCCCACCCAATGCCCCCGGCACGATCTCACTGCCACGACCATGGGCGCCGTGGTTACGCGCCGCGGCCACCCGGGCGGCCGTATGGAGCGCCGTACCGGATGGAGCATCCGGCTTGTCATGATGATGCATTTCCACAATCTCGGCCGACTCGAAATGCGGCGCAGCCATTTCTGCGAAGCGCATCATCAGTACCGCACCGATGGCAAAATTCGGCACCACGAGACAACGGGAGTCCAGTCCTGACCACCCTTCTCGCAGCGCATTTACCCGGGGTACCGTAAATCCAGAGGTCCCAATCACCACATCAGCACCGCTGTCCCGCCACCGGGGAATATTCACATCGGCGGCGGCTGGGTTGGTCAATTCAATGACAATATCGCAACCGTCCAGGGCTGACGGATCACCACTGGCACGGTAGCCGAGCACATCCTGACCTTCCCGATTTGGGGCATAAAGCCCATTTATGGCCATATCGTCGACAGAATCTATGGCTGCAATGGTTAGGCGCCCCATTTTACCGTTGGCGCCGGAAACTCCAACTTTGATCATAATGGCGTACTCACTAATCAAGACTCCGAAACATTATCCACTAATCTCTGGAATACGGGCCCGTTGTTACTTTAATTGATCTAGAATTAGACGCAGTCGCTAGTTGTTTTAGCCATTTTGATGGTATTGGTGGTTTCAAGACTATTACGAATGCCGAGTGCACTTCAGTGATTCTAAACAAACCAGTTCGTTTCCTTCGAGAGAGGCTCGCAAATCGACCTGATCCCGAGCACATCCAGATGGGAATCCGGGTCGCCATTGTTTCCATAGCAATGGTCTATTTCCACTCGAGCTACTTCGCGCAGACCGCCAACAATCCCGCCTATGTACTTCCGGCACGTTGGGCCGTTTCGATTGCCTTCGCACTAACCATCGCACTCGTCGTATGGCTGTTAGTTCATCCCGGTGCTTCGGTAGCACGCAAGGTTGCCGGAATATTTCATGACGTTATCGCGATTTCTACGGCGATGTTCCTTGGCGAATCCAGTGCTGCAGCTGTTGCCGCCATTTATCTCTGGGTCACGCTGGGTAACGGCTTTCGCTATGGCACGGCGTACTTGTATTGGAGCGCCGCCTTGTCCATCGCCGGTTTCGGCACCGTGTACCTGACCAGCGACTACTGGCATGGGCAGACCATGCTGAGCATCAATATCCTGATTCTGCTGGCAGCCATTCCTCCTTATGTCGGCAGACTTCTGACCTCCTTGAACAAGGCCAAGGCGCTGCTCAAGGTCCGGGCGAGCTTTGACGGTCTGACTGGGCTGATGAATCGTTCTGAAATGGAGCAAAGCCTGGAGACTGTTCTTTCCAGTAAACACGATGGTCACTTTCTGTTGTTCTGCGACCTTGATCATTTCAAGGCGGTGAATGATGAGGCTGGTCATGCCGCTGGGGACAAACTTCTGACGGACATTGGGCAAGTCATTAAAGAGTGTGTTCGGGGTGACGATTTTGTGGCCCGCATGGGTGGCGATGAATTTGCTGTGTTCCTGAAGAACTGCCCATTGAACAAGGCACGATTCATTGCCGAAAATATTCGCAACTCGGTGTCAGGTTATCGTCTCGCGTGGAGCACCGAGTATTACAAGGTAGGCATCAGTGTCGGTGTCGCTCCCAGTTCTGCGGTCAAGGACATGGACTCCCTGTTCAGACTTGCTGACGCCGCCTGCTACGCGGCCAAGAATGCCGGCCGGAACCAGGTTCACATTGTCGATGCCGAGAATGACGTGGTCGACACACAGGTCATCAGGAACCTGGTTTTGAAGAACATTGCCCCAGGCGAAAAACAAGTCGGGAGTTAGACCTTAAGAACGTCTTGCTGTCTCCACCCGGATGGGCTGAGGTGATTCCTTGCCTGGTGATGACATTTCGAATTGATACGTTTGTTATTGCTCGCCACCGGCGGATTCCGAGCTGTTAGCCGGCAAGTCGTTGCAGACGCTGCAGGCAATATTCTTTCTGAAATAGTAGACCCGGGTCGCAACAAAAATCGCGGACGATATAAAAGCCCACAGTGCACCAAATCGGACGGCGTATTCCAATTCCTGCCCTTTCATGGACTGGACGGCAGAAAAGACGATGAAAAGCACTAGCGTCATCAGCACGTACTGAATGGCCCATTTCTTTATCGGCATATCCAATTGACCACTCCTGGCACAAACCCCCGGATACGTTTCCAGGTGTTCCTACTTGCCTAGCTCTTCCCGAATCAGGTCGGCCAGTTGTTGCTGGCCAAAGCTGGGTAGCGGCCGGCCATTTACGAAGTACTCCGGCGTGGCACTGACTTTCAGGGTTACCGAGTCTTTCTTGTCCTGCTCAATGCGCTGGGTAATTTCCGTTGAATTCATATCAGCCATGATCTGGTCCATATTCAACCCCACGCCCGCAATGGCCGGTGCAATCCTCTCTGGCTGGACGACATGATTGCTTACCCACTGATCCTGGGATGCCAGCAGGGCTTCAAGGGTCTGCCAGTACTTGTCCTGTTTCCGGCTCGCCTCCAGGATCCTGACCGCGTAATCAGAACCGTTATGAAATGCCACGTGGCGAACGGACAGGTGGATCTGGCCAGGCACCTGGGCCATCCACTGTTTGACCAGCGGGAAAAACAGGGCACAGGTTCCACACGCGGGATCGATGAACTCGACGATTTGAACCTTGGCAGACGGATTGCCCAGAGTTGGGGAATGCGCGCTCGCCAGGGCCGCCTGGCGCGCGGCAGCCTCGGACTGCAGTGACTGGCCGTCGTCGCTTTCGAACAGCACAGTTGCCGACACCAGGACAATCACCAGTAGCCCGATAACAGTTACCAGCAGACTCGTCCGGCTGAGCCCACTCTTCGGTTTCTCATTCTGATTTCCAGATTCTTTGCTCATGGTGGCTCCGTTGTTTAGCCGTGTATGTCGGCGTCCTGGTGAGGTAGGGATTTTGACAGAAAAACCCTCCGCTCGCCTCTACTGCCCACTCCAAAGCAAATCTGGTTTGCAACAGACGTCGCACGAAGAACCCGGCCCGCCCCGAACTAACTATGTCTGGAACTTTTTCAACAGGCTTTTGGCATAGGCAATCGCCTCGCGCTCAATCCTGCTCAGTGTATCGGTTTTCCCTTTTTTTGGTCCGGATAACAACGACTGGGCAAAATCAATCGCCTCGCGCTCAATCTTGTTGATCATCGGTTGAACTGCCCCGCCTTCTGTCTTCTTGTCTGCCATGGTCATCTCCTGCATTAACTCGCTGATAGAGGTCTCAAACACAGCGGCAAGGCATTTAAGCGACTCCAGCCCGGCTCTTTGCCCGCTCTCGATCCGCTGGATCGTGCGGGTGCTTAGTCCGGCATGGCGGGCAAGCTCTTCCTGGGACCATCCCTTTTCAAGCCGGCGTTGTTGAATACTCATCGCTTTTACTCTTGCTGTTGTGAACCTCTTTATGACAGAGACTCGTTGGCAGAAACACGACACTGTCGCGACAGGACGCGAATGTGGCGGGATCAATGTTGCCTGTATTGCGGGCATCACGCAGCTGGTATGCGACACCTTCCCTGAACCGGCTCTGAGCGCGATGATCGAAAAACCCCTGGGCTCAGCCCTGATTTATGATCCCGCACTCTGTCTCCGGACTGGGCAGGCCCGTCTGCTGCAGGTTTTTCCAGGCGCTATCATCGATAATCGCCGTCCCAATGGGCTTGTCTTTAAGGGAGGGAAATTTCTGCAAAAGCAAACGCAAATCTCTCTGGGATTGATCGCGAACCGATGGAAGGCCTGCATTGATATAGCCACGATATGACGGAAGATCGGGGGCGTACAGGCAATAGGCTACGTGCAGATTCCCCAGGTAGCGGACCGCTCCCGCCGTCACCTCGAAACGCACCGGCGGCATATCAATCAAGGCACGACCCCGGGCATCCAATTGATATATTTCGTATGTGCCAGCAGGCAGTTCAACAGCGAATAGGCGACCCAGTTCCTGTTCCAGGCCCGCGTCCGGCCCAACGCCCCAGGGCTCGATAGGTCTGTTCTTTCCCCAGTGGTAATTCGCGGTAGCACTGGCTGATTCCAGTACGCCGCCAGTCGATTCACCGAGCCGACGATAGCGGAAGTGACCGATCTCCCAATAATGCTGAACCATGGGCGCGGTAACAGAGCCCACGACGATCCCGGTGTCTGGGGAGAGGATGATCGCTTTTCCGGGATCAATTCCTGCTTGCCTGTCGATGACGCACCCTGGTAGCAAAAGAAGTGCCATACAGAAGAATCGGCACAACAGGCCTTGTCCGGGTAAAACAGATTCGTGAATTGCCATATCGCCCTCCACTGGCCCTGGTCACGCCAGGCTGCAAATCTGGTTGCGCTGCATAGAGCTAGGGGCTGCACCTGTTGCGATGAGTCATTGCACAGCCACATTGATGAATTTGAAACACAACGTTCAAATCACTATTAGTCTTTATGAGTTCCGAAAAGCCTAGCTCAATCCTGACTATTTTGCTGTTCGGGGCCGTCCAGGCGTTTCCCGACCAACAGTTTGAACAAAACGAAACACACGCCCGAGAACGCGGCGAACCCGGCATGCATTAACCAGAAAGTCGTCGTCGGCATGGACTCGTAGAAACCGCCGACCCAGCCGACCATCGAATTACCAACGAAAAACACCAGGTAGTAGATGCCGATCATGGTCGCGTTAATCGCCTTGGGCGCCGCCTTGGCAAACAGCGCCAGGCTGACGGGAAGCATATGGGCAAAGCCGATGCTGTTGATGACGTGGAACGCCACTGGCCAGGCAAGGCCGATCTTTTCATCCGGTCCCTGGGTGGCCGCCGCCATGTACAGGCACAACATGCCGCC
>JAHEEV010000103.1 GCA_024640505.1 Halieaceae bacterium
CGGGCCAGTGTAGGAGGCCGCTCCGCGGCCGATCGGGTTCGCGCGTGACCCTATCGCGCTCGGAGAGCGCTCCTACAAGGTGCGGGCCAGTGTAGGAGGCCGCTCCGCGGCCGATGGGGTTCGCGCGTGACCCTATCGCGCTCGGACAGCGCTCCTACAAGGTGCAGGCCAGTGTAGGAGGCCGCTCCGCGGCCGATGGGGTTCGCGCGTGACCCGATCGCGCTCGGAGAGCGCTCCTACGAGGTGCGGGCCGTTGTAGGAGGCCGCTCCGCGGTCGATCCGGTTCGCGCGTGACCCTATCGCGCTCGGACAGCGTGCCCCGCTTTATCGGGTAGAGCGCTCCTACAAGGTGCGGGCCCCTGTGGGAGGCCGGGCTGGTCATCCACCGCCCGAAAGCGCATGATCTGTGGCTGGCGACAGAACGTATCTACTGTCTATCTGATCATCACCAGGCGACGATCCTCCGACACCGTGCAACCGATCCCCTTCGACAACAGCTACACCCAGTTACCCGCGCGGTTTTTCACCCGCCTCAACCCCACGCCGGTGGCAGATCCCCAGTCGATACGCGTCAACCGTGAACTGGCCCGGCTGCTGGGTATAGATCCCGACTGGCTGGCTTCTCCGGCGGGCACGGCTGTGATTGCCGGAAATGACCTGCCGGAAGGGGCAGACCCCATCGCCACCGTCTATGCCGGCCACCAGTTCGGCAGCTACAACCCCCAATTGGGAGACGGTCGGGCCATCCTGCTGGGCGAGATCCTGGGCAGCGATGGTCGTCGCTATGACCTCCAGCTCAAGGGCTCGGGCAGAACGCCCTATTCCCGCGGCGGCGACGGTCGCTCCCCCCTCGGACCCGTGCTGAGAGAGTACATCGTCAGCGAAGCGATGTACGCCCTCGGCGTGCCCACCACCCGGGCACTCGCAGCAGTTACTACGGGGGAGACGGTGGTACGCGACACCTACGTTCCCGGCGGGGTGCTGGCCCGTGTCGCCGGCAGTCACATTCGTATCGGCACCTTCCAGTTCTTCGCTGCACAGGGCGATGAAGAAGCGCTGCGGCGCCTCACAGATTACGTGATTGCGCGTCACTACCCGGAAGCGGAGAACGCCGACAACCCCGCTTTGGCGTTGTTGCAGGCCGTCATCGCCAACCAGGCAGAGCTGGTGGCACGCTGGCAGCTGCTGGGCTTCATCCACGGCGTCATGAACACGGACAACATGTTGCTCTCCGGGGAAACCATCGATTACGGCCCCTGCGCCTTCATGGACGACTACCACCCCGACAGGGTCTTCAGCTCCATCGATCACGGCGGACGCTACGCCTACCGCAACCAGCCGGGTATCGCTCACTGGAACCTGGCCTGCCTGGCCCGCGCCCTGCTGCCCGTGCTGGATGAGGACGGCGAGCGGGCGGCAGAGCTTGCCCAGGAGGCAGTGGACGATTTTCCGGGGCGGTTCATGGCGGCCCATGCCCGGGGTATGGCGCACAAGTTCGGACTCAGTGAGGTCACTGACCAGGACACGGCGCTGGTGGAGGATTTTTTCTCCCTGCTGGCAGAGCACCAGTTGGATTTCACCCTCGCATTCCGGCGACTGGCAGACCTGTCAGACGAATCCGGCGCCACTCGCCCGGTGGCGGAGGAGTTTACCTTCCCGGATGTTTTCACGGGCTGGCTGGCGCGCTGGGGCGACAGGCTCAAGCAGGATCCGATGGCGCACGGGGAGCGCCAGGGCATCATGTACGCCGCCAACCCTGTGTTCATTCCGCGCAACCACCTGGTGGAAGAGGCGATACGCGCCGCGGAGGACGCCGGCGATTATGCCCCCTTCCACCGCCTGGTGGAGCGCACTGCAAATCCCTGTGTGTACGACCCCGCAGATAGCCTCTACGCCCTGCCTCCCCGGGCTGAGCAGGTCGTCAGGCAGACCTTCTGCGGCACCTGAGACTCAGGCGAGGGCCAGTTCCACCGCTTCGACGACTGAGTCCACCACCTGAAAGTCACCTGCGACGCGCTCCTCGTCTCCCGCCCTGTACTTTCCCGTGCGCACCAGGCAGGCGGGTATGCCGGCCTCGAGGGCGCCCTCGACATCACCAAAAACATCGTCCCCGACCATCAGTGCCCGCGCCGGCGCAGCCGTGGTGGACGCTATCACCTGGTTGAAAAATTCGGTACCTGGCTTGCCGACGATCGTGGCCTCAACGCCGGCGGCGAACTCTATGGCCCGGATGAAAGCCCCGACGTCCATCAACATCTGGTCGCCCGACTTGAAATAGCGGTTGTAACCCACCCCCAGCAGGGGAGCGCCGGCCAGACAGAGCTGGAACGCGCGGTTCAGGTTGCGATAGTTGAAATCCTCGGCTGCATCGGCGATCAGTACGGCATCCGGATCGTTCTGCTCAAACTCGTCGAACTCACCGACAATATCACGGTGCACCAGGCAGAAGGGCCTGAGACTGCGCTGCCGCAGCCACTGCCGGGCAGCGTCTACCGCGGTGAACAGTTGCTCATCCTCCACGTGGAAGCCGAGCTGGCCAAGCTGAGCCAACAGCCGGGACCGGGTCTTGCGGGAGGTGTTGGTGATGAAACGCACCGGCAGCCCGCTGGCCTGCACCCGCCGCACGGCTTCCCGCGCACCGGGAACGACCTCGTCACCATCGTACAGTACGCCGCTCAGGTCCAGTAACAGGGCATCCACCATACCTTTCCACTCTCCTCTCAGGGACAGACGCAACATCCGTCAGCGCCAAGGAGCAGTATAGCCACAGCCCTGCCGCTGGCAGTGTCCCGACTGATCTGTTGACACAAATCAACCGGCAAAGGATTAGCGTCCTGTGACCGATACCCAGCCCCGCGCAACATTTTACAATCAGGCTACAGTTACTTATGCATTCGGGGAAAACCGTAAGGTGGCATTGCAATGACAGGTATCACATACGATGAATTCGGTCCCTTCAAGGTTATCGAGGTGTACGAGCCCTCTGTCGGGTTGCGGGGCACCCTGGTCGTAGACAACGTGGCCAGGGGTCCTTCCATCGGCGGTGTGCGCATGGCGCCGGACGTCAGCACCGCGGAGTGTTTCCGACTGGCCCGGGCCATGACCTTCAAGAACGCCGCCGCTGACCTCCCTCACGGGGGCGGCAAGTCAGTGCTTTACGGCGACCCCGCCATGCCCAGGGACCAGAAAGAAGAGCTGGTACGCGCCTTCGCCTGCGCCCTGGAGGAAGTGGACCAGTACATCTTCGGACCGGACATGGGCACGGACGAGGAATGCATGGGCTGGGTACGGGACGAGATCGGCCGCGCCGTGGGTCTGCCCAGCGAAATCGGCGGTATCCCCCTGGATGAACTCGGCGCCACCGGCTGGGGCCTGCTGCACGCCATCAAGGTCGCCTGTGAATTTCGCGAGCGGGAACTTGCCGGTACCCGGGTGGCTGTCCAGGGATTCGGGGCGGTGGGCAAGCACGCCGCCCGCTTCCTCGCCGAAGCGGGGGCGGTTATCGTGGGGGCAGCGGAACTGGGGGGCACAGTCGCCTGTCCCGACGGCCTGGACGTAGACAAGCTGATCGCCCTCAAGGACGAGGGGGGCAGCCTGCTCGACTATCCGGACGGCCCCGGCGTGGTCAAGAGCGACACCGATGCCATTATCGACGTGCCCTGCGATATCTGGATACCCGCGGCACGGCCGGACGTGATCCGCGAGGACAACGTGGACCGCCTGCAAGCCGATATGGTGGTATCCGGCGCCAATATTCCCATGACTGAGGGCGCCGAAAAAATCCTCCATGAACGCGGTGTGCTCTGCATCCCCGATTTCATCGCCAATGCCGGCGGTGTGATCTGCGCCGCCATGGAGTACCAGGGGGCAAGCCGATCCGCGGCCATGGCTATCATCGAGGAAAAAATCACCTACAACGTGCATAGGGTCCTCGAAACCGCCCGCGCCGAACATTGCACGCCGCGAAAAGCCGCCGAGGAGATGGCCCACCGGCGGGTGCGCCGCGCCATGGGTCTGCGCCGCTGGAGCCTGTTCTGATGGGACAGCGGTAACCGCGCCATGTACCGCATCCGCATTCACGGCCGTGGCGGCCAGGGCATCAAGATGGCGAGCCGGATTCTCGGCACCGCCCTGTTCCGTTCCGGGTTCACCGTGCAGGATGCACCCAAGTACGGCGCCGAGCGGCGCGGCGCCCCGATTTTTTCCACCGTGCGGGCCGCCCGCGCAACCGGCCCGGGACAGGCGATCAATGAGCGCGGCATCATTCACCGGCCGGACCTCGTAGTGGTGGCCGACGATACCCTGCTGGCGGTGCCTGCCGCCGGCACCCTGCTGGGGATCGACAGCGGCTCGGTAGTACTGGTCAATTCACACGAGAAGGCGGCTACCTGGCGCGAACGCCTCAATCTCGACGCGACCCTGCTGATCCTGCCCGCCGGGGAGGAGGTGGAAGACCGGGCCGAGCTGCCTCATGTCGGCGCCACCTGTGCCGGGGCGGCGGCCTGCCTGCTGGGCGTGATAGAGCCCGAGGCACTGGCGGCGGCCATTGCCGAGGAACTGGCCGGGCTGGGTGAGCCGGTGGTAGAGAAAAACCGCACCCGTGCCCTGGCGGCCTTCACGGCCATGATGGACCAGCGGGGCGTGGTGCGGGAAGGAACCGCGATTGCCGCGGAGGGTTTCACACCGCCATCCTGGATCGAGCTGCCCTTCGAGGACGCCAGCATCTCGGCGCCGGACATACGCGCTGCCGCCAACAGCGTACAGGTGCGCACCGGCCTGTGGCGCACGCTGCGACCGGTGATCGACTACGACCACTGCGGCAAGTGCTGGTGGGTGTGCAGCACCTTCTGCCCCGACAGTGCGATCCTGGTGGAAAACGGCCTGCCCGTGATCGATTACGACCACTGCAAAGGTTGCATGGTCTGCGTCGGGGTGTGCCCGCCCCATGCCATTGCAGGCATACCGGAATACCTGGCGCAGGCACAGGACGCCCTCGAGACCGAGACAGGAGAGTCGAATGGACCAGACACTGCTGACCGGTAATGTCGCCGCCGCATGGGGAGCGCGCCTGGCCGCGGTGGATTACATCCCGGCCTTCCCGATCACACCCCAGACCGAGATCATCGAGACCCTGGGGGCCTGGGTGGATACGGGTGAGATGCCCGGCCGTATGGTGACCCTGGAATCGGAGCACTCCATGCTCACCGCCGCGGGCGCCGCTGCGGCCACCGGGGTGCGGGTGTTCAGCGCTACCTCCAGCCAGGGGCTGCTGCATGCCATGGAGATGCTTTACACCGTGTCCGGCTGGCGGGCGCCCTTCGTGCTGGTCAACGTCTCCCGGGGCCTCTCTGCACCGATCACCCTCGAAGCGGATCACAATGACATCCTCGCGGCGCGGGACAGCGGATTCCTGCAGATACACTGCGCCGACTGCCAGGAGGTGCTGGACGGTGTCCTGCTGGCCTACCGGCTGGCGGAGGACCCGGGCGTTCGACTGCCCGTGCTGGTCAATCTCGACGGCTTCTATCTCTCCTTCACCCGGGAGCCGGTCAGCCTGCCGGACCCGGCAGCCGTGGCGCGCTTCCTGCCACCCTTCGACCCGGGGAATATCCGTTTTGCCGCCAGCGCCCCGGAGAGCCAGGCAGTCGCCGTGCTGGGGGGCAGCCCCTACTCCTACTTCCGTTACGAAACTCACCTGGCAGCGCAGAATGCGCTGGCGGTCTACGACCGGGTCGCGGGGGAATTCGAAAGCCTGTTCGGCCGACAGCGGCAGGCCGTGGAGGCCTATCGCACGGGAGATGCGGACATCGTTTTTTACATGATGGGCTCCTTCGCCACCAAGGCCAGGGAGGCGGTGGACAGGCTGCGGGAAGCGGGGCAGAAAGTGGGGTTGCTGCGCCCCCGGCTGCTGCGCCCGTTCCCGACTGACGCCATCGCCGCAGCTCTCGATGGCGTACAGGGCGTGGCAGTCATCGACCAGAACCTGTCCATGGGCCAGGGCGGTGTCCTGCATACCGAACTCGCCGCCTCCCTGTACGGCAGGCCCGGCGCCCCGGCCATCCTGACCAGCTTTATCGGCGGGCTGGGAGGGCGGGAGATCACTCCCGAGGAGTTCTACCAGATGGTGGCAGTCACGCGTGAGGCCGTCACGGCGGGCAAGGCGCCACCGCCACGGCTGCTGTACACGGAGGCGGAACTGCGGGAAATCCGCAAGCTGCAGGCCGTGGCCCAGGTAGAGCGGGAGGAGACCACCCCGTTGCGCTGGTCGGAGGATAGCAACCAGGGAGGGGCCGGGCATGAGTGACGCGCGCATCAAACGGATGAAGGACCTGCCTTCGACTCACCTGCTGGGTACGGGTACACCCATGTGCAGCGGCTGCGGTGGCCTGGAAGCCCTGCACGAAATCTACGATGTGCTCGGCGAAAAGACCGTTTTCGTCAACGCGGCGGGCTGCATGACCCTGTTGTCCGTCTACCCGTTCACCCCGTTTCGCGGTTCCTGGCTGTACACGGCCATGGCTTCTGCCCCGGCGGGCGCGCAGGGCGTCCGGGATGCCCTGGACATCCTCCTGGAACAGGGCCGCATACCCCCGGAGGACGACCTGGAGGTGGTGGTGCTCACGGGGGACGGCTCCGCCTATGGCATGGGCATGTCCGCCACGTCCGGCGCTATGGATCGCAACCTGGACTTCATCTACCTGTGCTACGACAACGAGGGTTACGGCAACACCGGCCAGCAGTACTCCAGCGCCACACCCCACGGGGCGGCTACCTCAACCAGCCGCGGCAGCCGCGGTTATCCGGGCTACAAGAAGGACCTGTTCGCGGTATGGGCGGCACACGCCCCCGCCTATGTCGCCACCGTGATAGGCAGCGAGCCCCTGGACCTGGCCCGAAAGATCGAGAAGGCGAAGGAGATCAGGGGGCCGCGGATGATCATTGCCCTCTCTCCCTGCCCCACCGGCTGGGACTACGATCCGAAACTGTCCGTGGAGATCGGCAAACTGGCGGTCAGCACCGGGGTTTGGCCCCTCAAGGAGTATATCGATGGCAAGGTGACCCACACCCGCCTGCCCCACGACCGGCCGCCCGTGGAGGAATACCTGAAACTGCAGGGTCGCTTTGCCCACCTGTTCGAGCCGGCCAGGGACGAGGAGTTGCTCGCTGACATCCAGGCGCGGGTGGATCGCTACTGGGAGAACGTGACGCCGGCCTGACAGGGTAGCGCTCGCTTGAGGGGCTCATCCCATCCGCGGACAAGTTCCAGCGAGGTCGAAATTATTCGGCCCGGCGGCGAACGGCCAATCGGCGCAGCGCTTTTTTTCTGTATAATCGCGCCAAACTCGTCTCCTCCACGCGCGCCGACTGAGTAATTCACCTTGAGCACAGAATTCTTCGGTAAGTCCCTGTCAGGGCCGTTCACCATCCCGTCGGGCATTGTCAGCACCGCCGTACCGATCATCCAGTACCTGTTCGACCATATACCCGAAGTGGGCGTCATCACCACCAAGAGCATCGGGCTGGAGCCACGGACCGGCTACCGGGAACCGGTCCTCAGCCAGTATGCGCCGGGCTGTTTCGTGAACGCCGTAGGGCTGACCAATCCCGGCGCCCACCAGTCCCGGGAAACCATGGAGCAACTGCGGGTACCGGAAGACCGCTTCCTGCTCACCTCCATCTTCGGAGGCAGCATCGCCGAGTTCGTGGAGGTCGCGCAGATACTGGCGCCGGTCTCGGATGGGCTGGAGCTCAACCTCTCCTGCCCCCACGCCAAGGGTTACGGCATGGCCATGGGCCAGGACCCGGAGATGGTGCGGGAGATCGTGGCCGCGGTTAAGGCGGTGGTGGATATCCCGGTGATCCCCAAACTCACCCCCAATACACCCGACATCACACTCATTGCCCGGGCTGCCGAGGCAGGCGGGGCGGACGGCTTCTGCGCTATCAATACGCTGGGGCCGGGTTACACGTCTGCCCACGGCCACCCCGTGCTCAGTAATGGCGCGGGCGGCCTCTCGGGCAAAGGGGTGCTGCCCATCGGCCTGAAGTGTGTGCGCGAGGTCGCCTCGGTGAGCGATTTGCCGATCATCGGCTGCGGCGGTGCCAGCAGCGCCGACGATGTCCGGGCCTTCCTCGACGCAGGTGCCGCGGTCGTCGGTATCGGATCCGCACTGGTCGGATTGACCACCGGGGAGATCGGGGCTTATTTCCGGACCCTGGCCGCTGACCTGGACCACGGCAGCAACAAGGCCGAGTCCCACGTCCGCTACGATATCGACATGACATTCCGACCCGTGTCGCTGGTGGAGAACACCCGTATCTGTGACGATATCGCCCTCCTCACCTTCGACCGGAAAATCAATGTCCAGGCAGGGGAATTCATCTTCCTCTGGATCCCCGGCCTTGGCGAGAAGCCCTTCTCCGCCCTGACCGATGACCCCTTCTCCCTGGTCGTCATCGACGTGGGCGAATTCACCCACGCCCTGATGGATCTGCCCGCGGGCACCGAGGCCTATGTGCGCGGCCCCCACGGCATTCCCGTAGCGCCCCCGGAGGACGCCCGCATCATGGCCGTGGCCGGCGGCACCGGGCTGGCCGCGGTGTACCAGATAGCCCGGGACTTCGGCAGGGCAGAGATATTTGCCGGCGCCCGGGCTGCGGAACGACTCTACTTCCTGGAGGAGTGCCGGCAGGTCGCCGAAGTCCACGTGGCTACCGACGATGGCAGCGCCGGCTATCACGGGGTAGTGACCGAACTGCTGCGCGAACGGCTGCAGGGCATGTCGCAGGAGGAACGCGACCAGCTGGTGTTCTACAACTGTGGTCCGGCACCCATGGTGCACGCGGCCATCGCCGTGCAGCGCGAATTCTGTGCCCCCGGGCAGATCTACAGTGCCATCGATTACCTGACCAAGTGCGGAGTGGGGATCTGTGGCGCCTGTGCGGCGCCGGACGGCCAGCGACTCTGCGTGGACGGCCCGTTTTTGCAGGATAATCCACACGAGTAGACTGCTTCCCGCAGGAGCCCACTCCGTGGGCGATCGCGCCCGTAAAAGGCGCAACACGCGGAAACCCCCAAAGACCGGAGATACGTGACAGTGGACAAAGGTGTATACCACGCCCCCTGGGAGAAATCCTTCGACCGGATACTCACTCCCCTGGAAGAGTTCATCCACCGCCAGACCACCAGCGGTATCCTGCTGATGATCTGCGCCGTGATCGCCCTGATCATCGCCAACGGCCCCCTGCACCACGACTATCAACATTTCCTGCATACGGAGATCGGCCTGGCTTTCGGGGACAGCGAATTCTCCCTGTCGATACACCACTGGATCAATGAAGCCCTCATGGCGCTGTTTTTCTTCATCATGGGACTGGAACTCAAGCGCGAATTACTGGTGGGGGAGCTATCCTCGCCCCGCCAGGCGCTACTGCCCATCATGGCGGCCATCGGCGGCATGGCGATACCGGCCCTGTGCTACGTGGTACTGAATACCTCGGGACCCGGGGCCAAGGGATGGGGCATACCGATGGCCACGGATATTGCCTTTGCGATCGGCGCCCTGAGCCTGCTGGGGTCGCGTGTGCCGAAAAACCTGGTCACCTTCCTGATCGCCCTGGCTATCGTCGACGACCTGGGTGCGGTAGCGGTGATCGCCCTGTTCTACACAGCATCGATCAACCTGCAGGCCCTGGTCTATGCGATCGCATTCACCCTGATCCTCGCGTCCTTCAACCTGGGAGGCATTCGCCGACCGCTGCCCTACGCCGTGGTGGGTATCATGCTGTGGGCGGCCATGCTCACCAGCGGCATCCACGCCACCATTGCCGGCATCGTCGTGGCCTTCGTCATTCCCATTCGCCCCAAATTCGAGCCGGAAAATTTCATCCAGCGGGTGGAGGAGAAAACGGTGAAAATGCAGGAATCCATCACGGACACCCCGGACATCATTCACAACCACCGCTTTCGTTCCCTGGTGACCTCTCTCGGCGACGGCGTGCAACTGGTGCAGGCCCCGGCCCAGCGCCTGGAGCACAACCTGCACCTGCCGGTCGCCTACCTGGTTATCCCGATCTTCGCCCTGGCCAATGCGGGCATACCGGTAGATTTCGCCAGTTTTGGCAAATATCTCGATCACCCGATCGCACTGGGCGTTCTGGCAGGCCTGTTACTGGGCAAGCCACTGGGTATTGCCGGCTTCACCTGGTTGACGGTCAGGCTGGGATGGGCCGAACTGCCCACGGGACTGACCATGCGCCACATTCTCGGTGTGGGTTTGCTGGGCGGTATCGGCTTCACCATGTCTATCTTCATCGCCGACCTCGCCTTTACCGGGTCTCCCGACGACCTCCTGATGGCCAAGACCGGAATCCTGCTCGCTTCGGCCATCGCGGGACTGGTCGGGTTTTTCTGGCTGCTGTTCTGCCCGCGCGCAAGCGGGGATGGTTCGAAACAACATTAGCTTGCATGAAAGTCGCCGTCTGCTTTTACCTGTAAACTGTGGCTTTACCTCACTTGGTTTTTAGGGAACTGGCATGTCAGACCTGACCCGGCCACCGCTTGCCCAGGGGAGAAATGATCCCTGCTTTTGTGGCAGCGGCGAAAAGTTTCGACGCTGTTGTGGTTCGGTCAGCGCCGATAGACGGCCTCCCCACGGCATCATCATCAAGGAGGACTTCCTGTCCCCGGATGAGTGCGCGCAATGGCTGGCGATCCTGGAGCCGTTACCCGGTGAACGCCTGAAAGTCATCGACCTGGAAAACACCTCTGCAGAGGGCACAGCCCGGACTTACAGCGACAACCGGGTGACTGAGCGGGTGCGGGTTGCCGACCACCAGCATCGGCTGGATGATCTCGTGCGCCGCGCGGTTCTCTCGGAGATTGAACCCACCACCGGCAAGCAAATCGAATGGTTCGAGGAGCCCCAGATTCTCAGGTACTTCACCGGGGGTTTCTATGCCAGTCATGCGGACAGCGACTATTTCGACCAGGACTCACAGCTCTGGGTCAAGTGCATGGACAGGGACTGGAGCCTGCTACTGTACCTGAGTGGCGATTTCGAGGGCGGTGAAATACTCTTCAACAAATTTCACTTCAAGCTGAAGCCCCGGGCAGGGATGCTGGTCTACTTTCCCTCCGACGGACGCTACATGCATACGGCCATGCCGGTCACATCGGGTGTGCGTTACGCCCTGGTGAGCTGGATGTCCCAGACCGGCATCGAGAAGTTGCGAGAGCCGCCCGGGGAGGCCGTTTTCCCTCACGTCACCTGACGCTGGCAGGCGCTATCCAGGGTATTATCCAAAGAATCTATTGAAAGCCACTAATACATCCTCGGGCGCTTCCTCGGGGATAAAGTGTCCCGACTGAATAGCTTCGCCTGTCACATTGACCGCGCGTCTTCGCCACACGGAGAGAATATCGTGTTTTTGATACGCAGGGTTGTGGTCACCCCAAAGCACCAGCAAGGGGCACCTGATTTTGCTGTCAAGATCAGCCTCGTCATGCTCCAGATCGATGCCGGCACTGGCGCGATAGTCCTCGCAGGTTGCATGTAGGGTTTCAGGATCACTGAAGGTTCTCTGGTAGGCAGCCCGTGCCTCATCGGTAAATGTGCCCGGCGCGCCTCTCATTGTCAGGGCGGCGGCAAAAAACTCGGCACTGTTACCGAGCAATGTCTCGGGAAGCGGCGCAGGCTGTATCAGAAAAAACCAGTGCCAGTAGTTGCGCGCAAAATCCATATCCGTTTCCCGATAGAGCTCCAGGGTTGGCAGGATATCAAGCAGCGCCAACCGCAACACCCGTTCGGGGTAATCCAGTGCCATGCGATGGGCAACCCTGGCTCCACGGTCGTGGGCCGCAACACTGAATTCCCGATAGCCCAGGGACTCCATGACTTCAACCTGGTCTATCGCCATTTTTCGCTTCGAATAGGGCTCGTGGTCTTCCGTCGAGGGAGGTTTGGAACTATCTCCATAGCCGCGCAGATCCGTGGCGACGACGGTAAAGCGCTCTGCCAGACGGGGAGCCACCTTGTGCCACATGACATGTGACTGGGGATAGCCATGCATCAGCAACAGAGGCGGTCCCTCCCCGCCTTTGACGAGGTTTATCGTTGCCTCTGTAGTTTGCACACTGAGCTGTTCAAAGCCGGGGAAAAGCTTGCTGGAAATCTGTCGACTCATCTCATGAACTCACAAAAGTGTTGATAACAGGCCAATGCTAATCAAGTTGTTGTCCACAAATCCAGGGTCAGGTTGGAACTATCGGGATATCCGACTCAGG
>JAHEEV010000104.1 GCA_024640505.1 Halieaceae bacterium
GCCAGCTGGTCCGGGGTGGTGATGCCGGCCCAGATCATCAGCACGGCCGCGATCGGAATCTCGAAGGCCACACCGAAAGCGAAGAAAAGCTTCAACACGAAATCGAGGTACCGGTTGATGTCCGTCATGATGGTGATGTCTTCCGGACCCACGCTGGTGAAAAAGCCGAAAATAAGCGGGAAAACGGCATAGTAGGCAAAGGCTGCGCCGGCGTAGAAAAGAAGCACGCTGGATACCAGCAGGGGAATGGCCAGTCGCTTCTCGTGACGGTACATGCCCGGAGCGATGAAGCTCCAGGCCTGGTAAAGCACGTAGGGTATGGCGAGGAAAATAGCCATGACCAGGGTGAGTTTGAAGGGCGTCAGGAACGGTGAGGCCACTTCGGTGGCGATCATGGTGGCTCCCTCCGGCAGAAGGGCCCGCAGGGGTTCGGAAACGAAGGCGTAGATCTCGTTGGCAAAGGGGAAGAGGCAGATGAAGGCGATCAGCACTGCCAGCAGGGCGCGCAACAGTTTGTCACGGAGCTCGGTCAGATGCACGACCAGCGGTAGCGGCTGGTCGTTGTAGTTTTCCGGACTCATCCCCTCGATTCCCCGGCTCCATCGTTTCCGGCGCTGTCTGCCGGAGCGCTTTCTGCGGGCGGTTCGTTCGGTGTGGGCTCAGCGGCCGATCGCAGGTCCCGGCCCAGTTTGTCAGTCTCGTCCTTCAGTTGTTGGCCGGTTTTGCGCAGTTCCTGCATCACGGCATCGTTATGCAATTCCTGTTGCACTTCACGCTTGATGTCGTTGAAGCCGCGCTTGAAACGATTGAGCCACAGGCTCAGGGTGCGGATGGTCCCCGGAAGGCGCTCCGGTCCGATGACCAGCAGGCCCACAATCGCAATGAGGACCAGCTCGGCGAAGCCGATGTCGAACATGCGAGATTACTTGTCCTTGCTGGCGTTCCCCGGGTCGTCCGGCTGTCCCGGTTCATCCGCGGGGCCCGACGTATCGCCATCATCCTGCATGCTTTTGCGGAAGCCCTTCACCGCGCTGCCCAGGTCGCTGCCCAGGGTGCGCAGGCGCTTGGTGCCGAATAGCATGATGACGATCGCCAGAATGATCAAAAGTTGCCAGATACTGATGCCACCGATACCCATTGTTTTCTCCTGTACGTGTCTGTCCTGTTAACTCCGGCTCTCGCCGCGAGAGGCCTTTTCATCGAGGCCGGATATGCCGAAACGGTCGCCGAGACAGTCCAGCACCTCATCGATTTCTATCTCCAGGTGAGACAGCATGACCAGGCTGTGGAACCAGAGATCGGCCACCTCGCCGACCACGGCAGCCCGGTCACCACCACCCTCGGTATCCTTCGCCGCCAGTATGACCTCGGTGGCCTCCTCGCCGACTTTTTCCAGAATACCGTTCAGGCCCTTGCTGTGCAGCCTGGCGACGTATGACTTTTCCGGATCGGCCGCTTTGCGTTGCCGCAGGACCGCCGAAAGTTGTTCCAGTACATCAGTCATCGGCTTTCCCGTAGATCTCTTCCGGTGGGCGGATGATGTCATCGGCGGCCACCCATTCCCCGTTTTCCAGTACCTGGAAGAAACAGCTCCGACGGCCGGTGTGGCAGGCGATACCACCCACCTGCTCTACTTTTATCAGGACGGTGTCGGCATCGCAGTCGATTCGCAACTCCTTCAGGTGTTGCACGTGCCCCGACTCTTCGCCCTTGCGCCACAGGGCCTGCCTGGAACGGGACCAGTAGATGGCGCGGCGCTCCCGCACCGTCAGCTCCAGAGCCTCGCTGTTCATCCAGGCCAGCATCAGCACTTCGCCCGACTTCCAGTCCTGGGCGATGGCCGGAACCAGCCCCTGCGGGTTCCATTTGATGTGTTGCGTCAGTGTCATGGCGAAACCTTACCGTGGACCGGCATTATGGCACATGGCAGCGACCGGCACATGCATCAGGGATCCCGCGGCCACAGGAGCAACAGGGCCACGCCTGCCAGCAGCCAGCTCACCGGGGGGGCTGCAGACAGCGCCTCCCAGCCGCCGGGCAGCGCGGTAGCGGCGGCCCCGAGACAAGCCACGGCGGCAAGCAGGTGGCGCCGGTGTCTGCGGGTAGTCTCCAGCGCATGCAGCCTGAGCTTGTCGACCCGATGCTGCTGTTCGTCCGCCCGCCGTTCCAGTTCCCGTGAGTGCTGCAGGTTGTCCAGCACCAGGTCCGGCAATTGCGGCAACTGTTCCAGCCATGAAGGGGCGTGCCGCTGCAGGCGCAGCAGCATGGACTGGGGGGAATAACGGTCCTGTACCCATTGCTCCAGGAAGGGTTGCGCGGTATCCCAGAGATTGAGCTCCGGGTAGAGCTGCCGTCCCAGGCCCTCTATGTTGAGGAGCGTTTTCTGTAACAGGATCAGGGATGGCTGCACTTCCATGTCGAAGCGCCGGGCTGTCCTGAAGAGGTAGACCAGTATCTGCCCGAATGAGATCTCGCTGATGGGCCGCTCGAATATCGGCTCGCAAACTGCCCGCATGGCCGACTCGAATTCCTGCACCCGGGTATGGGGCGCTACCCAGCCGCACTCCACATGCAACTGGGCCACTTCGTGATAGTCCCGGTGGAATATGGCGAGCAGATTGCGCGCCAGGTAATACTGGTCGGAGTCGCTCAGGCTGCCGACGATGGCGCAGTCTACCGCGATGTAGGTGGGGTCCTGCGGGTCGGTGGCATCGACGAAAATGTTCCCCGGGTGCATGTCCGCGTGAAAGAAACTGTCGCGGAAAACCTGGGTAAAGAATATCTCCACCCCCCGCTCTCCCAGCAGTTTGAGATCCGTGCCCTTGCCGCGCAGGGTGTCCAGGTCGGTGACGGGAATACCAAAGATGCGCTCCATGGTGAAGACATTGCGGCAGGTAAAGTCCCAGTGGACCTCCGGCACGTAGACCAGCTTGCTGTCCTCGAAATTGCGGCGCAGCTGGCTGGCGTTGGCAGCCTCCCGCCCCAGGTCGAGTTCGTCCAGGATGACCAGCTCGTAATCCGCTACCACTTCCACCGGACGCAGGCGCTTGCCATCGGGCACGTACTTTGCCACCAGGCGGGCCAGGGTAAAAAGCAGGGCGATATCCTGGCGTATCACCGGCTCGATGTCGGGCCGTATGACCTTCACGACCACCTCCTGGCCGCTGTGAAGGGTGGCGGCGTGTACCTGGGCTACCGAGGCCGAGGCCATGGGCGTGGCTTCAAAACGCGCGAACAGTTCCGTGACGGACCTGCCCAGGCCCTCTTCTATGATGGCTACGGACTGCCGCTCGGGGAAAGGCGGCACATCATCCTGCAGTTTGGCCAGTTCGTCAGCAATATCCTCGGGCAACAGGTCGCGCCGGGTGGAAAGCATCTGGCCGAATTTAATGAAGACGGGACCCAGTTCTTCCAGGGCCCGGCGCAGTCGCACGCCCCTCGGCAGTTCGGACTTGCCGTGCAAGCGCCAGGGGAACAGGCGCAGGACCAGTCGGGCAGCGGTGGGGAGTCTGTCGGTATCGGTGAACTCGTCCAGTCGGTAACGTCCGGCGATCCGGATAATTTTGGCAAGTCGCACTACTCGGGACATGATCGGGCCACTGGTCTCAGGGTCGCAGCTTGTGCAGTCTTTTGCGCAAGCGCTCGACACGTGACGCCAGGCGTTCCACCTGCAGGCCCAGTGCCTGCACATCCCGGTAAAAGTCCTCCAGTTCAAGTCGCGGAGGCGTTATCCGGGCCTCTTCGTGGATGAATTCATCGAGTTGCCGGGTCAGGCTGGCCGTGGCCTGTCGGCCCCAGCCATAGGTGGCTCGCAGCATCTGCGCAAACTGGTGCCCGGCCACATCCCCCATGGCAGACACGAGGGGAGCCTCCCAGTCCATATCGAGTCCCGCCAGAATACTCCGCAGTTCCAGCAGCGGCGCGCTGTCGCCGTCCAGTTCCAGCTGCCCGTTGATCAGGGTGGCGGCGGGATCTTTCGCCATGGCCAGCTCGGCGAAGTCGGAGGCCACGCCGCGTACGCTGGTGGTGACCGGCCCGTCGTATACCGCCATCAGCTGGAGGCCCTGCCCGCCGGGCCGCAGGTAGACGTCCAGGGTTGGCGCCGTGCAGTGCAGGGCAAAGACGTCGTCTGCGAACGGCTCGAGCTGTGCACGGGTCTCCGGCGCCAGTTCGAGTGCCCGGTTCAGGCCATTTTCCACTGCCGCCAGCACCGCGGTGACCAGGGCGGGATCGAGATTGCCGTTCATATCAGGCTTTTACGCCCTTGTGCACGGCCACGACACCGCCGGTCATGTTGTGATACTCGCAGCGAGTGAAGCCCGCCTCCTCCATCATCTCCTGCAGGGTCTCCTGGTCAGGATGCATGCGGATGGATTCGGCCAGGTACTGGTAACTGTCGCTGTCGTTGGCCACCAGTCGACCCATGAGTGGCAGAATACGGAACGAGTAGGCGTCGTAGGCCTTCCCCAGCAGTTCGCTCTCCGGCTTGGAGAATTCAAGCACCAGCAGCCGCCCGCCGGGCTTCAGGACCCGCAGCATGGAGCGCAGTGCCGCGTCCTTGTCGGTGACGTTGCGCAGGCCGAAAGCGATGGTCACGCAGTCGAAGCTGTCATCCGGGAAGGGCAGGGACTGGGCATCGGCCTGGACGAACTCCAGGTTGCCGAGGCGGCCATGGTCCAGCAGCTTGTCGCGCCCTACCTGCAGCATGGATTCGTTGATGTCCGCCAGCACGACCCGTCCCTCGGCCCCCACGATGTCGGCGAAGCGCGCCGCCAGATCCCCGGTACCACCGGCGATATCCAACACGGCCTGGCCCCTGCGCACGCCACTGAGTTCGATCGTGAATCGTTTCCACAGGCGATGGATGCCCGCCGACATGAGGTCGTTCATCAGGTCGTAGCGGGATGCCACCGAATGGAACACGTCCGCCACCATGCCGGCCTTGGCATCCCGGTCGACTTCCCGGTAGCCGAAGTGAGTCCTGTCTTTGTCCTTCATGGAGTGCCGCCCGTTTTATACGCAACGGGTTATTGTAGCGCGATGCGCCCTCCCGGTCAGGGTTACAGATCCAGTTTGATGACCTGTACGTCGGGGTCGCGGCTGGCCCCCGCTTCTTTAAGGCGATCGAGATAGTTCTGCCAGCGCTGGTCGTGTTCCCGGCAGAGCTGGTGAAGATAGTCCCAGGCATAGAGGCCGGTATCGTGGCCGTCATCGAAGACGAGCTGAAGGGCGTAGTTTCCGACAGGCCTGATATCGCTGATGCCCACCTGCAACTTGCCCGTCTGCAGGACCTCCTGTCCGGGGCCATGACCCTTGACCTCCGCGGAGGGCGAATAGACGCGCAGGTACTCGCAGCTCAACCGGTAATGTTCGCCCCCCGGGTATTCCAGTTCCAGCTCCCGCGACCGGGCGTGCAACCGGATACCGGTGGGAACCTGTTCCTGCTCGCTCACAAGAGGGCCCGCGCTACAGAATGAAGCGGGACAGATCCTCGTCCGCGCTCAGGGCTTTCAGCTGGCTGTCCACGTAGGCCGCGTCGACTCGCAGCGGCTGGCCCTGCAGGCCTGCGTCTGCGGCGCCGAAGGAGGCGTCTTCCAGCAGCCGTTCCATTACCGTGTGCAGGCGTCGCGCACCGATGTTTTCGGTTCTCTCATTGACCTGCCAGGCGGTCTCGGCGATGCGACGTATGCCGTCTTCGGTAAATTCCAGCTGCACTCCCTCGGTGGCCAGCAGCGCCTGGTACTGCTCGGTCAGTGAGGCGTTTGGCTCAGTCAGAATGCGTTCGAAATCCTCGGGGGTCAGAGCGCTGAGCTCCACCCGGATCGGCAGGCGGCCCTGCAGTTCCGGGATCAGATCCGAGGGCTTGGCCAGGTGAAAGGCGCCCGAAGCAATAAACAGTATGTGATCGGTTTTTATGACACCATGCTTGGTAGTGACGGTGGAGCCCTCGATCAGGGGTAACAGGTCGCGCTGGACGCCTTCGCGGGAAACATCGGCACCGGCCCCCTCGCTGCGTTTGGCCACCTTGTCCAGCTCGTCGAGGAAGACGATGCCGTTCTGCTCGGCGGCGGAAACCGCTTTCTGCTTGAGCTCCTCCTCGTTGACCATCCTGGCGGCCTCTTCATCACGCAGGGCCGCAAAGGCCGCCTTGATCGGCATTTTGCGGGTCTTGGTGCGTTGTTGCGACAGGTTGGAAAACATACTCTGGAGCTGGTTGGTCATCTCCTCCATGCCGGGCGGGGCCATGATTTCCAGGCCGGGTGCGCTGGCGCTGACCTCCACCTCGATCTCCTTGTCGTCCAGGTCTCCTTCCCTGAGTTTTTTGCGCAGCAGCTGCCGTGTGGTGGATGCGGTGGAGGAGGCGTCCGTGTCCGTGTCGCGGGCAGCGGGGAGAAGGATATCCAGAATGCGCTCCTCGGCGGCTTCCTCTGCCCGGAAGCGAACGCGACTCATCTCCTGTTCGCGAAACATCTTGACCGACATATCGACCAGGTCACGCACGATGGACTCCACGTCGCGGCCGACATAGCCGACTTCGGTGAATTTGGTGGCCTCCACCTTGACGAAGGGTGCGTTGGCCAGCCTGGCCAGGCGACGGGCAATCTCGGTTTTACCGACCCCGGTGGGGCCTATCATCAGTATATTCTTGGGGGTGATCTCCGCCCGCAGCTCCTCGCCCAGCTGCATACGGCGCCAGCGGTTGCGCAGGGCGATAGCCACCGCGCGCTTGGCTTCGTCCTGGCCGATAATGTGTTTGTCGAGTTCGTGGACGATTTCCCTGGGGGTCATGTCGGACATCAGAAATCCAGTTGTTCGATAGTGTGGTTGTGGTTGGTGTAGATGCAGATATCGCCCGCAATGCCCAGACCCTTTTCGACGATGCTGCGGGCGTCCATCTCGGTGTTGTCCAGCAGGGCACGGGCAGCTGCCTGGGCGAAGGGTCCCCCGGAACCGATGGCAATCAGGTTGTCCTCCGGCTCGATCACATCGCCGTTGCCGGAAATGACCAGAGAGGTGTCCTTGTCTGCCACAGCGAGCAGGGCTTCAAGCCGCCGCAGCGCGCGTTCCGTGCGCCAGGCCTTGGCCAGCTCGACGGCGGCCCGCACCAGGTGCCCCTGGTGCTTGTCCAACTGTGCCTCGAACAGTTCGAACAGGGTGAACGCATCGGCGGTGCCGCCGGCGAAGCCCGCGAGCACCTGGTCGCGATGCAGACGCCGCACCTTGCGGGCATTGCCCTTCATGATGGTGTTGCCCATCGAAACCTGGCCGTCGCCGCCGATCACCACGCTGTTGCCGCGGCGGACGGAGAGAATGGTTGTGCCCCTGAACTGTTCCACGAAGAACCTCCTGAGTCAGTCTGGCAGATATGGGGTGCGGCGGGAGAAATTCAAGTGGGTGTGACAAATACCCGCGGTTTCAGGGCTGTCCCCGCTTGAGCAGCAGGGTGTCGATACCCTGGCCCGCCGTCAGGCTGCGCGCCTTGGCCATTTTCGCCCGTGAGTCGAAGGGGCCGACATAGACCCTGTGCCACCGGCCATTGTCGCCGGATGTCTCCTCTATCCGGGGGTCGAGGCCCAGCAGCAACAGCTCCGCCCGACGACGTTCCGCGTCCTCCCGCTGGCGGAAGGATCCTGCCTGGAGCAGGTACAGCTCGGACACTGTCTCGGCTGCACGGGGCCTTTCAATCTCCGCCGGCTCCACCTCCACTTCGATCGACTGCTCCGGCAGAAGCTTGTAGAAATCGAAGCGTGGCTTGGGTGGCTGCGCCTCACCCGCGGGCAGGCTGCCGGCGGGCGCCGTTTCCGGCACGATCTCCCCGGAAGGTGGCAGGGCGCCAAGATAGACGACGAAGCTCAGGAATATACCGGTAAACAGGCCCGCACCGTACCAGCGCCAGCCGCCCGTGGAGCCGTTTTTTGCCTTGTGGCGTGCTGTGGAGGATTTGCCGGATCGTCGGGAAGCTTTCCCGTCTCCCGAGCGCTGTCCCCCCTGTTTGGCAAAATCCCGGGCCATGGTCTACATGATCTCCGGCGCGGACACACCCAGCAGGTCGAGGCCGTTGGCGATGACCTGGCGAACGGCCACACTGAGTGCCAGTCGCGCAGCGCGCAGTTCTTCCTCCTCCACCAGCATCTTGTGGGCGTTGTACCAGGGGTGGAAGTCGCCCGCGAGTTCACGCAGGTAAGTGGCGAGCATGTGGGGCTCGCAGTTCGCGGCGGCCTGGGAAACCACCTCAGGATAGCGATCCAGCCGGCGCAGGATGGCTTTCTCGTGCTCCTCCACCAGCCGGTCGAGATGCTCCACCGCAGCACTGGCGTCCCACTGCCAGCCGCGCTCCGCCAGTTTGCGCAGAACGCTGCAGACCCTGGCATGTGCATACTGGATATAGTAAACGGGATTGTCGTTGCTCTGGGACATGGCCAGGTCGATATCGAACGTCAGCTGGGAACTGGGGGCCCTCGCAACCAGGAAATAGCGCGTCGCATCCCGGCCGACCTCGTCGATCAGGTCGCGAAGGGTGAGGTAGCTGCCTGCGCGCTTGGAGATTTTCACCTCCTCGCCGCCGCGCATCACGGTGACCATCTGGTGGAGGACGTAGTCGGGCCAGCCCTCCGGGATATCGCGTTCTAGGGCCTGCAACCCCGCCCGAACGCGTGTGACCGTACTGTGGTGATCCGCACCCTGCTCGTTGATCACCCGCTCGAAACCGCGCCGCCACTTGTTCAGATGATAGGCCACGTCCGGCACGAAATAGGTATAGCCGCCGTCACTCTTGCGCATCACCCGGTCCTTGTCATCGCCGAATTCGGTGCTGCGAAGCCACAGGGCGCCATCCTGCTCGTAGGTGTGCCCCCGATCCGACATGCGCTTGACCGCTGCCTCGACTTCGCCATCTGCGTAGAGCGATGACTCCAGGAAGTAGACATCAAAGTGTACTGAAAACGCCTTCAGGTCGAGGTCCTGCTCCCGTCGCAGGTAGGCCACGGCGAATTTGCGGATATCGTCCAGGTCATTCGGATCGCCGGATGCAGTCACATGCTGGTCTTCGGCATCCACCCGGTCGCCGCGCAGATACGCCTGGGCCAGCTCGGCAATATATTCACCCCGGTAGCCATCCTCCGGCCAATGGGGATCCTCGGGATCGAGCCCCCTGCACCGGGCCTGCACCGACAGGGCCAGGTTGCTGATCTGCTGGCCGGCGTCGTTGTAGTAGAACTCACTGGAGACATCCCATCCCGTCGCGCCCAGCAGGCGGCACAGGCTGTCACCCACCGCCGCGCCACGGCCATGCCCCACATGCAGGGGGCCGGTCGGGTTGGCGGAAACAAATTCCACCTGGACCCTGCGCCCGTCCCCGGCGTTGGAGCGGCCAAAGCTCTCTCCCTGTTGCAGGATGTCCCGGACGACAGCCTGGCTGCTGCTTTCGGAGAGGAAGAAATTGATGAAGCCGGGTCCTGCGATCTCGGTGCGGGCGATAAAGGGCGCAGCGGGCAGGCTCTCGCATATCATACCGGCCAGTTCGCGGGGGTTTTTGCCCGCGGCTTTGGCCAGCGTCATGGCGACGTTGCTCGTCAGGTCCCCGTGGCTCTTTTCGCGGGTGCGGTCGATCTGTACCCGGGGATCGATGTCGGCCGGTAGACGGCCCTGCTGGACCAGCGAATCCAGCGCGTCCCGGATGAGCCGGTTTAGTTGTTCCTTCATAATCTGGGGGAGCTACCTGAGAGTGCCTGATAAAGAGCCGTGCCCGGAGCGCGGCAGGGATCATTATCCTAGGAAGCCGGCCTGAAGGCCAGCGGCGGGTATCAGAAGATGTCCTGGGGGTCGACATCGATGCTCCACTTCAGGCCCCGCCCAGCGGGGAGCTCCTCAGCCAGGGCTACCAGCTGGGAAGCAGCCGCCTGGGCGCTGGGGCGGTTGGGCGCGGTCAGCATCATCTGGCTACGGAACTTGCCTGCCCGGCGCTGCATGGGCGAGGGCAGGGGCCCTATCAGCCGGCACTGCGGTGGCAGGCCCGGCTCAACCCGGCGGCGCAGGAGCTGCAGAAACTGCTCACCGATCCCGGCATCGACGCAATCCGAGCGCAACAGGATCAGCTGTCCGGCAGGCGGCATCCCTGCGGCGGTGCGCCTGGCGAGGATGTCCCGGGCCTGCGCGTGGTAGCTCTCGCTGAGCATTGCCTGTATTGCCGGGTGATCCGGGTAGTGTGTTTGCAGGATGACCCGGCCGCGTTCCCCGCCGCGCCCGGCTCGTCCCGCGACCTGGGTGAGCAGCTGGGCCATGCGCTCCTCGCCGCGGAAGTCCGCGCTGAACAGCATGGCATCTGTATCGATCACTGCGACCAGGCCGACCCCGGGAAAGTGGTGGCCCTTGGTGAGCATCTGGGTTCCCAGCAGAATACAGGGTCGGCCCCGATTGATTTCAGCCACCAGGGACTGCATCGCGTGCCGCCCCTTCATGGAGTCGCTGTCCACCCGGAAGACCGGCCAATCGCCGAAGCGGTGGCGCAGGAACCCTTCGGTCTGCTCTGTGCCGAGCCCGGCGGCGATGAGGTTGTTGCTGTGGCAGTGCGGACAAGCCTGCGGCAGCCGCTCGGCCGCCCCACAGTGGTGGCAGCGGAGGCGTCGCTGGCCGCGGTGGATGGTAAAGCGGGCATCGCAGTGCCGGCATTCTGCAATCCAGCCGCAATCGTGACAGCGTAAGGTGGGCGCATAACCGCGGCGATTGAGAAACAGCAGCACCTGCTGGTCGGAGGCGAGAGCTGTTCCCACCCCGTCGAGCAGTGGTTCCGAGAGACCTGCCTGCAGGGGCTTGCATCTCACGTCGAGGGCCTCCAGCGAGGGCAGCTGTGCTTCACCCGCCCGCCCCGTCAGTTGATGAAGGCGGTAGCGCCCCGACAGGGCATTGTGCAGGCTTTCCAGGGAGGGCGTTGCGCTGCCCAGCAGGACGGGACATTGTTCCAGCTGGGCGCGCTTGACGGCCACATCCCTGGCGGAATAACGAAAGCCGTCCTGCTGTTTATAGGAGGCGTCGTGCTCCTCGTCCACCACCAGCAGACCGGGCTGCGCCAGCGGTGTGAATACTGCCGAACGGGTCCCGATGACGATCCGGGCGGTGCCGTCCCGGGCCGACTCCCAGGCGCGGCACCTGTCGTTCTCACCCAGCCCCGAATGGAATACCGCGATGCCGGTGCCGAAGCGCTCCTCGAAGCGTTGCAGAGTCTGGGGTGTCAGGCCGATTTCGGGAATCAGGACCAGGGCCTGTTTGCCGCGCTCCAGGCAATCGGCAATCAGTTGCAGATAGATCTCGGTCTTGCCACTGCCGGTGACGCCCTCCAGCAGGTGACAGCTGAAGCCATTGCGAGCCTGCAGCACAGATCTGAGTACCGCTGTCTGCTCCGGGTTGAGAGCCAGCCCCGGCCGGACAACGACCTCACCGGGACTGTGTGCCAGGAGACAGCCTTCCGCCAGGCCTTTTTCCTGCAGGGTGCGTAACACGGCCCGACGTATGCCCTGTTCGCCGAAGCGGGCAGTCGTTACCGCGCCCTCTGATTGCAGCAGTGCCAGTGCCTGGGCCTGCCGCGGGGACCTCGCCAGGGCTCCCGGGGGCAGGCCCATGCCCCGGGGGGTCAGTCGCCAGCCAGGCTCACCGGTTCCCAGCAGGGCAGCGCCTTTTCTCAACCGGTTGGGAAACGCGCAGGGATAGACCTCGCCGGGAGGGTGGTGATAGTAGTCGGATGCCCACTGGCACAACTGCAACAAGCCGGGACTGATCATGGGCTGGTAATCGAGTATTTCCAGGGCTCTCTTGAGCTTACCCTCCTCCTGGTCGCTGTCGGAGCGCAGTCCCAGCAGATAGCCGGTGACTTCTCTGGAACCGAAGGGCACACGCAGGCGGATACCGGGCCGGAGCCCGGCCGCCTCCTCCCCCGTCATCCCCTCAGGGGGCAGGTAATCGAAGGTCCGGCGCAGGGGAGAGGGAATTGCCAGGCGAAGTATGGGCATCACGCCCCTTATGATTCCGGAAACGGGCAGGGTCGGGGCGATTGTACCAAATCAGGGGCCGGCAGAGGCCTCCCGGGGGGCTGGTTGAGGTGCTTGCTTATCGCGCTGCGTCTGGTAAGATGCGCGCCTATTTTTTGACCGGGACGCCTTGCGGGGCGGGTCGGTTTCACTCCAGAAGGCAGGTGCGGTGCCCGGCAGAG